>CAYLSK010000322.1:0-1539 GCA_964385975.1 uncultured Anaerolineaceae bacterium | reverse complement strand
CTGTTGTCACTGGCTCCGGCTGGATAGTTGGTGTCACCGGCCCAGCTGCCGACGAAGCAGTAGCGGCCGGGGGCCAGCGGGCTGGCGGCCGTGTTGACCGCGTCCGAGGTCGCCTCGGACACCCCCTGGGTCGCGGTATTGGTGAGCGCCTTGGAGGTCCCGAAGGAAGCCGCGGTGTGGGCCGCGTCGCTGCCGTCGCAGATGCCCGAGGCGATCGGGCCGCAGATCGAGAAGACGACGTTGGCGGGCGAGCTCGGGAACGGCGGGCTGCCGGTCCCGGCGCCCGTGATCAGGATGTGGTCGGTGACCGACACACCGGGCGAGACCGAGGCCGACGACGGAGCCGTGACCGCGGTCGCGCTGCAGTTCTGGAAGCTGCCGAGGGCGAAGTCCTTAAGGGTCGCCGTCGGCGAGGTCGAGGCGCGGCTCTCGGCGATGAACGAGGGGAAGCACTCGTTGCCGATCCCGAGCGAGCTCAGGTTGACGCCGGCCTCGTAGTACTCACCCTGGAGGTACGTCTTCGCCGGATGGGACGCACCGACTGTGGTCTTGTCGGTGAACGGCCAGGCCGCGGGCGTGCCGTTGATCGGGTTGACGATGCCGCAGAACGGCGCGGTCGGCGCCGACGTCGCACAGCTCGCGGCGGTCGACTTCGCCTGCAGCCGCAGGTTCTTGGCCGAGCACTGAGTGGGCTGCGGGTCGTTGTTGGCGGCCTTCGCGCAGGACGTATCCCAGAAGTGGGCCTCGATCGTCGCGGTCCCACCGCCGTTGCTGAACTGGCTGATCAGCAGCAGGTCGCCGTTCTGGTGGTCGCCGCTGAACTTGAAGCCGCCCTGCGAGGCGGTGTTGGTCAGGCTGATCTGGCTCTTGAAGAACCAGAAGCCGAGCTGGGCGTCGCCGCTGTTGTCGAAGCGATCGACCCCGAAGAAGATGACCTCGCAGGTCGGATCGGTGCTCGGACACGTGGCGGCGTCCGGCGCCAGCGAGTAGCGAGCGGCGAAGGAGTGCTCAATCGTGTCCTTGTCGGGCACGGTGTCCTTCGGCTTCCACAGCCAGTCGGTGCCCGGATTCTGCGGATCCTTCGAGCCGCCGCCGGTGAAGATCGTCAGCTCGGTCGAGGCGTCGATCCACTGGACCGCGCTCGCGCCGTTCGTGCCGCTCGTCGCCGTGCAGCGTGCCGTCGCAGTCGCGGCCGAGAGGCCCGCGTTGATCGCGTCCTGGTAACAGACCCGATCGGCGTCGTCGGGGGCGCCGGTTCCGGCGTGACTGGTGAGCGCGTTGCCGTCGAGCTCGAATGCGCCCGTGGCGTTGACGGCGAGGACGGCGCTGCCGGCCACCAGGGTGCCCGAGACGATCGCCAGCGTTGCGATGGCCGTCAGCAGGCGGCGCCCCGTTCGCTTCTTGTAGATGACTCGACTGATCATGATCTCGCTCCCCAGCTACTGGGACAGTTCACGTGGCACTCCTTCTCACTCAGATGCGTGCGCGCTTCCTCGGCCGTCCGCCCCCGGAACGAACCGACCGCATCCATCTGATCGC
>CAYLSK010000321.1:0-1543 GCA_964385975.1 uncultured Anaerolineaceae bacterium | reverse complement strand
GCCCCGCAGGGCCGGAATGATCTCGCGACCGTATAGCTCCAGCTGGGCCTCCTCGTCGCCATTCATCAGGTAGACGTTGAACTGGTCGACCCCGGCGGCGGCCAGGTCGCGCAGCTTCGCAATGTGATCCTCGACCGAGCCCAGGACACAGAACCGGTCGGTCACTTCGTCTTCGACGAAGGCAGCGTTTGACGAGCCGACCTCCGCGTGATGGTGATAGTCGTAACCCGCGCGGTCCTGAACGTAGCCGGTGAGCGCATCCGGCAGCTGCTCGCGCGGGTACTTGTTGACGAGGTCGACGATGTGATTCGAGACGAGGGCCGGGAACCAGCGCGTCCGCGCGCGGCACAGCTCGAGGTCGCCGACGTGGGCGGGGGCGGCCGACTGGACCTTGACGCTCCCGCGCGGCCGGCCCGCGGCCGCCTCGGCATCGCGGAGCTGGCCGACGAACCAGCGGATCAAATCGGGATCGGCCAGCTGGAGGATCACCCCGTCGGCGACTCGGCCGGTCATTGCGAGGGCCATCGGACCGTAACCCGCGACCCACACTGGGAGCTTCCACTTGCCGGTCCACGGGAGCTTCAGCTCGGTGCCCTCGAAGGTCACGGCGTGCCCTTCGACGAGGTCACGGATAACCCCGATCGCCTCCTCGAGCGTGGCCATCGAGGTCGGCGGCTTGCCGAGGATTCGGCGCGCCGAGTCACCGCGCCCGATGCCAAGATCCATTCGCCCGCCCGAGAGCTCGTCGAGGACAGCGAGCGTCGAGGCGGTCACCGACGGTTCGCGGGTCGCCGGATTGGTGACGCACGTGCCGAGGCGCAGTGAGCTCGTCGCCTGGGCCATCAGGGCGAGCAGGACGTATGGCTCGCGCCACAGGACGTGCGAGTCGAACAGCCAACCGTAGCTGAAGCCAGCCGCCTCGGCCTGCCTGGCCAGGGCGATCGTCCGCTCGATTGTGTTTTCGGGCTTGAGCGTGAAGCCGAACTGCATGGCCTAGGCCTCCCGCCTCAGAAACGAGGCGGCTCGGCCGTCCTCCTCCGGACGGCCGAGCCGGATGGGATGGTAGCGCTTCCTACGGGCGGGTGAGATCGGCGTACGCATCGGGTCGGCGGTCCCGATAGAACTGCCAGGTATTGCGGACCTCCAGGATTCGGTCGAGGTCCAGGTCGCGAACGATCAGCTCCTCATCGTGGGCCGATCCCACGTCGCCGACGAACTGGCCGCGAGGATCCACGAAGTAGCTTTGGCCGTAGAAGTCGTCGTCGCCGATCTCGGCCTCGATGCCGACCCGATTGATCGTCCCCACGTAGTAGCCGTTGGCCACGGCATGGCTGACCTGCTCGATCCGCCAGAGGTACTCGGAGAGGCCGCGCGAGGTTGCGCTCGGGATTAGCACGATCTCCGCACCGTTGAGGCCCAGGGCGCGCGCTCCCTCGGGGAAGTGCCGGTCGTAGCAGATGTAGACGCCGATCTTGCCGACCGCGGTCTGGAAGACCGGGTAGCCGAGGTTCCCGGGCCGGAAGTAGTACTTCTCCCAGAAGCC
>CAYLSK010000320.1:0-1544 GCA_964385975.1 uncultured Anaerolineaceae bacterium | reverse complement strand
GCTTCGCCCACCTGCCGGGGGCTGAATCCGTCTTCCGCCGCGGCATCGTGTCACGCGACCTCGCCGAGGTGGGCCGAGCCGTGGGCCTCGAGGCCGCTCTACCTGCGGGCGAGCTGACGCGCGAGTCGGCCGAAGCGGTCGCGCAGGCCGTGCGCCGCCAGACCTCCTCGACGCACGCTCTCGCGGTCCTGATCGACCTCGACGAAGGCGCGGATCGCATCGAATTCGGAGGCACCATCTGCCTGGCGATCGCCACCGAGCAGGAGGTCGCATCGCGACGCTCACGCATCCTCGGCGGCCGCGACTGGGTGCGCCTGGGCGCGGTGGAGCTGGGGCTGGATTGCCTGCGCCGCTATCTCCAGGGCCTGCCCGTGTACGAGCGCACCGATTTCGAGAAGGCGTGAGACATGACGACGCAATCCGAGAAAGCAGGGGCGTTCCGGGCCCTGCACGAGCGCCCGGGGGCGTTCATCATCCCGAACCCCTGGGACGCAGGCACCGCCAAGCTGCTGGCCTCGCTCGGCTTCGAGGCCCTGGCGACTACCAGCCTGGGCCTGGCGAACTCGCTCGGGCGCGTTGACGGCACGAACACGGTGACCCGGAACGAGGTGCTCGAGAACTGCCGCGTGATCGCCGAGGCGACGGCGCTGCCCGTCAACGCGGACCTCGAGAACTGCTACGCCGACGATCCCCGGGACGCCGCCGAGATGATCCGGCTGGCGGCAGGCGCGGGCGTCGTGGGCGGCTCGATCGAGGACGCGAGTGGTGACCCCCATCGCCCGATCTATGACTTCGCGCTCGCCGTCGAGCGTGTACAGGCCGCGGTCGAGGTGGCGCGGTCTCTTCCCGTTCCCTTCCTGCTCACGGCGCGGGCCGAGAATCTCCTGCATGGCCGCCTCGATCTCGACGACACCATCCGGCGGCTGCAGGCTTTCGAAAAAGCCGGGGCGGACGTGC
Source organism: uncultured Anaerolineaceae bacterium (assembly GCA_964385975.1). Taxonomy (GTDB): domain Bacteria; phylum Chloroflexota; class Limnocylindria; order Limnocylindrales; family CSP1-4; genus SPCO01. The sequence continues at coordinate 587 of CAYLSK010000320.1, read as the reverse complement.
TCTACGCGCCGGGGGTGAGGGACCTCGCCACCATCCGCACTGTCGTCTCCGCCGTCACCAGGCCGGTCAACGTCGTGATGAGCGCCGCCGACCCGGCCATCACGGTCGCGGAGCTGGCCCAGGTCGGAGTCAAGCGCATCAGTGTCGGCGGGGCGCTGTCGCGGCTGGCTCTCGCCGCCTTCCTCAAGGGCGCGCGCGAGATGAAGGACAGCGGCGGGTTCACCTGGGTGCGCGACACCGTCCCCTCCCGGGAGCTCAAGGCCGTCTTCAAGCTGGGCCCATGACGCTGCGAAGCGACCCGCGGGCCGCCAACGAATACTGGGGACGCGAGGATCTCGAGCGCACGATCCTCGAAGCCCTCGCGGCAACCGGCAAGAATGTCGACGCGCTGACGATCGACAACCTGGCGCCCGCCGATCAGTTTCACGGAGGCGGCAAGAGCACCACCCTTCGGCTCGCGCGACTGGCCCAGCCGCGGCGGGGCATGCGGGTCCTCGACGTGGGTGGCGGCCTGGGCGGGCCCGCGCGTACCCTGGCGGTCGAGCACGGCTGCTTCGTCACCGTGGTCGATCTGACGGAGTCGTACG
>CAYLSK010000319.1:0-1562 GCA_964385975.1 uncultured Anaerolineaceae bacterium | reverse complement strand
GATCGGCGGCGCGGTCATCTTCGGCCTGCCGGTCACCAGCGAGACACGGATCCCGGCGTTGAGCGCCGAGATGACGATCGCTCGCGTTCGCTCCGGGATCGCGCGGGTCTCGTTGACCAGGGTTCCGTCGATATCCAGGGCAAGCATTCGGACCGGGAAGAGAGGGGCCACGGAACGGGCCTCGAACGGTGTGCCATGGCGCTTCACCTGGCGCGCTCCACGACGGCCACCCGCGGCAGACGGGCGAGGTCCAGCTCAACCCGACAGCGCCAGTCGGGGAGCAGCGCCCGGACCGCGACGCCGATCGGCTCCTCCTGGTCGGCACCGATCTCCAGGAGCGCCTTCCCGCTCGGCGCCAGGGCGGCCGGAAGGCGTGCCAGGAGTCGGCGGATCACGTCCAGGCCGTCGGGTCCGCCGTCGAGGGCTGCCCGCGGCTCGAAGGACGCAGCCACCGGCAGTCCGTCGATCTCGGCGCTCGGGATGTAGGGGAGGTTGGCGATCAGCAGGTCGAGCTGGGCGAGATCCTCCGGCAGGAGGTCCGCGGCGGCCAGCCGGATCCGGCCGGCCAGGGCATGGTCCGCGACGTTCTCGGCCGCCAGTTCCAGGGCATCCGAGGAATTGTCGGTGGCCAGGATCTCGACGTCGGCCAGCTGGCCGCGCCGCAGGAGGAGCGTGGCCACGGCAATCGCGACCGCGCCGCTGCCGGTCCCCACCTCGGCGACCCGCACGGCGGCCGGCCGGGCCGACCCAGCCACGGCCGGTCGAGGGACGGCCAGCCGGGCGACCACCTCACGCTCGGCCAGCTCCACGAGCCGCTCCGTCTCCGGCCGCGGTATGAGCGCTCGGCGATCGACCCGGAAGGTGAGCCCGTAGAACTCTTTCGTCTCCCGGATATAGGCGACGGGCTCTCCACGCTCCCGGCGGGCGAGCTCGGATTCGAAGCGCGCGACGGCTTCGATGGAGACCGGGGCCTCGGGGTGGGCGACGATCGCGGTCCGATCCGCCCCCGTGACGTGCCCGAGCAGCAGCTCGGCGTCGAGACGCGGGCGCTCCGTTCCAGCGACCCGCAAGCGGTCCACCGCCGCGCGCAGGAGCTCCCCAACATTCGGTCCGGGAGTCGGGTCCCTCAGCGGTGCGTCAACTGCCGCCACGGCCGCCGCCATCCTCGTCGCCGACGAGCGCCTGGAGTTGCTCGGCCTGGTCGGTCGTGATCAGCGTATCGATCAGCCGATCCAGCTCGCCGTCCATGATCCGCGGAAGGTTCGAGAGGTCCAGCCCTACCCGGTGGTCCGTCATTCTGTCCTGGGGGAAGTTGTAGGTCCGGATCTTGTCGGCCCGATCGCCCGAACCGGTCATTGAGCGACGGGTCGCCGAATCGGCGGCGCGTTGTTTCTGGAGCTCCATGTCGACGAGGCGTGAACGGAGAACGGCGAGCGCCTTGGCTTTGTTCTTGTGCTGGCTCTTCTCGTCCTGGATCTCGACAACTAACCCGGTCGGCAGATGGGTGATCCGAACCGCCGAGTCGGTCGTGTTGACCGACTGGCCGCCGGGCCCGGATGAGC
>CAYLSK010000318.1:0-1562 GCA_964385975.1 uncultured Anaerolineaceae bacterium | reverse complement strand
GATCATCGTCGACCAGGAGCGGATGGGCGCCAACGTCCGCTCGACCGTCGGCACCGCTACGGATGCCAACGCGATGCTGCGCATCCTCTTCAGCCGGCTCGGGCAGCCGCACATCGGCTCGGCCCAGGCGTTTTCGTTCAACATCGCGTCGGTCCGAGGGGTCGGGTCGGCCACCGTGGACCGCGGCGACGGCAAGACGATCAGTCGAAGCTTCAGCCTCCCCGGCGGCATGTGTCCCCGCTGCGAGGGCATGGGCACGGTCTCCGACGTCGACCTCACCCAGCTCTTCGACGACTCCAAGTCGATCGCCGAGGGCGCGATCACCATCCCCGGCTACAAGGTCGACAGCTGGTGGACAACGGGGATCTTCATCGAGTCTGGCTTCCTCGACCCGAACAAGCCGATCCGCGACTACACCGAGAAGGAGCGGCACGACTTCCTCTATCGCGAGCCGACCAAGGTGAAGGTCAACGGTGTCAACCTCACGTACGAAGGGCTGATCCCCAAGATCCAGAAGTCGATGCTTTCCAAGGACATCGACTCGCTGCAGCCGCACATCCGGGCGTTCGTCGAGCGCGCGGCGACGTTCACCGCCTGTCCGGAGTGCGGAGGGACTCGGCTCAGCGAGGCGGCCCGATCCTCGAAGATCCGGGGGATCAGCATCGCCGACGCCTGCGCGATGCAGATCAGCGACCTCGCCGAGTGGGTGCGGGGGCTGGACGAACCTTCCGTGGCGCCGCTGCTCGCGAAACTGCGGCACACCCTCGACTCGTTCGTCGAGATCGGGCTCGGCTACCTCTCGCTCGACCGCTCGTCGGGCACGCTCTCGGGCGGCGAGGCGCAGCGGACCAAGATGATCCGCCACCTCGGGTCGTCACTCACCGACGTCACGTACGTCTTCGACGAGCCGACGATCGGGCTGCACCCCCACGACATCCAGCGGATGAACGACCTGCTGCTGCAGCTCCGCGACAAGGGCAACACCGTCCTTGTCGTCGAGCACAAGCCTGAGGTGATCGAGATTGCCGACCACGTGGTCGATCTCGGGCCGGGCGCAGGCACGGCCGGTGGCGAGGTGGTGTTCGAGGGCGCCGTCGACGGGCTGCGGGCCAGCGGCACGATCACCGGCCGACACCTGAGCGATCGGGCATCCCTGAAGCCGTCACAACGGACACCGTCGGGAGTGCTGGAGGTGCGCGGCGCCAGCACCCACAACCTGCAGGACGTCGACGTCGACATCCCACTCGGGGTGCTCGTGGTAGTGACCGGCGTGGCCGGGTCGGGCAAGAGCTCACTGATCCATGGCTCGGTGTCGGGCCGGGACGGGGTGGTGTCGATCGACCAGGGCGCGATCCGCGGCTCGCGACGGAGCAACCCGGCGACCTACACGGGGCTGCTCGACCCGATCCGCACGGCATTCGCGAAGGCCAACGGCGTCAAGCCGGCGCTGTTCAGCGCCAACTCCGAGGGCGCCTGCCCGACCTGCAACGGCGCCGGCGTGACCTATACCGACCTGGCGATGATGGCCGGCGTCGCCACCACCTGCGAGGAGTGCGAGGGGA
>CAYLSK010000317.1:0-1604 GCA_964385975.1 uncultured Anaerolineaceae bacterium | reverse complement strand
CGATGTGGAGCTGGTCGGCGGGGCGGACGCGCTGGAAACGCTGGCCACGCGTGACGACATCGACCTCGTCGTCGTCGGAACTGGCGGGATGGTCAGCCTGCGTCCCGTCCTGGCCGCCCTTCGGGCGGGCAAGGTTGTCGCCACGGCCAACAAGGAGACCCTTGTCGCCGGCGGGCATCTGGTCATGCCCCTCGCGCGCGCCCTCGCCGATATCGCAGGGGCGAGTGATTCGCGCGACCCCTACGCCAGCCCGCTGGCATGGCTTCGACCGATCGACTCGGAGCACTCGGCGATCTGGCAGTGCCTCGTCGGCGAGCGGTTGGATGCCGTTGCCGCGCTGATCCTGACCGCGTCGGGTGGCCCGTTTCTCGACGCGACGCTCGACGCGATGGCCAGGGCCACCCCGGAGCAGGCCCTCCGGCACCCGACCTGGTCGATGGGGGCCAAGATCACGATCGACTCCGCGACCCTCGTGAACAAGGGTCTGGAGGTCATCGAGGCACACTGGCTGTACGATGTCGCCTTCGACGCCATCGAGGTGGTCATCCATCCGCAGAGCGTCGTCCACTCTGCCGTCCGCTTCATCGACGGTTCCCTCAAGGCCCAAATGGGCAGCCCGGATATGCGACTTCCCATCCAGTACGCGCTGACTTACCCCGAACGACGACCGTCGCCGGCCACCATACCGGACCTCGTGGCCGTCGAGCGGCTCGACTTCCGTGCGCCGGACGAGGCCCGCTTCCCGGCCCTCCGGATCGCGCGCGAGGCGGGCCGCCAGGGACCCTGGGCGTCGGCCGCGCTCATCGCCGCCGATGAGGTCGCGGTGGCGCGGTTCCTGGACGGAACGCTCGACCTTCCCGGCATCGCGCTTCTCCTCGAGGCCGCCGTCGCACGCTTCGGCGCCAACCCTGGCGAGCCCGATCTTGACGACCTTGATCGGCTCGACCACGAGGTCCGCGCGGCGTTCGCGACCGGGCCGATCGGGGCAGCCTCGTGACTGGCTTCGTGCAGTCCCTCATAACGATCGTCCTGTTCGTCTTGATCCTCGGCCTCCTCGTCGTGATCCACGAGCTCGGGCACTTCGTCACGGCCCGTCTGGCCAGGGTGCGAGTGCTGGAGTTCGGCATCGGCTTCCCGCCTCGAGCCAGGGTCCTGCGCAATCGCGGGGAGACGCTCTACACGCTCAATTGGCTGCCGATCGGCGGCTTCGTCAAGCTCGAGGGCGAGGACGGCAATGATGCCGGCGATCCGCGCTCGTTCGCGGCGCAGAGGCTGGCGACGAAGCTGCTCATCCTGGTCGCTGGCGTTGGGATGAACGTCGTGCTCTCGTTCGCCATCTTTACCGGGATCGCGTGGCTTGCCACCCCGTACGTCGGCGTCAGGTTCCACACAGTGCAGGAGTCGTCTCCTGCCGCCGAAGCCGGCTTGGTTGGTGGAGACGCCATCGTCGCGGTCAATGGTCAGAGGTACGAATTCTTCGGTGACACCTCCATCCTGGACGGGTTGCGCGGGATGGCCGGCCAGAGGGTGATCCTGACCGTCGACCACAAAGACGGCAGCCGTGCGGAATTGCCCGTCGCCCTGCGGCCCCCGTCGGAGATCAA
>CAYLSK010000316.1:0-1623 GCA_964385975.1 uncultured Anaerolineaceae bacterium | reverse complement strand
GCGGCATCGATCCGACCCTCGCGAATGTGATCCAGGCGATCGTCTACACCCTGACGACGCGCCTTGGGGCACCGGGTCGCGACCGTTACCTCCTGGTCATGGCATTGGGCATGGGTCTGATCGGCGGCTGGCTGACCGCGCTAACCGGCGGGATCGCGGCGGCCTTCCTCGGCCACGCCGTCACGCGCTTCGCGGTCTTCCTGTGCACCGGCCACGCTGGCCAGACGATGCCGCGCGGCCGCGAAGTCGAAGAGATCGAGAATCGGCGCCGAACCCCGGACGGTTGGCGGGTGATCGGGTCACGGGAATCGACCTCGCGCGACCGGTGACCCTGGCTCCGCCGGTCGCCCTTTACGTCCACATCCCGTTCTGCGTCTCGCTCTGTCCGTATTGCGACTTCGTGGTCTTCGCGGGCGCCGCCGCGCGTGGGCCCCGATCGTGGGTGGACGCCTTCCTCGTGGCGCTGCACGCCGAGTTAACGCTTCGGGCCGATGCGCTGGACGAGGTGTTCGGCGTCGGGCGGGCGCCGCTCGAGACGGTCTACCTGGGCGGCGGGACGCCTTCGCTCCTCCCCTCGGCCGCGGTCGCCGAGCTGCTCGCGCACGTCCGGGAGCGGTTTGACGTCGCCGCGGACGCCGAGGTCACGATCGAGGCGAATCCAGGTCCGGACGAGCGTGGTGATGCGCATGCGTGGCGCTTCGCGGGCGTGACCCGGCTCTCCCTGGGCGCCCAGTCCCTGTCCGACTCGGAGCTGCGGCGCCTGGGTCGTCGCCATCGCGCGGCCGACGTCGCTTCGGCGGTCGACGCTGCCCGCGATGCGGGAATAGGATCGATCAGCCTGGATCTGCTCTACGACATTCCCGATGCGACCCTGGTCGATTGGGCGGCCACGCTGGACGCAGCCCTCGCGCTCGGGCCCGACCATCTCTCGCTCTACTCCCTGACCCTCGACGATCCGGACGCCGAGGGTTTGACCGGACCGGCCGGCGATCACCTCCCCACGACGGCCGGCGCCCGTCGATGGCGGGCGCGCGCTCGACCACGCCAGGACGAGGATCGTGCCGCAGCGCAATACGAGCACGCCACGGACGTCCTGGCGGCGGCGGGCTGGCGCGGCTACGAGATCAGCAACTGGGCGCGCCCCGGACATGAGAGCCGGCACAACCTCGTCTACTGGGAGCGGCGCCCGTACGAGGCCGTCGGGCCGGGCGCGCACGCCTTTGACGGAGTGACCAGGCGCTGGAACGCGGCGCGGCTCGAGGGCTATCTTGCGGCTCTCGCCCCGGCCGACGGCCGTCCGCCTCGGCTACCGCCCGGCGGTTCGGAGACTATCGATCCGGAGACGGCCGGGGCGGAGGCGGTGATCCTCGGCCTGCGCACGGACCAGGGCGTCGCCCTCGATGCCGCCTACGAGACGCCACTGGCCAACGCCTTCGGCTGGGCCGTGGCAGCGGAGTTGCTCCAGGTGACCGATGACGACCGGGTCGTCCTGACCACCCGCGGCCGGCTCCTGTCGAACGAACTATTCTCGAGACTGGTGTGAATTGGGCGCGGTGGACCGCGCCAGCGAGCGGACCAGTGCCGGCGCGGATCTAGACCGTGTTGAAGTCGGCTCTGGCCGAC
>CAYLSK010000315.1:0-1637 GCA_964385975.1 uncultured Anaerolineaceae bacterium | reverse complement strand
GAGGCTCGCTGAGATCGAGTCTGTCGCCTTCGTAGTACTTTCCTTAGGCGGCAGCGCCGTCAGGTCAGCGCGAACACCTGTCGTCCTCCGCTGATCCCCTTCAGTTCGTGGCTGCCGCGATCCTCGAAGGTCAGGTCCGAGCCTTCGAGCAGATCCCGGGAGGTCCCGGACACGAGGATCTCGCCCGGTGCGGCAAGGTCCTGGATTCGGGCGGCGACGTGAACCGCGAGTCCGCGCACGTCGTCCGGTAGGAGCTCGACCTCGCCGGTGTGGATTCCGGCCCGAACCTGGAGCTCCAGCGGCTGGACAGCCTCGCGGATGCCGACCGCCGCTCGGATGGCGCGTTCGGTGCTATCGAACAGGGCGAGCACGCCGTCGCCCGTGGTCTTGACCAGCCGGCCCTGGTATCGGTCGATCACCCGCTGAGCGCCCTCGTTGTGTTGCGCCAACAGGTCCCGCCAGCGAGAAGGACCAACTCGTGAGGCGAGTGCGGTCGAGTCGACGATATCCGTGATGAGGATCGAGCCGAGGACGCGCCCTCCCGGTTGCCCGGTTCCGCGGCCATACGTGCGCATCGCCTCCCAGTCGACCGAGACCCAGGGGGTGTCGCCGAGCACCCAGGCATCATGACCGGGCGGGATCTCGAACACGTCACCGGGACCGATCTCGAGTTCGGTGCCGTCGGGCATCTGGACCCGAAGACGGCCCTCGAGGGTCACCCCGACGTGGTGGTACCGGCATGCGTCCGTGCCCGCGATGGGCTTGACGTCGACCGACCAGCGCCAGCCCGGCTGGTAGGTCATCCGTCCGACGACGACGTCATCGAGCTCGATGACGTCGACACGGCCATTCGGGAACCGCCGGACGTCGACTGGCTCGCTGAACCGCTTGCGTTGGAGTCGGGCCATGAGCGCTCCCGCAGATGATTCGACGGCATGGTGCCACATTCGGAACCGCGGACGGAGGACGATCTGGGCTGAGAGCAGAAACGAACATCGAAGCGTAATCGTCTCCAGAGCTCGCCGCAAGCTGGGCGGTGCGGCGGGCACCGACAATTCCGGCGTCCGACCGTTCCGGGGGCGTTGCCCGTCGTTCTCTCCCAGTCACGAGCCAGAAGGTCGACAGTGCGGCCGGCAGAAGGGTAGTTGGCCGTCGCGTGACTTATCAGCAAGATCAACGGATCCGACACGACCTGCTCATCGTGCCGTGGTTGACGCGAACCCATTCCCCCGACCCCTTCGCTAAGCCAAGGCGACGCAGGTTCGCGGCGATCGTGTTGGCTGATCTAAGCCTGGCTACCTGGCGGCAGCAGGCTCGTCCGCGATCCAGCCCAACTGCCGAAACAGACCGAGCCGGTCGTATTCCACCCAGCTTTCGACGATCTTTCCGCTGGCCAGGCGCTCAAGGAAAATTCCCGTCACCTCAACGGTCTTACCGGTTGGCGGCCTCTCATCGAGCGGTCCTGAATGTGTTCCGCGTGCGGTCCACCGGGTGGCGACCAGCTCGTCCTCAGCGACCTGAGGCCCGAACTCAAAGTGCAAGTCCGGAAACGCGGTCCTGTAGCCCTGCACCGAGTCGATCAACTCCTGCCGCCCGGCCACCTCTCCGGCTGCCGGGCCTCCCGGGTCGTGGTCGAT
>CAYLSK010000314.1:0-1689 GCA_964385975.1 uncultured Anaerolineaceae bacterium | reverse complement strand
TCTCTCCCTGATTGGTGCTTGCCTTGCGTCGCCTGTCCAGCTCCCCGTGCGGGACTCGGCCCGTCGTGCCTGCCGAAGTTCGTCTCATGCCGGTTGAAGAGGTGTTAGCGTCCGACTGAGCGCGCCCGCCGCGCGTACGAACTCGGTGAGGGCCAAGATGAGCGAAGGGATGCCTCAGGCCAGAGCAACGGCCGGAGACCTGGTGCGTCGCTACGCGGATGCCGGGGCGCGAGACGACTTCAACGCGATGGAGGCCCTCCGCCACCCTGAGTGGCAGGAGGCCTGGCCGCAGTCCGGCGAGATCGTGACCAGCAGCGCCAACTACCGGGTGGTTCGGACGCAGCGTCCCGAGGGCGCGCCGCGGGTCGAACCGAAGCGGGTCGGCGGCTCGGGGGACTGCTGGTGGAGCGAGGCGATCGTGCATTACGCGGACGGCTCGCGCTGGCTGGCGGTCAGCATCTACGAGTTGCGCGATGACCTCGTCTGGCGCGAGCGCATCTACTTCGGCCAGCCGGTCACGGCACCCGCCTGGCGGGCGCAGTGGGTCGAGCGGGAGGAACCCGCGGTCAGCTAGTCCCCGTGACGTAGCCGGAACTCGAGTGGGGCGACCGTGCACAACCCGGGCCTCCGCTGCTTGACACTAACTGCTCATGGTGTTGTCGCGATCTGGCCGCTCCGGAACGGTCCATCGCGTGAGTCGTTGCTTGCGGCACGCCTCGGCTCAGACGACCATGAGCAGCGCTGCGAGCATGGTCACCACGAGATATACGACGATCCCGCCTAGGACGAGCATCAGGCGCATAGCCCGTGGGATTGGCGAACGGCCGAACGCGAAGTAGGCGATTGGCCCGACGAGCGGGATGGCTATGACAGCCAGGAGCCAGAGCGTGCGCTGTCGGATCGGGATGTCTTCGCGTCGCACGAGATCCCACGCGGCGATGGCGACCCAGGCGACATACAGCAGCGCTGGGAGCAGATACGCGTAGAGGGATATCACGATGCCCAGCGGGGACGATGAGAACGAAACGCCGAGCACGGTCACCTCCCTGGTCATGGCGGACGACGTACCTGTCGCGGTGATGGCGGAGACATCGCGGATCTGGACGCTGCCGGGAACGGCCGCCTCCGGGATCGCGAGCGCCCACTGTGCGGTCGTCGCGTCGGGCAGGTCCGGTTGATCCGCGGGAGCGGGCCACGTCTTCCAGTCGCCGTCGCTCGTCTCGGCGCCGCCCAGAGCGGACATGAACCGGGCGAGGAGCTGGATCGAGGGTGCCGCGGCGCCCGAGGAACCCGTGCGGAGCGAGCCGTCGCACGAAGCGACGACCTCGATGGCGACGGGGATGCTGGTCGCGTAGTCATTGCCCGAGAAGCAGTCGCCGCCCAATCCCGGGACGCCGAGCGCGAGGTCGGCCTGGCCCGACCCGCGGACGATGTTGCCCTCGACACGTGTCCCCGACGTGAGCCACAAATTGTCGTCCACGTTGGGCAGGATCGCGATGCCGTACGTGCTGTGGCCTTCAACGAGATTGCCCCGGACCACGTTGTCGTGGACGCCGGTGACCAAGATGCCCACGCCCAGTGCCGGCAGGGCGATCTGCTTGGCCGGCGCGTGACGGTTCGAGTTGTCGTGGACGTGATTGCCAGCGATGAGCACGTCGTGTCCTGGCGCCAGCCCCTCCGAATCTAGTG
>CAYLSK010000313.1:0-1698 GCA_964385975.1 uncultured Anaerolineaceae bacterium | reverse complement strand
CTCAAGCAGCCCATCAAGCCCCGGAAGCGAGCGAAGAAGGTCGAGAAGGGATACGTCCGCCAGGCGGGAGGGCTCGATCGGAACATGAAGATGCCGACCATCGGCCGTGATCATCACGGCGACGGAGCGACGATCTCCACGATCAAACCAGGCCATGGGAGCCTCCATGAGCGATTCGGCGACGCCGCTCCCGCAGCGTGGCGGCAGTCTAGCAGGGATCGAGCCCTCGTCAACCGTCCACCTCTCGATGCCAAGTGAATCTGTCAGTGCTAACTGCAAAGTGATTCTGTCAGTCTCCGAAGATGGAGAAGACGATCACGATGTCATCGACCGAACAGCGACGGGCCTGGGTCCTGACGAGGATCCTGACAGGTGAGCTGACGATGGCCGCAGGAGCCGCGTCGCTCGACGTATCCGAGCGGCAGCTCTGGCGTCTGCGGGTGGCGTTCGAGCGCGACGGCCCGGCCGGGTTGGTCCACGGCAACCGAGGCCGCCCGTCGAGCCGCCAGCTTGGTGCCGGTGTGCGGGCTCGGATCATCGAACTTCGGGCGTCGTACGGCGAGATCAACGACAGCCACTTCTGTGAACTCCTGGCCGAACGTGAGGCGATCGTCGTGAGCCGCGAGAGTGTGCGTCAGATCCTGCGGACCGAGGGTATCGCCAGCCCACGTCGGCGACGACCACCGCGGTACCGCAGCCGACGACCGCGGATGGCCGCCGAGGGGCTCCTCCTCCAGCTCGACGGGAGCCGCCACGACTGGCTCGAGGGTCGCGGTCCGTGGCTGACCCTGGTCGGGGCGATCGACGACGCGACCGGGTCGGTCCCGGCCGCCGTCTTTCGGGACCAGGAGGATGCGGCCGGCTACCTCGAGATCCTGCGCGCTACGATCCAAGCCAAGGGCATCCCAGGTGCCATCTACCGCGATCGCCACGGCATCTTCGCCCCGACCAACCAGCACCCTGACGACGCGACCGAGCCGGTCGGCGGGCGATCCCTGAGCCAGGTCGGGCGGGCCCTGGTCGAACTCGGCATCGGCTCGATCGTCGCAGGCTCACCGCAGGCCAAGGGTCGGATCGAGCGTCTGTGGGGGACCTTCCAGGACCGCCTCGTCACAGAGCTCCGGCTGGCCGGCGTGGCCGACCTGGCCGGCGCGAATGCCTTCCTTCGTTCGTACCTGCCCCGGCACAACGCGCGCTTCGCGATCCCGGCGGCCGACCCGGTCGCCGCCTGGCGGGCCGTCCCGCCCGAGGTCCGGCTCGCGCGGGTGCTCGTCTTCAAGTACCGCCGCAAGGTCGCCCGCGACCACACCATCCGGCTCGCCGGGCGAGTCCTCCAGTTGCCGCGTGGGACCGGCCCGTCGAGCTACAGCGGCAAGCTGGTCGAGGTCCATGTCCGACTCGACGGCTCGATCGTCGCCTTCGACGGTGAACGCCAACTGGGCGTCATGGCAGCCCCGTCGGACCCTGGTCAACTCCGCGCCCGCCACGACGACCGTCCCGAGCCCGGTCTCGTCCCCGCAGCCGCTACGCTGCCCTGGACACCACCGCCCGATCATCCGTGGAAGCGGGTCCGACCTGACAGCAAGCTCTACCAACAACGACTGACAGATTCACTTGGCAGTTGAACTGACAGAGTCACTCGGCTTCGACACCGTGCGGCGCGCTGATCTCGTGCGGCGCGCCGATCGAACGGAGACC
>CAYLSK010000312.1:0-1699 GCA_964385975.1 uncultured Anaerolineaceae bacterium | reverse complement strand
CGATCAGCCGGTCCTCGGCCTTCAAGGGCATGTCCTGGACGCCGCTCAGCACCCTTTGCAGGTCGACCGGCACGAACACCGGCGAATTGGTGTAAGGCTCGTGGGTCCTGAGCACGGCGAACAGCAGATAGGGCGTCTCGCCCAGCGCGAACACGTCGGGGATCAGGGCGCGCACCGTCGGCGTCGAGGCGAAGGAACGCCGCCCGGGCAGGCGCACGTGCCCTTCCAGGAACACCGAGCCGACCTGCACGTCGTCGCCGAACTCGACCACGGCGATGTCGCCGTCGCGGACGGTGCCGGCCTGATCCTGCGGCGCCTCGCGCACCTGCTGGCGACCGCTCGGGTCCAGGCTGAGGGTCAGCACGCGGTTGCCGACCGGGCGCAGCGGCCCGCCTGCGAACGCGAGCATGTCGCCGAACGCCGCCTCCGCCTCGCCCTCGGCCAGCTCGTAGATGGCCGGGCGGCGGACCTTGCCGCCGATCGCGACGGTGGCGCCCAGCGGCGGCACCAGGATGCGGTCGCCGTCCCTGAGCGTGAGTTCGCGGCTCGGCACGCGGCCGAGCAGGATGTCGTAAAGGTCGAACCAGAAGTAGTCGTCGGAGCGAACCACCTGGATCCGCCTCAGGCTGCCCACGCGCGCGACACCGCCGGCCACGAACAGCGCGTCGAGCACGCTCGAGAGGCTCGTCAACAGGTGGACGCCCGGCGTCGTCACCTCGCCGAGCACGACCACCGATATCGAACGCACCTGGCCGATCGACAGGTAGACGCCGGTATCGATGAGCTGCGCCGCCACCCGGTCCTCGACCTCGGCGCGGAAGTCCGCGAACGTCCGGCCGGCGGCGGGAATCGCCCACATTCTCGGCAGCACGACGCGGCCTTCGCGATCGACCCGGGCGGACTGGATGCCCCTCTCGGCGCCGATGAAGGCGAAGACGATCTCGTCGCCGATGCCCAGCACGTAGTCGTCAGAAATGGCTCCAGTGATCAGCAGCGGCGGCGAAACCGGCTGCTCGAACAGGTCATAGCCGTACAGTTCGATGTTCTCGCCAAGCCGCTCGCTGTAGTCCCGCTCGAGCGCCGACAGGTCCGTACGCAGCGGTTCGGCCTCGCCCTCGGCGGCCCGGCGCTGCCGGGCCAGGGCGCTCAGGGCTTGCGCCTGGCGCGCCTCCTCGGCCTTCAGGGCCTCATCGCGCGCCCGATCGACCGGCGAGGTCTCGGGTATCGGCGTACCGACCTGCTGGCCTTGTCGGCGCAGGAAGTCGCCGAGGATCTGGTCGATGAACTCGGGCGAGATCGTGCCGCCGGAAATCCCCTGGGCGCGCACGCCCGGCGCGCCAGCGCCCAGCAGGGCCGCGACCAAGGCGGCAAGAACGATGACCCCACGGAGCCACGACACCATACGCTACTCCCTCCGCCGCCCCCGGCTCCACGTCGGCGATCCACCGTGGTCGGGCACTCGCGACATCAAACTTCAGGCCTCGAGGCAGGGGGCTGCGGGTCAGTCGGCGACGGCTTCCTTCTAGCCATCCTCCGGCCGCGAGTCCACCACAACGTCGCCCCGGCGCCAGCCGTATCGCCCAGGAAACCAGCTCCGAAGCCCTGATCCCCGCGCCCAACCTGCACGACCGCGCCGAGATTTTAGCCGCCGCCGGTGGGGGCCGGGTCGAGGTGCGAATCGGCGATTGCGCCGACTACC
>CAYLSK010000311.1:0-1702 GCA_964385975.1 uncultured Anaerolineaceae bacterium | reverse complement strand
CCGGAACCGGCGGTTTACAAAACCGCTGCTCTACCAATTGAGCTACGTCGGCGCGACAGGCAGGGCCACACCGCAGATGACCCGATCCGGCGCCGGGAGATGATAGGTCCGCCTGCCCGGATGGGTCAAGCGCGCGGGGCTCGAGGTGACTGTGGCGCCAGCGCCTGTCGGGCTGCCTAGCCGTTGCGAGGGCTGGGTGACCGCTTCGGTCTTGGCTTGCCGGATCGCGGAGCTCCAGGCGGCAGGTCTTCCTCAGTAGATGACGTGCGGGCCCTTCGTGGCGCGGCCTCGAGCGGGGCGACGGCGACCGGCTCCACTGACTCGGTTAGCGATGCCTCGGGCGGGGCGGTCGCGTCATCGGTCGCGGCAGGCTCAATGAGTTCCTCGGCCGTCGCCGACGGCGGCGGTGTGGGCCAGGCCGCAGGCGGCACGGTGTGGGATCGGCCCTCTGGGTCCCGCTGCGCAACGGCTTCGAACAGCAGGATGGACCCGGCGACAGCGGCGTTGAGCGAGCCCACGGCCCCGCGCATTGGAATGCGCATGAACAGGTCGCACCGTCGACGGACGGTTGGCCCCAGGCCCTGGCCTTCGCTCCCGACGACGATCACAAGCGGTCCGCGCAGGTCGCTTTGACGAGCCGTCAAGGGCGCATCGGCCTCCGAGCCCGCGACGCGCAGCCCGCGCCCGTGGAGATCGGCGAGCGCGCCGCCAAGGTCGCCGACAGGGCAGAGCAGGAGGTGCTCCACGGCGCCTGCGGACGCTTTGACCGCGGCAGGCGTCAGCGGCGCCTGCCGGCGCACCGGGAAGACCACGCCATGGACGCCGGCCGCCTCAGCGCTTCGCAGGAGCGTTCCGACGTTTTGGGGATCCTCGAGCGAGTCGAGGACCAGCACGAACGGCGGCTCGCCGCGCTCGGCGGCCCTGGCCAGGATGTCGTCCAGCGAGGCGAACTGGCGAGGCTCGACGACGAGCGCGACGCCCTGGTGGCCATCGAAGCCGGCCAGCGCGGTCAGCGAACCCCCTTCGAGCTCGACGATCGGAATGCGCAGCCGGGTGGCGTGGAGCACGAGCTTCTCCAGGGGGCCGCGCCGTTGTGGGACCACGAGCAGCCGGAGTGCCGAGCGCCCGGCCGCAAAGGCCTCCTCGACCGGCCGGCGGCCGGCGACGAGCTCTTCCTCCTGACCGAGCAAATCCGGGGCGGGAAGCGCGGACACCGGACGTTGCCACGTTCGCGGCTCGCGATCCCCGCCGGACCGGGGCGAGGGTCCAGGTCGCCTTTCGGGTCGTTCGGGCGGACGCCAGCCGCCTGGAGGTGGCAACGCTCGATCGGGAGCGCGCCGATCGGGAGCGCGCCGATCACCCCCTCCCGGGACGAACGGCGGTCGTGGCCGGTGCTCGCCGGGCCGACCGCTCCCCGGTCCGGGCGAGCGGTCGCGTGGCGTCGGACGGTTGCCGCGACCGCCGAACGGCCGGTCCCCGTCGGGACGCCATGGCCCGCGGGTCGGCGGCATCCGATCGCGAGGGGGCTCGCGACCTGGGCCCTCCGGGATCGACCGGTCTCGCGACTCGAACGGGGCGTCCGATCGCGGCGGCCTTGGACTCCCTGGTCGGGGGCCGCCCGCGCCTGGACCGAATGAGCGCGAACCGGCCGGGCGGCCGCTGCCCGGGCGCGGCCCCTGCCGCTCGCCGCCGGGCCCGGGAC
>CAYLSK010000310.1:0-1704 GCA_964385975.1 uncultured Anaerolineaceae bacterium | reverse complement strand
TCGTGTACGACGACTACGCCCACCACCCGACGGCGATCCGCGAGACGCTCCTCGCCGCCCGCCAGCGCGAGCCTGGGCGGCGGATCTGGGCCGTGTGCGAGCCACTCACGTACCACCGGACGGCGGCCCTCCTCGATGCGTTCGCGGAGGCGCTCGCGGACGCCGACGCCGTCGCGATCGCCGACATCTGGCCCGGGCGCGACATCGACACGACCAGCGTGTCGGCGGCGACGCTGGCGGCCGCGGTCGCCCGCCTGGCACCTACGATCCCCGTCGCCGCGCCGGGATCGCCCGAGGCGACGGCCGCCTGGCTTGCTCGCGAGGTCCGCCCCGGCGATCTCGTCCTCGTCATGGGGGGCGGCCGCAGCTACCGGATATCAGAGCTGCTGCTCGAGGCACTCGACCGGCGATGACAATCGACCACGCGGGGGCCGGTGACTTGCTCGAGACCCTCCGGCAGCTGACCGAGGAGTTCGACGGCGATCGACTCGTCGCGCTCTACACCGGTGATGCCGAGTACCGACCAGACCCGTTCGGGCCCGCGCTCACCGGACACAACGACATCCGGGCATACTGGTTGCGAGCGACGGGGGACCGTCGCCAGGCCGAGATGACGATCGAGCGTCACTGGGTGAGCGGCCGGACGATCCTCGCGTCATGGCATCTGAGCTACGTCCGAACGAGCGACGCGGCGCGGGTGCGGATCCACGGCTTCATGACCCTGGAGCTGCGCGACGGGAAGATCGAGCGACAGCGCGAGTGGTCACAGCGGATCGTCACGCCGGTCGCGGCAGGGTAGAGGAGGCGAAGGGAGGTTCGATGGCAGGAGAGATCTCATTCGACGTCGTCAGCGATTTCGACGAGCAGGAGCTGCGCAACGCGCTCGACCAGGTCCGCCGCGAGATCCATCAGCGCTACGACTTCAAGGGCGCGACGGTCGAGCTGACCCAGGCGAAGGAGGATCTCGTCCTCCTCACCGACGACGAGTTCCGCGCCAGGGCGGTGCACGACCTCATCGAATCGAAGGCCATTCGGCGCGATCTCTCGCTCAAGATCTTCGATTGGGGCAAGATCGAGCCGGCCGGCGGCAACAAGGTCCGCCAGCGCATCGGCCTCCGCCGGGGCCTGAACGAAGAGCTCGCCAGGAAGCTGAGCAAGTTGATCCGCGACGAATTCCCGAAGGTGAAGTCCCAGGTCCAGGGCGACGCGATCCGCGTTTCCGGCAAGAGCCGAGACGAGCTCCAGCGCGTGATCAGCCGCCTGCGCGAGCTCGACGAGCCAGTCCCGCTCCAGTTCGAGAACTATCGCTGATCCCGACCGATCGTTCCGTTGACGCAACCCTCCGACAGTGGTGGATGACCGATGACAGACCAGCAGCTCCAGGGCTCCGCCCCCGAGCCGACGACGCCGGCGCTCGACGCCGAGGCGGACGTCGCACCGGTGGCTGACGCCGACGAGACGCTCTCCGTGGCGTCTCCAGCGCAGGAACCGCACGAGGCGACGGCTGACGCCGAGCCCGCGATGGCTGACGCCGAGCCCGCGATCGCCGACGCCGAGGCCGCCGACGCCGAGCCCCCGCCTGGGGCCGAGGCCGAGATCGCGACCCCCGATTCGTCGGCGTGGACCGCCATCGAGCCCGAGCCCCCGATCGGGGCCGAGCCGACCGCCGACGAGCCCGCGACCGCCGCCGGCTTGCCGCCGATC
>CAYLSK010000309.1:0-1726 GCA_964385975.1 uncultured Anaerolineaceae bacterium | reverse complement strand
CCGTCCGGGAATGGGTCCGTCGGGTCCACCACATAGCTGGCGAAGCCGGTGATCCAGGCCTGCCCGGTGACCGATGGGACGATCGCCCGGTATTGCCCAACCGTGGTCTCCTCCAGCACCCGGCCCGTGAAGACCGTCCCGAGGATCCCCTCGTGACGGAAGGTGTCCCCGACCTGCAGCTGGCCCTTCGCATGCAGTACGGCCATTCGGGCGGATGTCCCGGTGCCGCACGGGGATCGATCGATGGCGCCCGTCCACGTCGCGGGTCGCGCCCAGTCCAGCTTCCCGGTCGAGACGGTGACGACGTTGCGCCGATCATTCGCAGGATCGTGGGCTGGGCCCGACAGCTGGGCGATCGTGATCCCGGCGAATCCAGGCTGATCCGGATGGGCGACGGGTAACTGCTCAGCGGCGGCGGCCTTGATCATCTCGCTGATCCGGACGATGTCGGCGCCCTCGTCCGGAGTCAGCCGGAGCCCGAATGGCTCGGCGTCGGCGATCACGTAGAACATCCCCCCGTACGCGACGTCCACGTTCACCGTCCCGAGATGCGGCACCTCGACGGGTGTGTCGAGGTGGGTTGCGAACGCCGGCACGTTCCGGAACGTCACTCCCTGGACCTTGCCGTCTGCACAGTCGGCGAGGACGCGGATCAGGCCAGCCGGCGATTCGAGCGTGAGCTCCGTCGTCGGCTCGGTCATCGGCAGGATGCCGGTCTCGAGGAGGACGGTCGCCACGCAGATCGTATTCGTGCCCGACATTCCGGGGTACTCGACCTGCTCCATGATCACGTAGCCGGCGTCGGCGGCCGGATCGGTGGGTGGCAGCAGCAGGTTGCAGTTCGCCGCCGGGTAGCCGCGCGGCTCGCGCAACATCCGCAGGCGGAGGTCGTCGCGATGCGCCTGGAGCCACTGCATCTTGTGGAACATCGTCGCGCCGGGGACATCCTCGACCCCGCCCACGATGACTCGCCCGGGCTCACCCGCCGCATGCGCATCGACCGCCTCGATCCGCGGCCCCAGGCGAAGCGGCAGCAAAGCCCTGTCGCCCCTTGTGCTGGTCGTCACGGCCTACGCCCCCGCTGGGCGTCGGCCAGCTCGCGCGCAATGTCGCGGCGAGCGTCACGATCGGCGATGTCTCGGCGCCGATCGTGCAACTGCTTGCCTCGAGCCAGCGCCAGCTCGACCTTGGCTCGGCCGCGTTCGCTGATATAGAGCCGCAGCGGGACGATCGTCTGGCCCTTGGCCTTGGTCCGGCCCAGGAGCTCGTCGATCTCGGATCGGTGGAGCAGCAGCTTGCGTGTCCGCTTCGGCTCGTGGTTGTAGCGGTTGCCGCCTTCGAATGGGGCGATGTGGGCGGCCACCAGCCACGCCTCGCCGCGTTCGATGCGGGCATAGGCGGAGGTCAGGTTGGCCTTGCCGGCACGGATCGACTTGATCTCCGTGCCGGTCAGGACGATGCCCGCCTCGAAGGTCTCATCGATCGTGAAGTCGTGGCGGGCTCTTCGGTTAAGGGCGACGGTCGTCTCGTCAGCCATGATCGACTCCTCTGGGCGCACGGACGCCGGCCCAGTGCGGGCCGGCGTCCGAGTTGCTTAGCCACCCACAGGGTGTCCGACTAAACGGCCATCTCCTGCGAGGTGGTGCAGCTACACGTACCGTCTATCACTGCACATCACCTCCTTTCGTTCCGACGAACCGTACCCGATGCGCAGGGTGAGTGCAAG
>CAYLSK010000308.1:0-1768 GCA_964385975.1 uncultured Anaerolineaceae bacterium | reverse complement strand
GGCGCGGTGCTCATGCCGCGTTCCCGCCCACCGAGTAGGTGAAGCTCGGCGTGGTCCCGGCGATGGTGGACTTGGAGCGCACGTAGCGGGCCGCCGGGATCAGCGCCCGCACCGTGCCGGTCGTGGTGAAGTTCGCCGGGGTCGTGCCGAGCGAACCCATCCGGTAGCCGTCGGAGCCGATCAGCCCAGCGGTGAACCATGTGAAGCCATCGCTGGAGGCTTCGATCGTGATGAGCAGTGTCGGCGAAGTGCCCGCGAAGGCGGTGACGTCAACGGTGAGGTTCATCACCGTCTTGTCGCCCAGCTCCGTGCCCGGCTGGGTGGTGCTCGCGGTCTCGGCGCCCGAGATCTTCAGCGAGACGTCATCTCTTGCGATCGTCCGTTGCAGTCCTTCGGATTGCACAGCCATGGCAGAGCAGCTCCCTTCCTACGGTGTTCGGGTGTAGCGGTCGGGCCTCTGTCAGTCGAGCAGGCCCATCCCGTCGATCTCGATGTCGTCCAGGCGGCCGAGCACGAGCACGACAACCTGTGAGACGCGGCGCTCCGAAAGCTTCGTGCCTCCGGCCAAGGGAGCCACCTGTGAGACGCGGCGCTCGGAAAGCTTCGTGCCTCCGGCGAGCGGGGCAACTTGCGTGACACGCCTATCGGTCATCGAACCTTCACCCCCGCCTGTTTACTTAGCGGCATTTGGCGCCCGCTTGCAGCGCGTTCACCTTCGCCGGGGACCACGAGGTAGCACCGGGCTGGCGGTTGTAGATCTTCGAGTGATAGACCCAGCTCGTCGACAGTGCGACGTCTGCGCCCTGGTTCTCGGTGTCGGCCGTCCCGTTACCGTCCGTGTCGACCTTCACCATGTGCGCGAGCGAGCCCGCGCCCGCATCACTGTTCTGTGCCCTGAGCGCGAGCACTACGGCCGCCACGGAATCCCATCGGGTCGCGGGGAGGTTGTAGAGGTCGTAGTCGTTGACGACCGAGTCGAAGACGTAGTCAGTGGCGTCGTTCGGCGGCCTCTCGTCGGTCTGCCCGAAGTTAGAGCCGGAGTCCGTGCCGCCCCGAGACAGGCCGGTGACATCGCCAGCGGCGTTGCCCATCAGCGCCTCGATGCCGATCCTGTCGGGGTAGGAGACGTTGTCCGTGTCGGTGGTGTCGTTGATGATGACGTCCTTGTAAGACACCGACGGCGAGCCCGCTCCTTCGGATAGCTCCAGCCGATCGCAGAGGTTCCCGTTCGCCGCAGCGTCGTTACGGGTGTCTGCACCGGTCACGGTGATCTCGGTGACGCCATCAAGCTTGACCGTCGCCTCGCCGGTCGAGTCGTGGATAAGGAAGTAGAACTGGATGTAATACCAGCGAGCTGGACCGAGCACGGTCGTCCCGGTACCGAGGACCGTCGTGTCGCGCGCCACCTCGAGGCGCCCAGCAGCGTTGAGCTGGATGACGGTGTTCACCGTGCCGTTCTGCGAGAAGAACCGGATGACCGCACCTGTTGCCAGCGTGGGAAGGTAGAAGCGCGCCTGGCCGTAGAACGTCGAGGGCGACGCGCTCCACGCCATGACCGAAGCCGCGCCATTGATGTTGATGGCGTAGATGCCCCAGGGACCCGGGACCGGCGAGGTGGAGGCCGTCGCTCCGCCGACCGTCGGTGCGATCCATGCGATCGAACCCGTCTCGATCTGGTCCGCGAAGATCGTCGCCATGGGTCAGATCACTCCTACGGGCTCGGTGACATCCACAGTTGAACGACCCAATCCGATCCGGGATCTCCCGA
>CAYLSK010000307.1:0-1805 GCA_964385975.1 uncultured Anaerolineaceae bacterium | reverse complement strand
TTTGGTTGCGGCGGAGCCAGTCGACGGGCAGGAGAGCCTCGATGTCGAGCGGCTCGACATGCCGATTGGAGGACGGCCGGCCGAGCAGGTAACCCTGGCCAGTCGAGATGCCGATCTCGCGGATCGCGGCGAGCTGCTCCGCGGTCTCGACGCCCTCGGCGACGATCGTCGCTGACCACCGATTCGCCAGCTCCTGCAGCGCTCGCAGCACGGCATGGGATGGGTCGTGGAGGATGCCGCCCTGGACGAGCGACAGGTCGATCTTGATGATGTCGAAGTGGATCTCGCTGAGCAGCCGGAGTCCGGCGTTGCCAGCGCCCACGTCGTCGGCCGCGAGTCGCATGCCTACCTTCCGGCAGGCAGCGGCGTTCCGCCGAAGGATCGCGAGATCCTCGACCGCCTCGCGTTCGGTCATCTCGATCACGAGACGATCGGGCGCGATGCCGTGTCGCCCGAACATCGCCGTCAGGTCCGCCGTATGGAACAGGTCGGACTCGAGCGTCCGCGGTGACAGGTTGATGCTCAGGTAGGTGGCGGGATCGAGGTCGACCGCCCCCGCAGCGATGACCTCCAGGCACGCCATGTCGAGCTCGACCGTCCGATCGGCGCGCTCGGCCGCGGCGAACAGGGTGCTCGGATCGGTGATCGGCGACTCCTCGGTCGGGCGGATGAGCCCTTCGAACCCGACCGGGTCGCCGGTGACGAGCGAGAAGATCGGTTGGTAGACCGGGCGGAGAAGCCGCCCGGCCAGGATCGTCCCGATCGCGGCCGACACGTCCTCGACGGACCGCTCGTCTGGAGCGATGCCGTGGCGACCCGGGTCGTACGACACGGCGTTCGTACGTCCGTGACGCTTGCACCAATACAGCGCCGCGTCGGCGTGCCGATACAGCAGGCTGCCCTTCGCGCTTGGGATCGGGAATGCGGAGACGCCGATCGACAGCGAGAAGGGTTCGATCGGGCGGGTAGGGTCGCCGCCATTCAGGGCGCTCGCAAGAATCCGCCGTGCGATGGCGAGACCGGTGTCGAGGTCCGTACTCGGCAGGATGATCGCGAATTCGTCGCCCCCCACCCGGAACGCGCGATCGTTCCGACGGAGGGTCGCCATGACGGTCCAACCGACCGCCGTGAGGAGCTGGTCGCCGGTTGCGTGCCCACCCTCGTCGTTGACCTTCTTGAGGTCGTCGACATCGACAAGCATGAGGGAGAGCTTGGTGCCGGTCCGGCCCGCATGCCCGAGCTGTCGGACGAGCTCCTCCTGGAACGCGCGGTGGTTCCCGAGCCCGGTCAGGGCATCGATCAGCGACTCGTTGCGGGCCCTACCGTAGAGCTCGCGGAGCCTGGCGTTCTCCTCGCCCAGATGGTGGATGTCGCGGAGGATCGGCCGGGCCGCGGCAGCCATGGCAAACGGGACGAAGATCATCGCCGCGACGAGGAACCCGGTGGCGCCGACCGGTCCGGGTCCGGCCCCAGGCCAGAACCCTTCGATCGCCGCGACCGCCATGAGCATCGCGAACTCGACGGCGACGATCGCCATCACCCGCCGCCGGATGGAGACCGAGCGATCGCGCTGCTCGCCGAACGCTGAGTCGAGGGTTATGTCTGCCATGGACCGATGCATATGGGTGTGGATGTGCCATGTGTACGCCATCCGACCGCGCCCGTGGGCCAGATGAAAGTACTCACGCCCGTCGACGTTGGGGTCACTGACGACGCCCGGAAGTCCGCCTACGTTCCCTCGACGATCGGGAGACTCCCCTGCCGGAACCACGCCCACGACGGACCTGTACCACTGCCCGCCGCGC
>CAYLSK010000306.1:0-1813 GCA_964385975.1 uncultured Anaerolineaceae bacterium | reverse complement strand
CTCGTCGACAAATCCGGCGGCCACAGCGTATTGGCCACTTCCCATGATCTCTGGAATGGCGGCGGCTACGACCGTGGCGACGCAGTCGAGGTCCCCGGCCTCGCGGTAGTGGTGAGCGGCGGCGCGCCAGTCGGTGAGGGCGGCAGTTTCGGCCGCTTTCCGATGGAGGTCGGCGACAGCAGTCTCACCGGCCGTGACGCGCAACCGCGCCTCGAGGAACTCGCGGACGAGCGGGTGGTAGCGCTGGGGGCCGCGCGATGACCGTGATGGACGGGTCAGCAGCGTCAGGCGCTCAGCGGCGGCGGTCAGTCGGCTTACCTGAGCCGCGTCGGCACCGGCCACCACGCCGGCGAGCTCCGCCGTGACGGTTTGGAGGATCGACGTTCGCATGAGGAACTGCTGCAGGTCCTCCGGGAGATCTCCGACCACCTCCTCGGCGAGGTAGTCATAGAGCTCCTGGTCGGCACCGCTCAGCCCGCGGACAAACCGACGAATCTCGGCCGGCGATCGATCGCGCAGGGCCGCCTGGACGAGCTGCAGTGAAGCCGCCCAGCCCTCGGTCCGTGCCGCGACATCGGCGAGCACGTCAGGCTCCAGGGCACGGCCGTAGGTCTCGGTAAACAACCGTCGAGTCTCGTCGACGTCGAACCGGAGATCGTCCGTGCCCAGTTCGGCGACTTCGCCAGAGGCACGCAGCCGGGCCAACGGGATGGTCGGCGCCCGCCGACTCGCGAACACGATCGATAGGCGCTCGGGCGCCCGCGCGACCAGCTCGCGAGCGATCAGTCGAACGTCCGGCGAATCATCCACGAGATGGAAGTCATCGAGGATCAGGACTGCGCCGTGCTCCGCGATCGATGGAAGCTCGCGCAGAAAGACCTCGATCGCCGCGTCGCGGGTTGGTCCGCCGACGGACATGTCGCCCAGCATCGAGGCGGTGGTCGGCGCGAATCCAGGATCGTGCTCGCGGCCAGCGGCGACCAGGTGGTTCAGGAACGCGATCCAATCCCGGTCGTCCTCGTCAAGGCGATACCAGAGCGTCCGCAGACGGGTCCGCTGGGAGAAGTCGGCCAGCAACGTGGTCTTGCCGTAGCCGGCATCGGCGAGCACGAGGACCACGCGGTCATGGATCTTCAAGCTCAGCCAATCGAGCAGCCGATCACGCGCCAGCGTGTCGTCGCGCAGCGGCGGACGCTGAACCTTCGAGGATTGGATGGGGTAGCGGTTCAAGGCCTCGCCCGCAGCTCCGTTCAACGATGACTCGACAGAGGCCGACCGACCAGCACCCACGGCGACCGGCTCCCACGAGTCGTCGATTTCGGCACGCAACGATTGGTGAGGCGGCGCGAAGACTATCGAGCGCTCGTTCGCGCTGTCAATCCTGGCCTGGGGTCCGGGCATGCCCGGCATGATGCCGAGGGGCGCTCACCCGGCGATTAGCTGCGAGCCGAGGACCTCAGCCCTCGTATTCGAAGCCGATCTTGACCTCGACGCGGTACTCCACGATTTCGCCGTCGCGGACCTCGGCGGTCGACTTCACGACTTCCACGGTCACGATGTTGCGGACGGTCTTGGACGCGGTGGCAACGGCTTGACGGGCAGCATCGCTCCAGGATTTAGGGCTGGTCCCGACCATCTCGCGGATGATGATGACGCCCATCGTGTCCACCTCCTGCGTGTCGCGCCGCCGGGGCGCCGAGCTGTGCTGTGCGGGGCGCCCATCATGACACGAGGCCGACTCGCTGCCGGGCCGGCCTCGTGGCTGCTCAGGGAGATACGAAGGTGGGCGCCTTCGCCGGGCGAGCTCGCTAGG
>CAYLSK010000305.1:0-1822 GCA_964385975.1 uncultured Anaerolineaceae bacterium | reverse complement strand
CATTCGCGAGGATGGCCTGGTCCCACATCCCCTCGGGCACGATCACGCCCGGGACGGGGCGGACGAACCCGGCGGGGACCAGCGCGTCGTGCAGCATCGCCGAGTAGGCGGAGTCGCCGAGCACGTCGTAGGTGAAGTTGACCCGCGTCCCGTCCGCGAGGTCCAGGTGGGCGACCTCCGGCGTTCCGACGAGCCCCTCGCGCTGCATGAACGCCGCATAGCGGTCCGAGAGCACCGGATCCGACTCGATGATGGCGCGAGCCGCCGGGAAGGTGTCCGGCGTCGCCAGGGCGTCCTCGAGGCGGGCAACATTGTTCGGGTGCGTCACCTTGGCGTACAGCGGGTCGTGGAGGATGCCGCGCTCGACCCCGCCTGCCGCCATCTCGTCCGCCAGCGCGACGTACTGCGCCGGCAAGTGGAGATCGGCGGTCCGCCGGAGCGCGTACTCGCTGGTGCCCGACAGGATGGCGTCGCGCTCGGCCCACAGGCGCCCGGCCTCCTCGATCGCGGCGTCCCGCCCGAGCCCGGTTGTCGCATCGGCGCCCTTGATCGTCTCCGCCGGGCTCTGGTGCTTCCATCCGCCACCGTCGAGAACCTCGTGGACGACCCGGCGCTGGGCCTTGGTGAGCAGGTGCTCCACTCGATCGAGGTTGTTGCCGAGGTTCGACCACGCTTCGTAGTCGCCCATCTGCCCGTAGTGCAGGGATCGCCGCATCCCGGCGCTCATGGCCGGCAGGTTGCCCGAGTATTCGACGTTGCCCTCAACGCGGCGGAACAGGGTGTGCCAGTCGTCGCCGGCGAGCGCCACCCCGGCGTCGTGGATGGTCTGGAGCTGGTAGAGCTGAGTCGTCGCCTCGGCTCGCCGGGTCGCGAGCTCAGTCAGGGCGATGTCGCGCCCCTCGCGCAAGGCCGCGGGCTTGGCCGAGGCGACCTCGCTGACGAAGGGGATGATCGGGTCCGAGCTGGCGCGGATGAGCGTGTTCAGGGCCGCGTACTGGCGCTCGAGCTCGATGACCTGGCTGCGCTGGACGACGCGCGTCGGCAGCGCGTTCAGGCGGGCCAGCTCGGAGCGCACGCTGGTCATCTGCTTCTCGGCTGCGGCCACGCTCTCGCCGGCGCGGCGCCACGGGGCGGTCATGTCGGCGACGTACTTCTGCGCGACGGCGACCGCCTCGTCGGAGGTCATGGCCGCCGCCTGCTCGGGGGTCACGTCGAGCTTGCTGATGGCGAACTGGCGGACCGAGGAGAGGGCGTCGGCGGTGGGTGCTCCCTGGTCGATCGCGTCGAGCGTCTCGACCGACGTGCCGAGCGCCTCGGCGGTGTCGCGCGACAGGGTCGGCGAGTTCGGGCGCAGGATCGGATCGCCGCCGGTGCGGGCTCGGACGGGGTTCTGCTTGGCGACCCGCTGCCAGTCGGCCTGCGCCCGCTCGATCATCCGCTCGACGCTCGATCGAGGGACGTGCGACTCGTTGGCGATGAGCCCGGTCCAATACTTCTGCATCGCCGGGAACTGGCGGATCAAGTCCTGCACGCCGTTGCTGCCCTCGACGGCCACCTTGCCGTCGACCGTCGCCCCATCGAGCCACGAGCGCGCGAGGGCCTGTCCCTGCGGCGGCAGGTACTCGCGGTAGCCGACCACGGCGTCGTGCTCGGCGCGGTACTGATACGTTCGGGCCTTGGCGATGCGCATGTCGCGAGCGTTGGCCGCCGCGACCTCCGGGCTGAACCGGCCCGGGTAGCCGTGGTGCGCCCAGGCCCGCTCCTGCCAGCGCTTCGCGACCGCTTGGGCGTCGTTCTCGAGGAGGTTCATCGCCGAGTCGGC
>CAYLSK010000304.1:0-1823 GCA_964385975.1 uncultured Anaerolineaceae bacterium | reverse complement strand
AGAGAAAGGGCACATGGCAGCCGACGACCAGGCTCCCCCCGACGACGACCCGGATCCCACCGAGGACACCCCGGACGCCGCAGTCGAGGATCAGACAGAGGCCGACGACCAGCCAGGCTCCGATCCAGCAGCGCGGCTCGCAGAAGCTCAAGCGACCATCACCCGTCAGGCTCAGGAACTCGCCCTCTTTCGGGGCAAGGCCAAGGCAGACGAGCCGGTCGAGGCTCCCGCGGCAGCGTCAGGCGACGACTACACGGCACGCGCGACTCAGGACTCCTGGGCTCTCGCGGAGCAACTGCACGGCACGGAGGCGCTCGACGCCTATCGGGTCGCGTACAAGCTCTACGAACGCGCAGCCACGCCGGCGGACTACGTGACGGCCTTCGAGGCGTACCACGACATCCGCAGCGGCAAGGTCGCCGAGACGGCGAAGGGCTCGGGCAAGCCGAGCCGCACAGCCGCCTTGGCGCCGAAGGTCGACGCCAACCGATCGGATCCGGGCCCTGACCTCGCGAACGCTGACGAAAAGCTCGCGGAGGCCAGGAAGGGGACCAGTCTCGGCGCGTTTGCAGCCGCAGCGGCGGCGCGAATGGGGTACGGACCGTCCCGCTGACCGGCCTCCCTCAATAGAGGGAGCCTCAAATGGCTGTCATCACCGGAACGCGGTTCTCCTTCTCGGATGCCGCCAACGTCGCCATCGACATGAGCGACACGTTGGGGATGATCTCCCCGTCTGACGTGCCGCTGCTCCAGCTCATCGGCAAGGACTCGCTCAAGACCCCGTGCGTCGCCACGAAGCACGAGTGGCTCGAGGATGTCCTCCGCCCGCTGGATACCGCAATCGCCACCCAGGGCGAGTTCAGCGGCACCGGCGCCGTCACGACCTCGACCGTCACCGCCGGCCAGGGCGTGTTCCTGCGCGCCGGCGATGTCCTGCTGATCGAGTCGGAGCTGTGTCTCCTCAACTCGATCGCGACGGACACCCTGAACATCCTCTCCGGCGGACGCGGCTACGGCGGGTCGACCGCCGCCTCGCACGTCACCCTGACGCCGATCAAGATCATCGGCAACGTCAACCTGCAAGACGCAGGGCAGGGGGCCTCGCGGACGACCACCAAGACCGGCCTGTTCAACAACACTCAGATTTACGAGGACACGATCGTCGTGACCTCGACCTCTGCGGCGATCAAGAAGTGGGTCGAGCAGAACGAGATGGCCGCCCAGCTCGAGCGCTCGCTCAAGATCGCCTGGATCCAGTACGAGCGCACGCTGCTCCACGGCCGCAAGGTCGCATCGTCCGCCGGCGTCGCCGGCGCGATGGACGGCATCCTCGTGCGGATCAGCACGAACGTCTACGCCAAGGGCGGCGCCGCGCTGACCGAGGAGTTCGTTCTCCAGGCGTTGAACGACTCGTACACCCAGGGCGGGCAGATCGACACGATCGTCGTCAACTCGTTCCAGAAGCGCCAGGCCAACAAGTTCCTCGACTCGATGCGGATGACCACCCGGACGGACCGGGTGGCGGGCGTCCTCGTGGACAGCTACACGTCCGACTTCGGGACGGTGGACATCCTGCTCGACCGGAACATGCCGGCCGACACGGTCCTGCTCATCCAGAAGGACAAGATCGGGTTCGGCCCGCTGCGCGACCACGCGCTGACCTCGACGCCGCAGCCCTCGCTCACGGCTCTCAAGTCGGTCGTGCAGCTCACCGGGCAGTACACGTCCGAGGTTCGGAACGAGGCTGCTCACGCCAAGATCACCGGACTCGCCACCAGCTAACCACTGAGCGGGGGACCGACCTCCAGCGGTCCCCCGTCTCC
>CAYLSK010000303.1:0-1831 GCA_964385975.1 uncultured Anaerolineaceae bacterium | reverse complement strand
TCCTCGAGGGCGGCAGCCGACGGGAGCGGGATGTGCGGGGTCGTGATCCTGACGAGCGGCGCATCGAGGCTGTAGAAGCCCTCGTCGGCCACGAGCGAGACGATCTCTGCACCCCAACCGCAGAGCCGCGGGTTCTCCTCCACCGTGAACAGCCGGCTCGTCTTGGCGACGGAGGCCAGGATCGCCTGTGCGTCGAGTGGGACGAGCGTCCGCAGGTCGATGACCTCGGCGTTGATGCCATGGTCCGCGGCCAGCCGGTCGGCCGCCTCGACCGCTCGAGGCACCATCGCCGCCAGGGCCACGATCGTGCAGTCACTGCCGGTGCGGACGACGGCCGCCTCACCGAGCGGAACGACGTGCTCTCCATCCGGGACCTCGCCCTTCGTCGCGAAGAGCGCCTTGTGCTCGCAGAAGATGACCGGGTCCGGGTCGCGGATCGCGGCTGCCATCAGACCGACCACGTCGGCC
Source organism: uncultured Anaerolineaceae bacterium (assembly GCA_964385975.1). Classification (GTDB taxonomy): domain Bacteria; phylum Chloroflexota; class Limnocylindria; order Limnocylindrales; family CSP1-4; genus SPCO01. Next base: position 1,363 of record CAYLSK010000303.1, on the reverse strand, counting down.
GGCGTGGATGGCGCGGCGACCTTGAGGCCCGGGATCGCCATGGCCCAGTTCTCCACGCTCTGGCTGTGCTGCGCGCCGAACCGCAGGCCGGCGCCGTTCGCGGTCCGAAGCACGAGTGGGAGCGAGACCTGGCCATTGGTCATGTAGCGCGTCTTGGCGATCTGGTTGGCAACCATGTCCCAGGCGACCGCGAAGAAGTCGGAGAACATCAGCTCGGCGACCGGTCGCAGCCCGGTCATCGCGGCGCCCATGGCCGCGCCGACGATCGCCTGCTCGCTGATCGGGGTGTCGCGGACCCGTTCGGGCCCGAACCGGTCGAACAGGCCTTCGGTCAGCTTGAAGACGCCGCCGGCCGCTCCGACATCCTCACCGATCAGCACGACGTTGAGGTCACGTTCCATCTCCCGGGCGATCCCGGCGGCCACGGCGGCCCGGTAGGTCAGTTCCGCCACGCCGAGCCTCCGTCGCTCCAGACCTGGGTTTCCAGGACGTCGCCGGTCGGTTCGGGGCCGGTGCGTGCCTCGGCCTCGGCGGCGGCCACCGCCTCGCGGGCGGCGGTGTCGATCGCGTCCAGCTCGGCCTCGCCGACACCCTCGGCGAGCAGTTGCGCTCGGTAGGCCGGCAGGGGGTCGCGCGCCTTCCAGGCTGCGACCTCATCGTCCGGCCGGTACTTGCCCGGGTCGGCGCGCGAGTGGCCACCGTGGCGGTAGGTGAGCGCCTCGATGAGCGACGGCCCGCCGCCCGACCGCGCCCGATCCACGGCCGTTCTGGCGACCAGGTGGACCGCCTCCACGTCGTTGCCGTCGACGATGATCGAGTCCAGGCCGTAGGCCGAGGCTCGGTCGGCGGCCGGATGCTCGACCGCCGTGACATCGCGAATTGCCGTGTACTCCATGTACTGGTTGTTCTCGCAGACGAAGACCACCGGCGCCTTCCAGACCGCGGCCATGTTCAGCGCTTCGTGGAACGCTCCGATGTTGGTCGCTCCGTCGCCGAAGAAGCAGACCGCGACCTGGCCGGATTTGCGGTACTGAGCCGACCAGGCCGCGCCAAGGGCAATGGGCAGATGGGCGCCGACGATCGCGTACGAGCCCATCGCCCCGTGCTCGACGCTGGTCAGGTGCATGGAGCCGCCCTTGCCGCCGAGCAGGCCGGTCGCTCGGCCGAAGAGCTCGGCGAAGATCGGTGCCATGGGCACGCCCCGGGCCAGGGTGTGGTTGTGGCCTCGGTAGGTGCAGAACGTGTAGTCGTCGTCGCGCATCGCGGCGGCCACGCCCGCGGCGACCGCTTCCTGGCCCACGCCAAGATGGGTCGTGCCGCGGACCAGTCCCTCGAAGAAGAGCTCCTGGGCGCGAACCTCGAA
>CAYLSK010000302.1:0-1842 GCA_964385975.1 uncultured Anaerolineaceae bacterium | reverse complement strand
TCGCGCCGAACCGTGGGGCGGTCTTCTCGGCGCACCAGATGGGTTCGGTCCGGATTGGCGCAGATCCGCAAACGCATCCGTGCGATCCTTGGGGCCGGGTTCGCGTCACCGGCGGGCGTGACGCCGTGATCGCCGGACTCTATGTCGGTGACGGGTCGCTCTCCCCGACGGGGCTCGGCGTGAACCCGATGATTACGATCATGGTTCTCGCCGACGCGTCGCGCGCACTGTCCTGGCCGAGACCTGAGTCCGCGGTCGATCAGCGCGTTGGGGCGGGGACGGGCCCGGAACCGGTTGCCGGCGCGACTTGTTCGGTGGCGTGGACGCCGCGTGGCGCCCGCATCCGGCCTCGTGCGGTGACGATGAGGGCGACCGCGAAGACGATCACGGCACCTGCGACCAGGGTTCGAGGATCGACCGGTTCGCGGAGCACGAGCGCGCCGAGGATGACCGCGACCACCGGGTTGACATAGGCGTAGGTGGCGATGAGTGGAAGCGGGGCCACACGAAGGAGCCAGCCGTACGCGGTGAACGCCACGAGGCTGCCGATCACGGTGAGGTAGACCAGCGCCGCCACCGAGGCCGGCGAGACCGCGTCGATGCGCAGGCCGGAGAGCTCGCCGCTCGCGACGCTCATCGTGGCGAGGACCATCCCGCCGAACACCATCTGGATCCCGGTCGCAAAGAGTGGTCGCTTCGGGAGGACCGCTCGGTGGGAGGCGAACAGGGATCCGCTGGCCCACGAGATCGGCGAAACGATGATGGCCGCCAGGCCGAGCGCGTCGAGCGCACCAGACCCGCCGAACGCCGACGGGCCGATCAGGATCGCCACCCCGCCGAACCCGACTACGATGCCGACCACCGCGAGCCCTGGCAGCCGCTCACCCAGGAAGATCCGCCCAAGGATCGCCACCCAGACCGGCATCATCGCGATCAGCAGCGCTGTGATGCCCGAGGGAACCGTCTGCTCGCCGAAGGCGACCATCCCCATCCCGCCACCGAGCAGGAGTGCGCCGACGATGGCGCTGTCGCGCCATTCGAGCCGTGTCGGAAACGTGAGCGAGCGACGCTCTCGCGCGAGGGACCAGGTCAGCAGCACGGTCCCTGCGATGAGGAAGCGGGTCGCCGCCATCAGGAATGGCGGAATCGTGTCGACAGCGATCGCGATCCCGAGGTACGTCGATCCCCAGACGACGTACAGGATCAGCAGGCCGATCCAGATCGGCGATCGCCGTGCAGCGACGGGAGCGGCGGCCGTTGGCATAGGCGAATGGTCCAAGATTGGAGTGTACCCGGCGACCATCCGCCACGTCCAGTCGCTCAGGCCGCGATCGCCCCCGACGTGGGCCGGCAGTCTCGGCACGGCCGATAGCCGGCGCCGGCGGCCGCGGCGAGCGATCGGAATGGCACCTGGTGCGCGGAGCTGATGCGCTTCGCGTGGTGACACGTCGGCAGGCACACGACGTGGGTCGTGTCCGAACCCAGGTAGCGCACACCGGTCCTGGCCGCCAGCTCCATCGCGTCAGGGTCCAGGCCCTCGGCCGCCAGGATGGTCCGCTTGTTGGCCGGACCACCGAGCGAATACTGGCCGATCGTTCCGTCCGTCCGGACAACACGGTGGCACGGCACGATGAGTGGCACCGGGTTATGACCGAGCGCCGTACCAACGGCCCGGACGGCCCTGGGGCGGCCGATCTCGGCGGCGATCCAGCCGTACGGCCGGACTTCGCCGCGCGGGATCTCCAGGGCCTTCTGCCAGACATCACGCTCGAAGTCGGTATGGCCGCGCAGATCGAGGTCAATGCGAACGCGCCGGTCGCCTCCGAGGCGTCGCGCGATGGC
>CAYLSK010000301.1:0-1844 GCA_964385975.1 uncultured Anaerolineaceae bacterium | reverse complement strand
CGCGATCAACATCGCGCCGCGATAGCTCACGGCGCAGCTCGGCGCCAGCTACGAGGCCGTCGGCTCCGCGGAGGCGTCGTTGATCACATCGGGCGGCTTGGACGGGATCACGATCTCGTCGCCGATCACGATCTTGTCGCAGTTCGTGACCGTGCCCTTGTTGGCCACGCACAGCTCGTCGAGCGTGAAGCCGAACCTGGCGGCGATCTTCGACATTGTGTCGCCCGGAATCACGACATACACCTGGGGCGTCGGGGCAACAGGCGTCGTGGGCTCAGGGCTGGAGGTTGCCGCGCTCCGGCTCGCGCTCGGGCTGGCCGTCGCGACGTCGCCCCCATCGCCACCGACGCCGAGCAGGGCGGGCAGGAAGAAGAGCGCGAGCGCGGCGATCGCCAGGGCGACGGCGAGGACCGCGATCCGGGGCAGTGGCGGCAGGCCGACCCGGGTGCGGATGCTCGGATACGCCTCGTAGCGGCGCGAATGCTCCCAGGCCGGGCCGGTGATGACATCGCGCGGGGCCGACCTTGTCGAGCTCACCCGTGGGCGGTTCCCGGGTCGCCTCGGGGGCTGATAGCCGTGGACCGGTCGGTCGCCGCCCCGCGGTGGACTGACGAGATTGGCGAGCTCAGCGTCAGGCGGTGCGGCCGCGCTCACTCGCGCTGATGGCGTCGCCGGTGAGCCCGAATCCTGGGCCCCGGTCGCAAGGCGGTCCGCCGCACTCCCCGCAAGGCCGCGGCTCTCATCCGCTCGCCCGGCGAGGAAGTCTGGCGGGCCTGACGCGTCCCCGACACCTCGTGTCTCAACCGATCGACGTGCACCCGCGGCGCCCGACCCGCCCACGCTGCCCGAGGCCCACGGCGGCGGCGCGGCCCAATCTCGCGGGGGGTTGCGCCGGATCGGCGGTTCCTCGATCGGGAATTGAATCCGCGGTCGCTTCTCGGCCGCATCGTCATCGTCGGAGTCGAGGTCCGGGTCGGGGTCGGTCGACGATGGCGCCGCTCCCGGCGACGCCGGTGCGGCTCCGGTCTTTTTTGCCGTGGCCGAAGGCGCCGGCGCGGGCCGCTCCCCCTCTCCGCGGGCATGGGCGGCCTCGCGCCTGGCCCAGTCCTGGAACGTGGGGCAGACCGGGAACGCACTCGACAGGCAGTACGCCTCCTGGTGCGCCGCGGCACGCGGTGCCGGCAGTGGTTCGGCATAGCATCGGTGGCGGTGATCGGGACTCGTCGACCGCGATTCCCGATCGTCCTCGAACGCGACGAACGGACATGCCGGCGCGCCGTCCACGCTGGGGAGCCCTCGCTCGGTCATCGACGCGATGATACGCGCCGGGGAGGAGCATCCGAAACGCGAGCCGAGGGCAGCTACTCCTACCCCTGGAGCACCGACAGGATGTTGCCGGCCGGGTCCTTGAACCAGGCGATAGGCGGGCCGTACTCGCGCATGATCCCGCGCTCATCCTGAGGGGATCCCTCGTACCGCTCGAAATGGATCCCCGCCTTGGTCAACCTGTCGACCGCCTGGTCGATGTCCACTACTGGGAAGTTCAGCACCGTGAACGAGGCCGGCTCGTGGTTGTCCTTCGGGTAGATCAAGACCGTGCCGCCGCCGGGGAGGTGCAGGGTCAGCATGCCGTTCTCTTCTGTCACCTCGAGCCCAAGCGTCTGGGCATAGAACTCCTTGGCCTTCGGGATGTCATTCGACGAGAACCCGGAGAACGCGTGGCTGTCCTGGAACATGTGACTCCTCCTGAATGCGGGCGCCTGCGATCGGTAGGGGCCAGTAAACGTTATTGACGCCACGACCGCGGCTCGCCATTCCCCGCATCCAGTCATCTGGAGACTGGT
>CAYLSK010000300.1:0-1921 GCA_964385975.1 uncultured Anaerolineaceae bacterium | reverse complement strand
TGGTGTGGCGCTCGCTCTTCCGCCAGCCCTACCCGCGCGACGAGCGCTCACGCGCGTACGCGGTGATGAACAACGTCTTCTTGCACATCCACCCGGTCCGCGTCCGTCAGCACGCGGTCAAGTTCGCCTACACGTTCTGCCTCGGCGGCCTGTCGTTCTTCCTGTTCCTGGTCCTGACCGTGACCGGGGTCTACCTGATGTTCTTCTACGTGCCGTCAGCGACCCAGGCCTACACCAACATCCTCGAGATCCAGAGCCAGGTGACGTTCGGCCTGCTGACCCGGAACGTCCACCGCTGGGCGGCCCACCTGATGGTCTTCTTCGTCTTCCTGCACATGATGCGGGTCTTCTATCACGGGGCGTACAAGCCGCCGCGTGAGTTCAACTGGGTCGTGGGGGTCGTCCTGCTGTTCCTGACGATCATGCTCAGCTTCACCGGCTATCTCCTGCCGTGGGACCAGATCTCCTACTGGGCGATCACGATCGGCACGAACTTCGGGTCGTACTTCCCGATCGTGAACACGCCGACCAAGCTGATCCTGCTCGGGGGGCTCGAGGTCGGCCAAAACACGCTCCTGCGCTTCTACGTCGGGCACGTGGTCTTCCTGCCCCTCATCGCCGCCGTGTTTCTCGCCGTGCATTTCTGGAGAATTCGCAAAGACGGTGGGATCTCGGGACCGCTGTAAGCAATCGATCCTGAAGGTGTGATGCCGCGGCGTCCACCGTGAGCTCAGGACAGCTCGCGATGGAGGGCTGACCGTGCCGCCAGCACGCCGCACATGCCATGGACGCCACCGCCGGGTGGCGTGGATGACGAGCAGAGGTACAGCCCTGCGCCGACGTGATAGGGGTCGGCGGACGGCCACGGCCGGAAAATCAGCTGGCGGATGTCCTGGATGCCGCCGTTGATGTCGCCCCCGACGTAGTTCTCGTCGTAGGCCTCCATCCTGGCTGGGGCGTGGCTCGCGCGGGCAAGGATCCGGTCGCGGAAGCCGGGGGCGAAGCGCTCGACCTGGGCTTCGATCCGTTCGGTCATGTCGAACGGAGACCCCGCCGGCACGTGACAGTACGCCCAGGCCGTGGTCTTGCCGGCCGGCGCCCGCGTCGTGTCCCACGGCGCGTACTGGACGAACAGGACGTACGGCCGGTTGGGGTGGCGGCCGGCGGCGACCTCGGCCTCCGCGGCGGCGATCTCGTCGAGCGTGCCACCAAGGTGGATCGTGGCCGCGCGGCGCGACCCGTCGGCGGTCCACGGGACCGGACCATCGAGGGCCCAGTCCACCTTGAACACACCCGAGCCATAGCGGAAGCGCTCCGCGTGACGCCGCGTCCGGGGCGACAGCCGATGACCGGCGATCGCGACGAGCTGGCGTGGCGTCACGTCGAAGAGGACGGCGCGGACCGATGGGAGCTCGTCGAGCGATGCGACCCGGTGACCGGTGACGACCTCGCCGCCGGCCGCCTCAAGCTCGGCGACGAGGGCCGCGGCGACCGCGCTTGCCCCGCCGCGGGCCATCGGCCAGCCCACCGCGTGGGCGTAGGTGGCGAGAACGAGCCCGAACGAGGCAGTCAACGGGCGATCGAGCCGGAGCATCGAATGGGCCGCGATCCCCCCGAACAGGGCGCGGGCTGACTCGTCGTGGAACCGGCCCCGCGCCAGCCCGCGCGCCGATCGCAGCGCCGGCAGCCCGAACCGGGCGAGCGCCAGCGGATGACGTGGCAGATGGACGACAGGCTGGAGGACCTCCCGCCCGAGCTTCCTGGCATCGCTCACGAGCGGGCCGAACAGCCGGTGCCAGGCGCGTCCGTCCGCCCCGCCGAGTCCGTCCGCGGTGGCCCCCACGGACCGTTCGAGGACCGCTACCCGGCCGCCGTCGAGCGGGTGGGCGACCGGCGCGTCCGGATGGATGAGCTCGACGCC
>CAYLSK010000299.1:0-1956 GCA_964385975.1 uncultured Anaerolineaceae bacterium | reverse complement strand
CCACCACGGCGTCCCGGTCGGCCGGGCATCCCGAGGCGCCACCAGACGAAGAGGCCGACGAGCACGACGAAGCCCAGCGCGATGAGCAGATCGAACGGCTGGAGCACGCGCCGGATATCCGTCCAGCTCGCTCCCAGGACCGTGCCCGCGTAGACGAGCAGCGTCGACCAGATAAGCGCTCCCGCCGTCGAGTAGGCGATGAACCTGCCGAGCGGCATGCGCGCGACCCCAGCCGGGAAGCTGATGAACGTCCGAACGATTGGCAGCAGACGCCCGACGAATACGGTCGCCGCCCCGTGGTTCGCAAAGTACCGGTCGGCCAGCTCGATCTCATGGGGGCGGATGAGCAGGTACCTGCCGTAGCGCTCCAGGAACGGCCGGCCGCCGTACGCCCCGATCCCGTAGGCGATCAGGGAGCCCAGGGTATTGCCGATGGTCGCCGCAACGACGACGACCCAGAAGCCCCACGGACCGTGGGTCAGCGGTTCGAGCTGGCCGGCGTCCGAGACCAGGAATCCGGCGTAGGGGAGGATCAGCTCCGATGGGAGCGGCACCATGGCCGACTCGATCGTCATCGCAACGACCACCCCGAGGTAGCCGACAGCCCCGTACAGGCTGTTCAGGAACGGGATGACGATCTGGTCGATGAACGCGAGCACGCGAACCTCTGACGTGGATGGTTGGGCGGCGGGCAGCATAGCCGACTATCCTCGGCACGGTGAGCAGCCAGATCGTTCTGACCGGCGCGGACCTGACGATCGCGGGCGTCGAGGCGGTCGCCCGTAGCGGCGCGACCGCCGTCCTCGATGATGGGGCGCGCGAGCGGATGCAGGAAGCGCGCGACGTCATCGAAGCGTTGGTCGCCAGCGGTGCCGTGGTCTACGGGGTGACCACAGGCTTCGGTGACCTTGCCTCGGTTTCGATCAAGCCGGAGGACGCCGAGCGGCTGCAGGCGAACCTCCTGATGAGCCATGCCGCGGGCGTCGGCCCGGCCTTTCCGCGGGAGGTCGTTCGGGCCATGCTGCTGCTCCGTGCCAACACGCTCGCGCTGGGCCACAGTGGATGCCGGCCACTGATCGTGGATCGCCTGCTCGAGTTCCTGAGCGCGGAAATCCATCCGGTCGTGCCGGAGCAGGGCAGTCTCGGGGCGTCCGGCGATCTGGCCCCGCTCGCCCACCTGGCGCTGCCGCTTATCGGCCGCGGACAGGTCGAGTTCCGCGGTGCCGTCGTGCCCGCCCTCGTCGCCCTTCGCGAGGCGGGCCTGGATCCGCTGGTCCTCCAGGCGAAGGAGGGCCTGGCCCTCCTGAACGGGACCCAGATGATGAGTGCGATCGGGGCTCTTCTCCTGGCCGACGCCGACAGGCTCGTCCGGACCGCCAGCGTCGCAGCGGCCATGAGCGTGGAGGCACTCCTCGGAACGGACGTGGCCTTCGCCGCGGCCTATCAGCTGGCTCGACCGCATCCTGGTCAGATTGCCGTCGCCGCGGAGCTCCGCCACCTGCTCCGCGAGAGCGCCCTGCAGCAGAGCCACCACGGCCACGCCCACAAGGTCCAGGACCCGTATTCCCTTCGATGCGTCCCGCAGGTCCACGGCGCGGTCCGTGACGCGCTGGATCACCTCCGCCGCGTGCTCGACATCGAGCTGAACTCCGCCACCGACAACCCGCTCGTCTTCCCGGGCGGCGGTGTCGCGGACCCCGGTGCGATCGCCACCGGTGGCGGCACGGTCATCAGTGGCGGCAACTTCCACGGCGAGCCGATCGCCCTGGCCCTCGACTTCGCGAAGCTTGCCCTGGCCGAGCTCGGTTCGATCAGCGAGCGACGGACAGCGTTGCTGGTCGACGCCCGCCTCAACGGCGGCCTTCCGCCGTTCCTGGCCGCCTCGTCCGGGGTCGACTCCGGGATGATGATCTACCAGTACACGGCGGCCGCCCTCGCGTCGGAGAACAAGGTGCT
>CAYLSK010000298.1:0-1960 GCA_964385975.1 uncultured Anaerolineaceae bacterium | reverse complement strand
ACGGATGAGCCTGCCGCGTACGACAATCCGCTCACGCGCGAGGTCAAGGCGGCCCTCTACGACCATGCGGCCGAGGGCACGATGGTGCCGCGGGTTCGGTCGGTCTCGGCCGGGCTCGGCTCGCGTGACGTGGGCGCCGGTGACCTCGTGGCTGTCTTCGACTGGATCGGCGACCACCGGGCACCGGCCGAGCGCCGCTATGCAACGCTCGGCATACGGCACCCACTGGCGCTCGAGACGAAACCCCTCGATCTCCGTCCGGCCGGCTCGTTCAGCCTTCGCGGCCACTCGATTGGCGGCTTTGGCTCGGTGACGACGAACAAGCTGGTCGCTTCGCTCGTCGGCGGCCTCTTCGATCTGTTCGTTCAGGCCTACCCGCGCTACGGGTCGGAGAAGAAGGGCCTGCCGACGACCTACTACCTGACCGTGGCCAAGGAGCGGATCCGCCAGCATGGGGAGCTCGAGCACGTCGACTTCGTGCCGCTCCACGACGTGGCGGCGTTTCGCCAGGGCGATCCGCTCCACGGCCTCATCGACGGCGGGACCGTGTTCGTGCAGTCCGCATTGACCGATCCGGAGGCGATCTGGGTATCGCTCCCGGCTGAGGCGCGGCAGCAGATTCTCTCTCGTGGAATTCGCCTGGCCGCCCTGGACACCGCGGCCCTCGCCCTTCGCCATGCGCCCAGGCGGGACCTCCTGCTACGGATGCAGGGCATCGCCCTGGTCGGCGTCTTCCTGCGATTGACGCCATTCGCCGAGCGGGCGGGGCTGTCGCGGGATGAGCTCCTGCTGGCTGTCCGGCCGCAGCTGGAGCGCTACTTCGGCAAGCGCGGTGGTGGCGTCGTCGATGCCAACCTTGCGCTCATTGCGGACGCCTACGACGGCGTCGTCGACGTGACCACGGCGGTCAAGGCTCTCGTTCGAGTCGGACCGACCGAATTGACCCTGATGGAGGCGCGCAGATGAGCGCCGTGAGCGAACCGAAGACCGTCGGCGAGTCGATGACCGGCGAGGAGCTCCACGAGACGCGCCTGGCCGACACCGCCACCCTGCTCGACATACACGCCTACGTCGACGACTTCAACACGTCGGTGGTCGACGCCTACCGGCGCGGCGTGGCGGACGTTGAGCTGCCCAGCGAGACCGGCGTCGCCCGCAGCATCATCCCGCCAGGCACGGCCGCGATTCGCGATTTCAGCGGTCTCGCCCCGCAGATCCCGGAGTTCCTTCTGGATGCGTGTGTTGGCTGCATGACCTGCGTCAGCGCCTGTCCAGACACGGCGATCCTGGGGATCGCGCAGCCGAAATCTGTGGTCGATGAGGCCGTCCGGACGTTCGCCGCCGGCCAGACGGATCCGCAGCTCGCCGAGACGACGGCCAACTCCCATTTCGCGACGACCACGAAGTACGCAGGGGTTCCGGCGCGCCGCGGCCTCGAGCCCGCCCTGTTCGGGATCTTCGTCGACCCGGTGCACTGCAAGGGCTGTGCCGAGTGCGTCCAGGTCTGCCATGCGCTCGGTTACAACGCCCTCCAGATGGTGGACAAGCAGGCCGCCGAAGCAAGTGGCGAGAGCACGGTCGAGCGATACGCCCGCGACATGCGGCTCTTTCGCTCGCTGCCGCCGACCCCTGATGCCTACCGCAACGAGCGCGCCCTGGCCGATCTGATGCTGGGTGAGCACGCGATCGGCTACGTCGGAGGCGCAGGCTCCTGCTCCGGCTGTGGCGAGGCGAGCGCGATCCGGATGCTCGTCGCCGCGACCCGCCAGCTCCATGGTCCCGAGTCGATGGGGATCGTCGCGGCAACCGGCTGCAACACCGTCTACTCCAGCACCTACCCATACAACCCGTTCCTCATGCCCTGGACGAACTCGCTGTTCGAGAACGCGCCGGCAGTCGCACTCGGGATCCGCGCTCATTGGGACCAGCTGAGCCATCCGGAGCGACGGCTCTGGGTCAT
>CAYLSK010000297.1:0-1971 GCA_964385975.1 uncultured Anaerolineaceae bacterium | reverse complement strand
ACGTAAAAGTGTACGGTCGATCTTTCCGGTTTGCTGAGCTTTAGTCAAGCCGCCCGGGCGGCCTCTTGAAATCGCAGATGCGGGCAGACCGGCGCCGTGCCTCGGCAGGCTGAGCCACAGTTCTCAAAAATGGGTAGGGTAATGCGCGATGGGCGCAGTTAGTCTGAAGTGTGATGAATCGCCGGGGCCGCCGTCCCTATCCCGACATCCTCACTCCCCGCGAATGGGAGGTGCTGGAGCTTCTGAGACAAAAGCTCACGAATCAGGAGATCGCGGCCAGCCTGGGTATAAGCGCCGACACGGCGAAGTACCACGTCTCCGAGATCATCACGAAGCTTGGCGTGTCCGACCGGCGCAAGGCAGCCGACTGGGCCAGGACGGCCGCGAGAAGGCCCTTCGCGTTTCCGGCCGTACTCACCGGTCTGGCCGGCCGGGCCTGGACCACCACGGCCCGGCGGATCGCGTTTGGCGCGACCACGATCGCGGCAGCCGCGGCTATCGCCGTGCTGGCCTGGGGCCTCCTCACGGTCAAGAAGGATCCCGCCAACATCGATCTGGTCCCCGGCGTGTACGTCGTCGACGCGGACGGCGGCGAGCTGAAGCGCCTGACTGACGACGCTTACATCTGTGACCTGCAGTGCGGGCTGCCGCACCACCTGCTCTCCTGGTCGCCGGACGGCAAGACGCTGTTGATCAACGACTCCTTTGGCGCGTCGAGATCCCTGCTGACGGCATCAGTCGACGGGGGCGCGCTGGGGCTGCTTCCCACCCAGGCCTGGTCGGCGACCTGGCTGGCCACGGGCGAGATCATCGGCCACGGGCGTCTGGAAGATCGCGGCTCGATCGGAGAAGCACTGGTCAGCATCAACCCGCAGACCGGGCGAATGTCCGTCATTGGCGAAGGCGCCTTCGGAGACGCCACCTTCACGGCCGATGGCCGCTACGGACTGGTGGTGGTCGCCACCCCTCGAACCGGCTTGTTGCTCCTCGACCGCAGGTCCGGCGAGCAGCGCCTGCTGCTAGAGGGCCGCTTTTCGTACCCCGCCTGGTCGGCGGATGGAAGCGCCTTCGCTGTGAACCTGGTCGATTCTCGGGACGGGCGTATGTCTGTATTCGTATACCGGGCCGAAGGCACGCTCATGGCCCAGGGCCTGCCTGGCCAACGGCCGGCCTGGTCGCCGGGGGGCGGACTGCTCGCTTCCACCGACTATCGCCGTGTCGAGGACCGTCAAGACGCCTGGATCGTCCTGAGCGACCCAAAGGGTGTGGCGCCACCCCGCGACCTCACGCTCGGAACCAATCCGGTGTTTGCGCCCGACGGCAAGTCGCTGGCGTTCATCCGCGACGGCGAGCTCTGGCGCATCGGCACCGATGGCAAGGACGAGCGCAAGGTCGTTAAGTCCGCGCTGCCAATGATCGCCGAGGCCCAATGGTCCCCTGACGGTTCGAGGATCGCGCTTATCGCCACGAGTGGCGGCGGGCGCCTCTACGCCATCGGCGCCGATGGCCGCGACGAGCGCTATCTGGCCCCGGGCACCCGGCCACTGTGGTCGCCGGACGGGTCGAGGCTCGCCTTCTTCTTCGGCTCCGGCATCTTCGTGATGAGCCGCGGCGCCGAGGACATCACCCTTGTCGCCACGACAATGTACTCGGACGCGATCGCCCCTTGCACCTCCGGCCCCACCATGACCTGGTCGCCCGACAGCAAAAGGCTGGCCTACTGGACGTACGGGATCAGGCAGACTCCTTACGCCGGAGGTGTGATCCACGTCTGGGACGGCCACACCGACAAGAGGTTCGCCGACGGCTACGGACCCGTATGGCTGCCGGACGGCCAGACGCTTGCCTTCACCGACTCGGCCGCCACCAATCCGCCGGCCTGCGCCGTCAGCACCGTTCCCGCGCACGGAGGGACACCGGCTCTCGCGCTCGAGGGCGCCCTGTCCCCGTCCTGGACCAGGGACGGCAAGT
>CAYLSK010000296.1:0-1976 GCA_964385975.1 uncultured Anaerolineaceae bacterium | reverse complement strand
ACCCCGAGCCACCCGTGCGGCACGATCCAGGTGTGGGCGAAGGTGCTCCATCCGGACCGCGGGAGAACCTTCAGCGCATGGGCGGTCGCGCATTTCACGGGCGGCAATGTGACGGTCCAGCTGCGCAGAGCCGGTAAGTCGTTCGTCGCCCATGGCAAGATCCGCGTTCCGGCCGGCCAGGTCGCTCCGGTCCCCGTTGACGTGACCATCGTCTACGGCGGTGTCACGGAACCGTTCATCACGAGGACGTCGCAGATCAAGGCGCCGTGAGCGGCAGCCCATAGTCGCCCATCGCATCGCGAGGCGCCGCCCGAAAGGGCGGCGTTTCGCTGTCCCGGGGCGCCGCCGAATGAGGGCGGCGCCTCAATCATCTGACTCTCGGGGCGACCAGCTCCGGAGCTCGATGATCTTGCCTATGTGACCCTGTCAATGAGGTTCGTCCTGTGACGGGGAGCCAATTTCGGTCGGAGCAGGAGAAGCCGCCGTTACGGCGGGAGTCTGGATCGCCGCGACCGAGGCCGGAGGGACCGAGGATGTCGTACCGCACCTCCGAGCACGACGTTCGACTCCAGGATGCCAAGCTGACTGCGGTTGATACCGACCTCGCTCTCGGACCGCACGTTCGTCGAGTGATAGGAACCTGCGCATTGTCAAACGCCAGTGTGCGACGTCTCGCGCTGTCTGTCCTGGCCGGGGACTAGCGATGGCCGCAGACGGGAAGCCGGCGAACGTCTGGCAGGACGATCGACGCCTAACTCTCGAGCAGCCTCTTGAGGGTCACGAAGTCAGCGCGTCCCTGCCGCACCATTACGCGCTCGAAAAGCGGGGTCAGGAGCCGGCCGACAGCGTTGTTCGGGTATGGCGGGCTATCGACCGTGATCGTCAGGCGTGTTCCATCGTCGAGCGGCTCGAAGAGGTAGGACTCGTCTAAGCCGACGAGCTTGCCCTCCACGATCCGATACTTCACGTAACGCGGCGGGTCCCAGTCGACGATCTCGGCGACGAGCACCAAGGTCATGCCGCCGCCCTTGCGCACGGCGCGGCCGCGCCGTCCGGGCCGCATCGGTCCATCGTCGAGCCAGCGGTCATCCACCGCGGCCTTCCTCCATCGGGGCGTGTTGGCGCCCTCGGCCACGAAGGCGAAGACATCCGCCTGGGACCGCTCGATATCGACCCTCCAGCTACCATGTGGCATTTGCGTCTCCTATGCCACGGATGATGCGCCCAGCGCGTACGAGGCCCGGTCGCCCCCGTTCCCGCGCCGGCTTCCTCAGCGTGGGCCACGCATCGTCAGGCGGGTCGCGGCTCGGTCGCCGGTCGATCGATGCGGATCGCCTGGACACCCAGCGCGAACCAGCCCAGCCCGAAGCCGCTCAAGGCGACGGCCATCAAGACGGGCGACGGGTTCGCGCCGCCGGACATGGCGAAGATGATCGTAAGGGCCGAGCCGACGCCGAGCAGCACGGCCGCTCCACGCGACAGGGCCGCCGTCCGATACGTCGCGATCGCAAACAACCCCGAGCCCACGAAGAAGGTGATGGTCCCGAGAGCCCACGCGAGGAAGTAATCCTCACTGAGCTGGAACCCGACGATGCCCACGATGCTCGCGATCGTCCCGACTGCGGGGATAACGAAGGCCGCCCATGCGAAACCCGGGTGCGTGCGCGCCTGGAAGGCGCTGAGGCCGGCGAGGGCCACGAGCAGTGCAAGCGATCCGGCTATCAGCACGAGCCGCGCGACGACGGGGTCGATAGGGCCGCTGTCGCCCCGATTACCAGCGGTGATGAAGAATCCAACCGGCCAGAGTGCGGCGCCGATGATGGCGGCCAGGCCGCCGATGCGGAGTGACATGGAGAATCCCCTTCCGCGCGCGATGTCGGCGCCCACCTTGCGCAGCCGGAGCTGGGCATCGAGGGCGCCGAGGAGGATGTCCGCCACGTCGAACGGCCCGAGCGGGCGTTCCTCGAGGATGGCCT
>CAYLSK010000295.1:0-1989 GCA_964385975.1 uncultured Anaerolineaceae bacterium | reverse complement strand
GAGGCGCCGGTGATCCCGACGACGAGGCGCTTCACGGGGGCATCTCTCCTCCGGGCTCAGAACCAGCAGGCCGAATCGGCGTATGGTACGCCGATATGGCGCAGCGAATCCCGCTCTTCGGCCTCCTCCTGAGCGCCTGAGTAGAAAATGAAGACTCTCGCCCGGGAGCAGGACAAGGCCGAGATCCTCGGCCGGTTGCGAAGAGTGCGTCCGGGGAGCGTCCGTCGTTGGGGGCGGATGTCGGCGCACCAGATGGTGTGCCATCTGGCCGACGCCTTCCGCATGGCCCTGGGCCAGAAGCCCGTGAGCCCGGCCGCCGGCCTGCTTCAGCGGACGATCGTAAAATGGTTCGCTCTCTACGTTCCCCTGCCTTGGCCGGCCGGAATCCTCACGCGCCCGGAGATCGATCAGGAGGGGGAAGGCACGCAGCCGGTCGATTTCGCGGCGGACGTCGCGCAGGTCGAGGCGCTGTTGGAGGCCATCACGGCGACGAGCAGTCTTGGCCGGCTGCCTCATCCGACGTTCGGCGCGATGTCTGCCGCCGCCTGGCTCCGTTGGGGCTATCTGCACTCGGACCACCACCTCCGCCAGTTCGGCGCGTAGGCGGGCGCTCGTCGGGCTGGTCCGTCAGCGGCCGAGCAGCCGCTCCCCGCCGCTTTCGCGAAACGCGCGGAGCGCCTGCTGGCGGCCGGCTTCGGCCTCCGCCAGGAGCTCTTGGAAGGCAGGGTCGTTCCGCAGCCCGTCGAAGGACCGGCTGCCCGAGAGGGTCGGGGTGACCGAGTAGCCTTTGGCCACCGCCCGCCGCAGTTGGGCGAGGCCCCGCTCGTGCTCGCCGACGTCACAGAACAGCCAGCCCTCCTGGAAGATGGCCTCCGGGTCGTCCATGATCTTGAGCCCCCCCAAGGCCGACACGCCGGCGTACATGTCCGCGGGGCGTCGATCGAGCCAGGCCATCAAGGTGTCGGCGTACGACCGAAAGACCCGTAGCTGCGAGGCCTGGCGCAGGTCGACGAGCGCCCGCCGCGCCTCGTCGCGTCGCCCCGCGAGCCCGAGGCCGATGACTCGGATCACGTCGTCGCCGCTGCCGGCGGTCGAGGGCCGCGGGGCGGCCAGGAGCCGCTCGATGTCGCCCGTCATCATCAGCGTCTGCTCGAGGCTCGTGGCCACGTTCGGATCGAGCCGCCGTGCCTCCTCGTGCGAGGCGATCGATTGCTCGAAGAGCCCGCAATAGCGACAGGCGTGGACGAGGCCCGCGAACAGCTCAGGATCGTTGCCGTGACGGCTGGCTTCGCCCAGCAGGCGCACCAGCGCCGCCCGTGGCTGACCCGTCTCCGCCTCCAGGTGTGCGTAGAACTTGTGCGCCACCGAAAGTCGCGGCTGGAGCTCGAGGGCGTGGCGGAAGGCCTCCTCGGCGCGGGCGGCGCTGTCCGGCGAGTCGTCGATGTACTTGCCGATCACCCGGTGGCAGCGGCCCAGTTGGGCACAGGCGGGAGCGAAGCTCGGATCGAGCTCCAGGCACTGCCGATACAGGTCGCGCGCCTGGGGGAGCTGGTCGTAGGTGCGCGCCAGCTCGTTCGCCCGGAGATAGAGCGAATAGGCGCGGGGGTTGTGCGGTGCTTCGGGCGTGGGCGAGTCGAAGCCGCCGCCGAGGGGCAGGGCGAGCGCCTCCACCACCCGCCGGGCGATGTCGTCTTGCAGGCGGAACAGGTCGCCAAGCGACGACTGAACCGTGTGCGACGTGAGCAGCGTCCCGCCCGGGGTCTCGACGAGCTGCGCCGTCGCCCGCAACTGGTCGGCGGAGCGCACGAGCGTTCCCATCACGACCCGGTCGACGTCGGCCTCGGCGGCGAGGGCTTTGAGGTCCGGCGCCTCGCCGGCGAAGCGAGCGGCGGTGGCGCTGGAGCGCACGACGAGCGAACCGATGCGCGACAACGACGTGGCGATGGCGTCCGGAAGGCTGAAGGCCAGGAAGTCCGTCTCGGGGTCGGG
>CAYLSK010000294.1:0-1993 GCA_964385975.1 uncultured Anaerolineaceae bacterium | reverse complement strand
ATCGAGTTCAACCGGCTGGTAAAGCTCGAGATGGAGGGGTCGCTCGGATGACGGTCGCGTCTCCGCGACCTCGCCCGGTTCGCCGGGCTCCGACCGATCTCCCGTTCCAGTTCGCCGACCAAGGCCTCGCACAGACCCTGGCCGCCGAACGTTCCGAGCCCGACTGGCTGCGGGCGGAGCGGATGGAGGCCTTCGAGGCCTTCGAGCGGCTCCCGATCGAGCCGAACCAGCTTTACACGACCTACCTGGACCTGCGCAACGCCGAGCTGGCCGACGCCCGGCCGTATATTCGGACGGCCAGCGCCCCGAACGCGATCGCCTCGGCGAAGCTCCCGGAGGGGGTCGCCGGGCTGATCGAGCTGCGAGAGGACAGCGTGGTCGGTCTGGTCCTGGAGCCTGCGGCCGTCGCCGCCGGGGTGATCCTGGAGACCTTCGGCCAGGCCCTCGAACGGGACCCCGATGGCTTCCGGGCCGAGCTCGAAGGCGGGCACGGCCTCCCAACAAACGATCGCCTGGCGGCGCTGGCTCGCGGCTTCTGGAGCCAGGGTGTTCGACTGCACATCCCCGCCGGCCTCCGCCTCGAGCGTCCGATTGTGATCCGCTGGGCCGTCGGGGCACCCGATCGGGCGCTCATCGGTCGAACCCGGATCGTGATCGGCGATGGCGCCGATGTTTCGATCGTCGAGGAGCTCGTCGCGTCGGGTCCGATCGTGGCCGGCTCCGGCCAATCGCTGCTCGCTGTCACCCTGGAGGTGACTCTCGGGCGCGAGGCGAAGCTCGCCGTGGCCAGCCTCCAGGAACTGCCGACAACCACCGTCGCCTTTCAGCATCGACAGGCGGTGATTGCTGAGGGAGCCACGCTTCACTGGGCGCTCGCCCAGCTTGGCTCGCGCCTGGTCCGCAGCCGGGTTGACAACCACCTCATTGGCGATCGCAGCTCAGTGGAGCAGGTCGAGATCGTCTTCGGTGGCGAGGATCAGCTCTTCGATCTGACCTCGTATACGCACCATGCTGGAAGGAACACGACCGGCAACCTGCTGTCCAAGGGCGCGCTGCTCGATCGGGCACGCTCGTTCATGAAGGGGATGATCGTGATCGATCGCAGCGCGGTCGGGACGGACAGCTTCCTGGGCGAATTCGGGATGAACCTGTCGAAGGCCACTCGCTCGGTGGCGATCCCGTCGCTCGAGATCGACCAGCCGGATTGCCGTCGGGCCGCCCACGCCAGCTCGGTCGGGCCGATCGACGAGAGCCAGCTCTTCTACCTCGAGAGTCGCGGCATTCCGGCCGCCGAGGCGCGCAAGTTCATCGTGCTCGGGTTCCTGGAGCCTGTCGTCGCGCGCGTCCCGCTGGCCGAGGCGCGGGATCGCCTGCGCGAGCGGCTCGAGGAGAAGTGGGACGCCGGGACCGGCGCGGGGGCAGTCGCCGCCGCGTGAGACGCATCGACCTGCTCGGGGTCGACGAGCTTCCTGAGGGCACCATGAAGATCGCCTGGGTGGATGGGACTGACCAGGTGCTCGTGGTGAATACCGGCGGGAGGCTCTCGGCCGTACAGGGGATCTGCAGCCACGAATACTTCGAGCTCGACAAGGGGTTCCTGACGGCCGGGACGCTGACCTGCGCGCTCCACCTGTCGCGCTTCGACCTCGAGACCGGTGAGCCGCTCGATCCACCGGCCGAGGCGCCGCTGGCCGTCTATAGGGTGGTCGTCGAGGACGAACGGATCCTGATCGAGGTCCCGGACGGGCCGCTCGAGGTCAACGAGTAGAGCCGGAGCCCCGGGCGGGCCTGCACCCGCGCCCCCTGCGAACCCGCGCCCGGTGGACGTCCCGGTCGGGGCGAATCGGTCAAGGGGTGAGGGTGAGCGTCGAGACGGCGGCCGCCGCGATTGCGTCTGCCGTGAACGGGAGCGGCACGGTTCGACCGCTCCCCCAGAGCTCGATCTGGTCGTTGTAGTGGCGATCGAACGGATTGCCGGCCTGGCCCGTCGTGA
>CAYLSK010000293.1:0-2004 GCA_964385975.1 uncultured Anaerolineaceae bacterium | reverse complement strand
AGACCTTCTGGACCTCCTTGACCAGGTAGCGCTGGACGGCGTCCTTGCCGCGGGTGTCGAGGTACTCCTGCGGGTTGATCGGTCCGTCCGTGATCGCGTCGCCCGCCCGGATCTCCGAATTGTTCTCGACCAGCAGCTTGGCGTTGTGCGGAATGAGGTACTCGCGCTCGACGCGATCCTCGGCCCGCACGACCAGGCCGTCGTCACCCTTGACCAGGAAGCCCTTGACCGGCGCTGCGACGTCGGTTGTCGTGCCGTCCGTCTCGGTCCGCGCGAGGACCTGACCGAGCTCGACCAGGTCGCCCGGGGCAGCCAGCATCTCGGCCCCCGACGGGAGCGCCAGCGAGGTGTCGTAGACCTCCGTGGAGATGACCTTCACCTTGGTGGGGCCGTCACCGCGAACGATCTCCACGATCCCGTCGATGTGGCTGATCTCGGCCTTGCCCTTGGGGATCCGAGCCTCGAACAGCTCCTCGACCCGCGGCAGGCCGGCGGTGATGTCCACGCCCGCGGCGACGCCGCCGGTGTGGAACGTCCGCATCGTCAGCTGCGTGCCGGGTTCGCCGATCGACTGGGCGGCGATGATCCCGACCGCCTCACCCGAACCGACCATCTCGCCGGTGGCGAGGTTGCGGCCATAGCACGCCCGGCATACGCCGTGGCGGGCCTCGCAGGTGAGAGGCGACCGGACGAGGACCTCGTCGATCCCGGCCTTGTCGATTCGGTCGGCGGTCTCCTCCATGATCAGCTCGTTGCGATCGACCAGGAGGACGGGCTCGTCGCCCTTCTTGACCTTGACCCGCGGATCCGGCAGCGGGGCCGCGGCCAGCCGACCGACGAGGCGCTTCTGGAATGCGCCCTTCTCGTCGCTCGACTCGCTCCGGATGATCCAGCTGCCTTCCTCTGTGCCACAGTCCTCCTCGCGGGTGATGACGTCCTGGGCGACGTCGACCAGGCGCCGGGTCAGGTACCCGGAGTCGGCCGTGCGCAGGGCGGTATCGGCGAGGCCCTTGCGGGCACCGTGGGTCGAGATGAAGTATTCGAGAACCGTCATCCCCTCGCGGAAGTTGCTCCGCACCGGGACGTCGATGATCCGCCCGGACGGGTCGGCCATCAGGCCGCGCATCGCGCCCAGCTGACCGATGTTGCCCTTGTTTCCTCGGGCACCGGAGGCGGTCATCATGGTGACCGGCCCGGTCGGATCGAGCGAACGCATCATCTCGTCCGACATGCTCGCGCTGGTCTCCTGCCAGACCCCGACCACCTGCTCGTAGCGCTCGTCCTCGGTGATGAGACCGCGCTGGAACTGGCGGTCGATGGCGGCGACGGATTCGTCGGCGGCGCGCAGGCGCTCCGGCTTGTCCTTTGGAATCTCGATGTCGAACAACCCGATGGTCATGCCACCACGGGTGGCGAACTCGAAGCCGACGCTCTTGATTCCATCGACCAGGTGCGCCGTCTCCTCGGCTCCGAGCTGCCGGTAGCAGACGTCGACCAGCTCCTTGAGATCGGAGCGGCGCATGACCGTGTCGTGGAAGCGCAGGGCATCGGGCAGGATCTGGTTGAAGATGACCCGGCCGATCGTGGACCGCCGGCGCTCCGGACGGAGCGTTCCCGACTCCGGATCCCAGGCCTTGATCTCTACCTCGATCAGCTCATGGAGCGTCGCACCGGTCTTCTCGCGCAGCTGGTAGGCCAGGATCGCCGCATCTTCCGAGGCGAACAGCCGGACCTTGGCGCCCTTGACCACCGGCGCGTCCATCGTCAGGTAGTAGCAGCCCAGGACCATGTCCTGGGTCGGGGCCACGACCGGGCTGCCGTCGGCGGGCGAAAGCAGGTTCGCAGTCGACAGCATCATCGTCCGCGCCTCTTCCTGGGCGGCCGTCGAGAGAGGCACGTGGACCGCCATCTGGTCGCCGTCGAAGTCGGCGTTGAAGGCCGTGCAGACGAGAGGGTGGATCTGAATCGCGGAGCCCTCGACGAGGACCGGCATGAACGCCTGGA
>CAYLSK010000292.1:0-2021 GCA_964385975.1 uncultured Anaerolineaceae bacterium | reverse complement strand
GGTATTGACATTGGAGCGACTCCAAGGTCTAACGTACGCCCATGGCAATGACGCCCGAGACCGGCTTCCTCGTCATCGCAGACCTCACCGGATACACCGCCTATCTTTCGCGAAGCGAGCTGGAACACGCCCCCGCGATCGCTGGTGACCTCCTCGAGACGATCGTCGGCCGTCTGGAGCCGCCGTACCGGCTAGCGAAGTTCGAGGGCGATGCCGCCTTCTTGTTCGTCGAGGATGGGCGGGCAGACGCATCGCTGCTCCTTGACGCGATCGAGGCATCCTACGTCGCCTTCCGGCGGCGCCTGCGGAGCATCGACCAGGCGACGAGCTGCGACTGCAACTCTTGCCGGCTAGCGCCCCGACTCGACCTCAAGCTGTTCGTCCACCACGGCTCGTATGTGCGGGGCCGGATCGCCGGTCGCGACGAGCTTGCCGGGCCAGATGTCATCATCGTCCACCGGCTCCTCAAAGGAGCGACGGCCGCCGATGCGCGCAATAACGGCTTCGCGCTGTTCACCGCCGACGCCGTCGCCGCGCTCGGTTTCGACCCAATAGCCTTGGGTTTCAGCGCGGCGGAGGACACGATCGAGCACCTCGGCCGGGTCACAACGTTCACGCTCGATCTCGAATCTCGGTGGCAAGCCGAGAGCGGCCGGCGACGCCTCGAGGTCAGCGAACGGGACGTCATCCTCGACGTCGTGGCGTCCGTCAGCGCCGAACCATCGGTCGTCTGGGCCCACTTGACCTCGCCGGCACTCCGGACGTTGTGGGAGGGGCCGCTCGTCATCGAGGAGACGTCCGGCGGCGGAAGGCGCGGGGTCGGGACGATCGCCCAGTGCGTTACCGGCCGGCTGGCGACGCTCGAGGAGATCATCGACTGGCAGCCCTACGACCATGTCGGTTGGCGGCTCGCCGTACAAGAGCTCGGGCCGGTCGCGGCGACCGCCGATCTCGATGTGGTCGAGGGCGGCACGCGGCTTCGACTCCGCTGGGCGTATCTGGGCGGCCTGCCCGTCAACGAGGGTGAGATTCGGCGGATTCGCGCCGAGAAGGAGGCCGCCTTCGGGCGGCTCGCAACCATGATCGCCGGCGCATTGCCGGTCGTGGAACCGCTGGAGGCACGGCCATGATCAGGTTTGAGACCCAACAGACGATCGCTCGTTCGGCACAGGATGTCTGGACGTATGCCGCGGACATCCTTCGGCATCCTGACTGGATGGCTATTACCAACGCCCGTGTCGTGCAAGGCCAGGGAACACAGGCCGGGGCGCGAGGCCGAGAGCGAGTGAGCTTCGGGCCGTTCCAGTGGGATGTCGAGTTCGAGGTGGCGGAGGCCGACCCCGGGCGCCGGATCGTCTGGCGGTCATTGGGCGGCGCACCGTTCGAGTCCGAGGTAGCGTTGGATCTCGAGCCTGTCGGACCCGCGTCCACCCGGGCAACGTACCGGGCGGCCCTTCAACTGCACGGCCTGTGGCGGTCGCTCACGCCCTTCGCTGCGATCGAAGGAAAAGCTGCTGTCGCGGGTGAGCTCCGGCGTCTCAAGGAGCAGGTCGAGGGATCGCCCGCGATGGCGCCCGCGACCTGATGCGCGGACGGAACACCTTGAAGCGGTTCCCCATCCATGCGACGGCCGCGGCCATCGACCTCGACCGGGCGCGTGGGT
The DNA here is from genome assembly GCA_964385975.1 of uncultured Anaerolineaceae bacterium. Classification (GTDB taxonomy): domain Bacteria; phylum Chloroflexota; class Limnocylindria; order Limnocylindrales; family CSP1-4; genus SPCO01. Next base: position 358 of record CAYLSK010000292.1, on the reverse strand, counting down.
AGTGACGACTTCGGCGACGGGAACACCTAGGAGCTGAGCGAGGTGCCCTGACCTCCGCTCGGTGCCCAAGGGTGGGGACCGCTTGACATCCGAACGACTCCAAGGTTTGCTACCCAAATGAGGATCGGCGAGCTCGCGCGGCAGATCGGCGTGTCGACGGACACGGTCCGCTTCTACGAGCGCTCAGGCTGGCTTCCCCGGGCCTCTCGGCGGGACAACGACTACCGCGAGTACGGCGAGCCGGACGTCGAGCATCTGCGGCTCTTGATCGACCTGCGGCGGCTCGATGTCCCGCTCGAGGATGCCGCCAGGATCGCGGGCTGGTGCCATTCCGGACACTGCGCGGATACCACCGTCG
>CAYLSK010000291.1:0-2060 GCA_964385975.1 uncultured Anaerolineaceae bacterium | reverse complement strand
TACGGCCAGAAACGACCGGGGCCTCGCTTACACCGAGGAAGTCACTGGTTCGAACCCAGTACCGCCCACCAGACCGGAGCGAGGTGGCTTGTGCATGCCGTCTCGCAGGTCGCTGCTAGACTGGTTTGGCGAGGGGCGTCGCCCGTCGCACCGGACCGGAGGAGGCGCATGAACCCCACACTGCTCATCATCATCGCGATCGTCGTCGTTCTCGCCGTCGTCGTGATCGGGATCTACAACGGACTGATCCAGAAACGCCTACGGATCGATGAAGCGTTCGCCCAGATCGAGGTGCAGTTGAAGCGCCGCCACGATCTGATCCCGAATCTGGTCAACGCGGTCAAGGGCTACATGGGCTTCGAGCAAAAGGTTCTGACCGACGTCACCAATGCGCGGGCGTCCGCGGTCGCCGCGGGTGCTCAGGGTCCGGCCCAGCAGGCGGCCGCCGAGAATGCCCTGACCAGCACGCTGCGCTCGCTGTTCGCCGTGGTCGAGAATTATCCGGACCTGAAGGCGAACCAGAACGTCCTCGAGCTCCAGGAGCAGCTGACCACAACCGAGAACCAGATCTCGTTCTCGCGCCAGCACTACAACGCGACCGTCCTGGACTTCAATACCGGGATCGCGACCTTCCCGGCCGTGCTGATCGCGGGGATCTTCGGCTTCATCAAGCGGGAGTTCTTCGACGCCGAGCCGGAGGCGGCCAACGTTCCGACCGTCGACCTCAGCCTGAGCTGATCGCGCAGCGCGCGGCAGCTCCGTGGCCACCGAATCGTTCTACGACCAGATCGCGTCGAACAAGCGCGAGTCGCTGCTCATGGCGGCATTGGTCATCATCGTCCTTGGAGTCCTGGGCTTCGCGATCGGCTACGCCATCGTCGGCTCGCCGAGCGGTGGGATTGGAGCGACCGTCCTTGCCCTGCTCGTCGGGTCGCTGTCCGGAGTGGCGACCTATTTCGGAGGCGACAAGCTGGTCCTGACCGTCAGCGGCGCCAAGCCGGTCGACGAGGCCTCGGCACCGCAGCTGATCAACGTCGTTCGCGAGATGGCGATCGCCGCCAGTCTGCCGATGCCCGCCGTCTACATCATCGACGACAGCGCCCCGAATGCCTTCGCGACCGGGCGCGACCCGGCGCACGCGTCCGTGGCGGTGACGACCGGTCTGCTCGAGAAGCTCGACCGGGAGGAGCTGCAGGGGGTCCTCGGTCACGAGCTCTCGCATGTCCGCAACCTCGACATCCGGTTTGCCCTGGTCGTGGGCGTGATGGTCGGGGCGATCGCGATCCTGGCTGACTTCTTCCTTCGCTTCACGTTCTGGGGTGGTGGCCGGCGATCCAGCAATCGAGAAGGCGGTGGCGGTGTGCAGGCGATCATCTTCGTCATCGCCATCGTCCTGGCCATCCTGGCACCGATCATCAGCCGCTTCATCCAGCTCGCCGTCAGCCGCCAGCGCGAGTACCTGGCCGACGCGTCGTCGGTGGAGTTGACGCGCAACCCCTACGGGCTCGAGCGGGCACTGGCCAAGATCTCGAGCGACAAGGAGGTCCTCGAGGTGGCCAATCGCGGGACGCAGCACATGTACTTCACCAACCCGATCAAGAAGTTCGAGGCGCGCTCGTCCAACCTGATGTCGACCCATCCCGCCACCCTCGATCGGATCAATCGGCTGCGCCAGCTGACAGGCGAGCCGCCGCTTGGTGGGACCGACGCGGCCGGCCTGGCGGGCCTCGACTAGGGCCTTTGGCTCTGGACCGTGGGTCGAGGGCGGCGATTCGCATCGCGGAACGCTATCGAGCCAATCGACGAAGAAGTGACTTGGAAATGCCCGCTCTAGCGCCGATTGGCTGCGTCGCGCGCCATGTGGCGCGGGAGGTCGGGTACGTTCGTCGATTGGCTCGCTGGCGGTCCAGAGGCGCGCGAGCGCATCGGGCCCGGTCGATTGCTGGGCCCGCGAGGCCCGTGGTATCCTCCGACCCGCCGACGGGCAGCCGACGGCTGGTTGACCTTCGGGCCGAGATAGCTCAGTTGGTAGAGAACGCGACTGAAAATCGCGGTGTCGC
>CAYLSK010000290.1:0-2060 GCA_964385975.1 uncultured Anaerolineaceae bacterium | reverse complement strand
GAGCATTGGCGAGGGGTGACCCTGCCCATGGGCCTCCTCCACGAGCGGGCCGCGGTGGAGTTCTGGGAGGCCGTCGCCGCTGGCGCGCGAGTCGATGACGCCGCCGCAGACAGATCGCGCGCGGAGGACGACGGCGCCCGCCTCGCCCCGAACCAGGCTTGGCGAGACGTGGGTCGCGAGAGGTAGGCCGGCTCGCGGCGAGGATCAGGGGGTTCGAGTTCAGTTCAGTCGCGGTCGAGCTCGCGCGCCAGGCGCTCCCCGCGCGACATCGTCGCCAGCCGGGCCGCATCGCGGGTGTACTCGACGAGCGCCGACTCCGGGATGGGTTCGCCTGGTTCGTAGGTCACGAACCGCACCTTGCGAAGCTTGAGGTGGGCGCCGCGGAGCAGGTTGTCGGGATCGGCCATCCAGACGCCGTACTCGAAGCCCAGGTGGACGTGCTCGACCTCCGGCCAGACGAAGGCGAAGTACCTCGAGCGCCGACCGACCGGAACGTCGTAGCCGATCAGGCGCCAGCCGAGCCGCACGCGTTCGATTGCGTCAGGGACGGCCCGCCGAACAACCGCGCGGAGCCGATCGGCACCCCTTCGGATGCCGGGCGGATAGCCCTCCAGGAAGAGCTCGGGCGGTATCGATTCCATTCGCAGATGATGACGGCTTGGCGATCCGGCCAGCCTCACCCGACGCGGGTCGACTCCATGACCCAGTTGACCTCCCAGGTCGTGCCGCCGTCCGGTGAGAAGGCCTGCTCCCATCGGCAGGTGCCCTCGGTGATGTCTGACCACAGGAATCGGACGAGGATCGGCTGACCTTGGAACGTGTCCTCGGCGAGGAACGTGCCGACGCCGTCTGAGAACCCGCCGACAACGGGCGGATCGAGGCGGCCGTGCGGGTTGCGGCCATCGAGCCACCAGATCGACCAGCTCTGAGACTTCGGGTCGAACGAGCGCAACGAGATCGCCCGATAGGTGTCGCCGGGCAACTCGAGCACGTTGTCGTCGACGTTGCCGGCGCCGTCCAGGATCGGCCAGGCCGTCGACGTCCCTTCGAACTCCTGCCACTCATCGTTCCCGGCCAGGCGTTCCTTCAATCGGCGGTGATGAACCCGCCACTTGCCCATGTAGAAATCGAAGTCGTGGACGGCCGAGCCTGGTTCGGCCGTCTGGGCGGCAACGGCTGTTGCGGTGCTGGTTCCCACCGTCGTCTCCTCATGGTCATGGGGTTCCGTACCGTTGTACTCGGAGTACCTGCCAGCCGGTGTCAGGATTAGGCAAAGAACCTCGTGGAAGCATCAACGGTCCCGGAACGCATCGACGCCGGCTGACCATGAGCACCGATCAGCGCCTCGAGATCGGCGATCGCCGCGGCGACCTCCTCGGCCGCACGGTCATGGTGCCCCTCGACGGTGACCAGGACCTCGGTCGTCTGTGGGCCGGAGGCGCTCTCGGCTGACTGCCGCCAGCACCAGCGCCGGGCACAGACGAGACCGGCTTCGTCCGTGAAGATCACCTCGCCGGGGTCGGGTGTCTCCCGTTCGCCGGAGCCGAGGTCGGTGAACATCTCCTCACCGGTCGCGAAACGGACGGTCGTGCCGCCGGTCAGCGCCCGCTGGTCGAAGACGGCGACTGGGAGCCCGTAGCGGATGCTGACGAGGTTGCCGATGTCGACGAGCGTATTGATCGACGGGATCGAGCCCTGTTTGGTCAGCCGCCGGAGAAGCGCCTCAGCCGCCGAGCGATAGGCGGTGGGGTCGACCCCGAACGCCCGAAACGCGCGCCGCCAGGCGGCCAGGCTCGGAAGCTCCGACAGCGGCGTCGCGCCGATCCGCGCGAGGGCGGCAGCCTGCTCCGCCCCCAAGGCTTCGACGAGGTCGGCCGGCGAGGCGCCGTTCGTCAGCCCTGCGGCGTGGACGACTCCGCCTACGACCGACGGGAAGCGGTCGGTGATCTCGGCCGCGTAGGCGAACCTTGCCACAGCCTCATGCCCCGAAGCGGCCGCGGTGGTCCACCGGGATCAACGGCTTCTCGCCGCGGACCTTGAGCTGCTGAACAGACCAGGTG
>CAYLSK010000289.1:0-2073 GCA_964385975.1 uncultured Anaerolineaceae bacterium | reverse complement strand
AGATGCACATGCGCGCATCACTGGGGAGGAGATCGACCATGCAGCCCGCATTGACGACGACTGCGGCGAAGGAGCTCGGGCGCTCCCTTCGTTTCTTTCGCCACGCGAGGAACCTGACCCTGCGCGACATCGCCCGCTCAGCCGGGCTCAGCTCGCAGTACGTTCAGAACATCGAGCGGGGCGAGCGAGGGACCGTGTCCGAGGGGGCCTACATCCGGTTCGCCAAGGCTCTCGCGATCCCCGACGAGGTCGTCCTCGATCTCATCATGCGAGCCAGGGTGCAGTCGGCCCTCGAGCAGCGCGGGCTTGCGGCCGATCAGGTCGTGTTCGTCTGGCGCGGCGTGGAACAACGTCTGGCCGAGCAGGGCATCGACCTACGGACCGACATCAGCAAGATCGTGGTGGACATTCTCGGATGAACCTCTGGCTGCGGATAAACAATGACTTGACTGTAGTGACCCGGATGCCTCGCGTCACGGTCCTGCCCCATTCGACGGGTGCAACGAGGCAACGATGAACACGAGGCACCTACAGCCCTCCGACCTCGCCGGCAAGCGCTGGCGTGGGCTCGTCCGCGAGTCGAGCGAAGCCCAGGCCGACAAGTGGAGCCCCGAACGCCAGCGCGAGGATCTCCGCCGCGCCGGCGACGAGCTCGGGATGATCCGGGCCGAGCCGCTGTTCTACGAGCGCGTCGGGTCGGGTGAGGCGGTCGGCGTCGAGGAGCTTCGCCAAGCGCTTGCGGACGGCAAGGCCGGGCAGTACGACGTGCTCGTCGTCCTCCACACGAGCCGGTTCGCCCGCAACCGGGCCGAGGCGGTCAGGATGAAGGCCGAGTTCCGCAAGGGCGGCATCGTCATCTACTTCGCCGCTCAGCGGCTCATCAGCGGCACCTACGTCGGCGGGCTGACGGAGGGCATCAGCGAGGTCATCGACGAGCAGGAGAACGAGCAGCGCCGGTTCTGGATCGCCGGCGGCCTGCGGCAGCGCCAGGCGTCGGGCCGCTGGGTCGGGATCATCCCGGTCGGCTACCGACGCAAGCTCGTCGACTTCCCCGACGGCACGCGCGGCTGGGACGGCGCGCTCGAGCTGGACCCGGTCCTCGCCAAGATCGTGCGCCGGATCTACGACGAGGCCGCCGCGGGCTTCGGCTGCCGCCGGATCGCCGTCGGGCTCAACGCCGAGGGCCTGCGGACCAACCACGGGCGCCTGTGGGCCTACGGCACCGTCCACGACATCCTGACCAACGGCGTCTACGCGGGGCGGATGCTCCGCTACCGGCGGGTCGGCTCGCTCGCCTACTACGAGGCCGACGGCGCGGACGGGCGCGCGGACCTCGGCATCCTCCTGCCGGCGATCGTCGACGAGACGCTGTGGGAGCAGGTTCAGGAAGCGGCGCGCGGCCGGCTGACCCGCGGCGTGTCGTCGCCATCCGGGCGGACCTACCCGCTCTCGAACGTCCTGCGCTGCGCGAAGTGCGGCTACGCCATGACCGGGGTCAACAACTCGGTCCACCGCTACTACCGCTGCGCCGGCCGGACGCGCTTCAAGTTGTGCGACGCCGCGGCGATCCGGGCCGACATCGCCGAGGGCCAGTTCGCCGACTGGATCGGCAGCTACCACCTGCCCGCCGACTGGCGGACCGAGATCGCCCGGACCAGCCTCGAGCGGGTCAAGGTCGACGAGCGCGACCGCCGGGTCAACGCCGACGAGCGGCTCAAGCGGCTCCGCGACCTGTACGCCTGGGGCGACCTGTCAAAGGACGACTACCAGCGCCAGTCGGCCGAGATCCGCTCGGCCATGACCGTCGTGCGGCCGGGCCTCGCTGGCCTCGTGTCGGTCGCCGAGGCGATCCGTAACCTGGGCCCGGCGTGGCGCTCGGCGCCGGCGGAGGTCCAGGCGGCCGTGCCGCCGCTCATACTCAAGAGCGCCACCGTCGAGGATGCCCGGATCAGCGAGTGGGTCGTCCGGGCCGAGTGGCGGCCCGTCCTTGAGCTGTGTGTACCGAACCCCGCTAACCTCTGATCTTGCGAACGAACTGGCGGGCGGCCGCCTCCAGCTCTCCGGTCGTCGCGG
>CAYLSK010000288.1:0-2098 GCA_964385975.1 uncultured Anaerolineaceae bacterium | reverse complement strand
GACCTGCGACATCCACTGGAGCGCTACCTGATAGCGCTCGTTGGCGCGGCCACCGTGGTTCCCCGCGTTCTCCGTGGCTTCGTGGGCAATGCCGGCCTCGTGAAGGTGGTGACTGAGGAGCCGATGGCCCCAGTGAAGGTTGTAGTCGTCGTGCGATCCGGCATCGAGCATGATGCCGGCCAGCTTCCGGAGGTTGTCCAGTCGGTCGTGGACATTGACCACGGGGTCGAAGCTCAGCCAGCGGTCCCAGACGTCCTGGAGCAGCTCGCCGCTGGGCCAGGCCACGGGCAGGTCGACGTAGAACGGTGGGTTATCCGGATTGGGTGAATACGTCGCGGAGTAGTCGTACACGAGCTGTGACCAGATGCTGCTCTCGATCGGACCATTGGGCGCCTCGGGCCAGATGTCGTCGAAGAACTTGTAGGGCATGAACTTGTGGGTCATGTCCAGGAACGAGTCGCCCGACAGCATGGCCAGGGCGCCGAAGACCTCGGGATTGCGCGACGCGAGGTTCCAGGCCCCGAACCCTCCCGACGAGAAGCCGAACACGCCTCGACTTCGCGCTTCCGGGATCGTCCGGTAGGCCGCGTCGACGGTCGGGACCACATCGTGCAGCACGTACTGCTCGAAGTTGCCCGTGACCGGTGAATCCACCCACTGGCCGCAGCCCCAGCGCGACCAGCCGTCCGGGATGGCGACGATCATCGGCGGCACGCCCATGCGCCGGAACACGGGATCGAGGACGTCCTCGATCGGCGGCCTCCAGCGCAATCCGTCGGTTGGCGGGCTCACCATCTCCGCGACGGTTTCGCCGTAGGCCTGCAACAGGTAGGCCGTCGGATACCGCTGATCGGATTCCTCGTACCCCGGCGGCAGGTACACGAACAGGTCTCGTTCGCTGGGATCCCCCAGGAGGTTGCCGGCGAGGTGGGCGCTTTCGAGCCGGGTGTGAACGATCACGGTGAACCACCCTGAGTTCGGGGGCATCTTCGCCCGGAGGGCGATGGAGTCGCCACGAAGAACGATACAAGCCGCCCGGGACGACCACTCGTATTCGTGTGGCGCGTACGCTCAGTCGGCGCAACCCTGTGTGGTATCCTGTGGACCACACGAAAACTGTGGAGCGAGACATGGCGCGAGCCAATCTGACCTTGCAACTCGACGCGGAAGTGATCAGGCGTGCGCGGATCGTAGCGGCGAAACGCGGGACCTCGGTGAGCGCGCTCGCGGCGGCGCAGCTGATGGAACTCGTGGACAAGGAGGAGCGCGTTGAACTGGCCCGGGAGCGTGCTGAGGCGATCCTGAAGAAGGCGGCTCCTCGCGGGGGTCGGAGCTGGACGCGCGACGAGCTGCACGATCGTCAAGCGCTTCGGAGCCGATGACGGCCGGCGGGCGGACGTTCGTGGACAGCAACGTTCTCCTTTACGCCCACGACGCCAGCGAGACCGAGAAACAGCCGATCGCCCGAGCCCTGCTCGAGGACCTGTGGTCGAACCGCTCGGGGGTTGTCAGCACCCAGGTTCTCCAGGAGTTCTACGTCGTCGCGACCCGCAAGTTCGGGCCACCGATGCGCCGATCGGAGGCACGAGAGATCGTCGCGCTGTACGCGACCTGGCCTGTCGTCAAGATCGATGTCGGGCTGATCCTCGACGCGGCAGCCCTGGAGGAGCGTCTCCAATTGTCGTTCTGGGATGCTCTGATCATCGAGGCCGCGCGACGTGCCGGAGCGATGCGCCTCGCCAGCGAGGACCTCCAGGGCGGACGACGGATCGCCGGGATTGCGATCGAGAACCCATTCGGCACGGTCCGCTAGGCTCGTCGACTGGACGAGTTCTCCTCCATCCCTGGTACCGCGCCATCGCTGATCGTCAGTCGGTATTGGCCAGCTCCGTCGCTGCCGAGCGGACGGCAGCCACGATCCCGACGTAGCCGGTACAGCGGCAGAGATTGCCCGACAACCCGGCGCGAATCTCGTCGTCCGTCGGGTCGGGGTTGGCGGCCAAGAGGGCGGTGGCGCTGATGAGCATCCCCGGCGTACAGAACCCACATTGGACGCCGCCATGCTCGAGGAAGGCTTGCTGGAGGGGATGGAGCTTGG
>CAYLSK010000287.1:0-2103 GCA_964385975.1 uncultured Anaerolineaceae bacterium | reverse complement strand
GTGTGAGAACCCGTGCAGGCGCGACACTGTTCGCGATGCAGCGCGGACTGTTACCACCGATCTAACTCGCCGGGGCAGCAGCGTCAGCGCTGACCTGGGCGCCGATGTCGATGAGGACTCCGACTTACCCGCGGGCCTTGGCCGTCTCACCACTCAGGGCGAACCCGGCGCCGATCAAGGCGCCAAACAGGATGAAGGCGAAGGCGAAGATGCCCGCCAGCTCGCGGTCCTGGACGCCGCGGCCGAGGATGACGCCGAAGCCGACGATCTCGAGGACGATCGGCAGGATGCCCAGGATCGCCGCCGCCAGGATGGCGTGGAGGTAGGTGCCGCCGAACTGGATCGCCCGGTAGCCGACCCACAGCCCGTAAACCAACAGGAGTGGGGCCAGAACGGCCGGGATGAAGGTGGTCTTGAGGTCGGGCCAGATGGCCTCGATCGTGAAGTGGAAGCTACCGGTAACCAGCAGGCTGATGACCGGCCACTTGAGGGTCTTGTAGAGCAATTCCATCGAACGGGTCCTTCGTTTCTCGCAGTGTTCGCGGGGCTAGACGGCGACCGGCACGCCGGCGGCCAGGGCCTTGACGTCTTCGGTCGTCAGCGGATTCCCGGCGATGCCCCAGTCGCCGCTGAGCACTTCTTCGACGATGACCCAGGTGACCGGGCGCATGTTCTCGCCTTCGATCTCGACCATCGCATCGGTCAGGCTGGTCACGATCCGGCGCTTCTGCCCGGCGCTGAAGACGCCCTCGACGACCTTGACATTGATGAGCGGCATGTCTGCCTCCTTCGTCCTCCGGTCGGTCGGCCGGTCAGGGCATGAGCATCCGCGGCGCGGGGCCTGAACAGCCAGTGCAACCGTTGGAGTTGCTCGTGCAAGATCTGCACTTGCGTTCGCGCCGTCGTGCGCGACACTTGGCACGTGCGCTACCAGCAGATCTGCCCGGTCTCGCTCGCCAGTGAGGTGATCGCGGAGCGCTGGACGCCGCTGATCCTGCGCGAGATCGTGCTGTTCGACCGCCATCATTTCGTCGAGATCCAGCACGGCGTCGGCCGGATCTCGCAGAGCCTGCTGGCGGCCCGGTTGCGGACACTGGAGAGCGCCGGGGTCATCGAGCGGCGGCCCAACCCGCACGGCCGAGGCTCGGAATACCACCCGACCCGCGCCGGACGCGAACTCGAGACCGTCCTCAACGAGCTGGGGATCTGGGCGCAGCACTGGGTCGAACTCCGGCAGGAGGACTGCGACCCGGCCTACCTGATGCAGACCGTCCACTCGCTGCTAAGGCTGGACCGACTGCCGCGCTCGCCGACCACGGTCCGCTTCGAGTTCACAGTCCAGCCCAAGATCTACTGGCTGGTCATCGAGGGTGACCAGCCGGAGCTCTGCTACAACGATCCCGGGCGAGACGCGGAGCTCATCGTGACCGTCGACGAGCAAGTGTTCGGCGGCGTCCTGCTCGGGCGCACCGACTTCGCCGAGGCAGTCGATCGCGGCGACATCCGGCTCGAGGGGGCCCCCGACCTCGTGCGCGCCTTCCCGTCCTGGCTCGGGGTCAGCCGCTTCGCGAAGTATGCCCCCAAGAAACGAGGCATCACCGAAACAACGCTCGCAGCAGTCTGAGGTCCGCAAGGGGACCACGAAGCTCGAGGTCTACGGCGCGGGGACGCTATTCGGTCGGCGCCGTCCTCACCCGGGCGTCCGCCACCTTCGCGACACGCCGTCGGACGCGCCGGAATCGGGAGATCAAGACGGCTCGGAGCGAACACCGAGGCGGCCCAAATCAGCCGGCCCGCAGCCGAGCTCGAGGGGCCCGGCCGCAACGTGGGAGTAACAGTCCCGCCCAGCCGGTATTGATGAACGTCACGACACGGCACCCTCCCGCCTGCTATGTCGGCGCCCCACCTTGGTAAGACAGTGTGACATCTCGGTTGTCACGGCCGTACGAGCCGCGACGCCCCGGACTGGGCTGGTCGGCCGAGGCCGAGATCGGGCGTCCGGGCGCACGCCCTGCGCCGGCGTCCGTCTACAATCGGCGGATCAGATGATGGACGAGGCACTCACCCGGCTCGGCATGCCCGTTCCGGATTCCGCGCTCGCGC
>CAYLSK010000286.1:0-2147 GCA_964385975.1 uncultured Anaerolineaceae bacterium | reverse complement strand
CGGGATCGACCGGCGGGAAATCGTCCGAACCGGAGTCGGCGAGGAAGCATTTGAAGCCGAGGACGCCGGCCGCGTGGAGCGGCGCGAGGTCGGCAAGATTGCCGGGGACGACTCCTCCCCAGAAACCCACGTCCACGTGGCATTGACCCTCGGCGGCTCGGCGTTTGGTCTCGAGCGCCGCGACCGTGACGGTCGTGGGCACGCTGTCGAGGGGCATGTCGACCAGCGTCGTGACGCCTCCCGCTGCCGCGGCTCTCGTCGCGCTCGCAAAGCCCTCCCACTCCGTATTCCCGGGCTCGCAGACATGGACGTGGGAGTCGACCAGCCCGGGCAGCAGGACAACATCTGAGCCGAGCTCCAGGATCTCGGCCGCCGACGCGACGAAATCGAGGTTTTCGACGGCTGCGATGGTGCCATCGACGACACCAACGGCCCGCGGGAGCTCACCGGATTCCGTCACCGTTCGAGGGGCCCGAATCAAGAGGTCGAAGCTGTTCATCGGGCGCGGACCCTCCCCTTGACCACGACCGGGTCGGTGCCGGCCTCGCGGGCGGTCCTAGTAGCCAGGGCTGCTCATTGGCTGTGGCTCCGCGACGGGCGGTGCGTCCCCGATCCGCGCATAACCCAGGATTTCCCTAACCCGCGGCGACCTCGCGACGAGGGCAACGAGGACGAGGTAGACGACCGCTCCGGTGATCCAGGCCTGAAGGGCCGGGAAGCCGATGTAGTCCGTCGAAAGGGCGGGGATCAGGCCGGCGGTGTACGCCCCGAGGCCAGTCCCCGCGGCGAGCGCGACGATCGCCGGCCAGTTCGCGGCTGCGAGCTCGTTCCAGGCCGCGACCCGGTGCATCGGCCGGCGCAGGCCGAACAGGCGGGGCAAGACGAAGATGTCCATGGCCATGATCGTGCTTGCCACGGGGACGGTCACCGCGCCGATGCTCGTCACGATGTTGAAGGTCGCCGTCAGGTCCGGCAGGATGAACGTGAGGCCCGCCGCGATGATCCCCAGCCCCACCACGGTGTACTCGCGGCGGTAGCCCGGAATGCGCGACAGAAGGTTCTGGGCGCCGTTGATCGCGATGTACAGGTTGCCGTCCTGAACCGCCCATTGATTGACGAGCAGGACGAGCATCATCAGGGGCGCCAGGCCGAACGTCGTGAAGTTCGCGAACTGCCTGATCTGGGCTGCTTGATCCGGATCGCTCGCCACGGTCGCCACCAGGTAACCCATGATCGGGAAGATGAACGCGCCCAGGAAGTACGAGATTGCCAGGGCCGGGATGTTCCACCACGACGCCAGACCGGCCTTGGCGTATCGGAAGATGTCGGGCTCGTTTCCCCAGGTCGAGAGGCCCACCATCCCACCGGCCACGAATATGATCGACACCGTGGCACCGCCCGCGGGGACGGCAGCCAGCTGGTCGGCCGACACCGACGTAAGGGCCCGAAGCGTCGCGTACACGCCCCACACGACGATCACCGGCACCGCCACGTACTGGGCAAAGCGCTGGAGGCCGGTGAACCCGAAGTAGTTGTTGACGATCATCACGAACGCGACCGCCGCGGTCACGATCGCGACCGCGGGGATCGTCCCGAGGAGCGCCGTCGCGATCACGATGATGAACGCCACGGTGAACAGGTAGAAGCCCATGCCGTCGATCACCAGGAGGAGGGAGACGATCCCGCTGCCGATCGTCCCGAAGACCCCCCGGGTAGCGACGGCATGGGTCATGCCGACCACGCTGCCGACGTTGGCGGATCCGATGCAGTAGAGGGTCATGACCGTGGCCGCGATCGCCATCGCCACGATGAGATCCCCGAGCGAGAGGCCGCCGATCCGCGCCCCGTAGCCCACCAGGACAGCTCCGAAGACGAGCTGCATCGACATGAACGTGAGGAGCATCCGCAGGTTGGACCGGCGGGCATAGCCGGGGACCACCCTCTCGGTGTAGTCGGCCTCGATCGAATCCGCAGCCGAACCGACAGCCTGATCCACCATTCCGACCTCCAAGTCGGGGTCAGGTGTCCAAGCGGACGCTCCCCTCGCGCAGCCGCCAGCAGCACCTGTGGGTTCAGCCCGGCGTCTCGGAATGCTCCGGCAGCAGACTTCGGCGCATCCTGCCATCGGCCGACCACGGGTGTCAACA
>CAYLSK010000285.1:0-2151 GCA_964385975.1 uncultured Anaerolineaceae bacterium | reverse complement strand
CCTCGTCGGTCTTCGCCGTCGTCACGATGCTGATCTCCAGCCCGCGGAGACGGTCCACCTTGTCGTAGTCGATCTCCGGGAAGGCGAGCTGCTCGCGCAGCCCCAGCGAATAGTTGCCGCGACCGTCGAACGACTTGCCGGGGGTGCCGCGGAAGTCGCGGATCCGGGGCAGGGCGAGCGTGGTCAGGCGATCCATGAAGTCCCACATCCGCTCGCCGCGGAGGGTGACCTTGGCCCCGATCGAGTTGCCCGTCCGGACGCGGAACTGGGCGATCGAGCGCTTGGCCTTGGTTACGATCGGCTTCTGGCCGGTGATGGTGGTCAGGTCGCCGAGGGCTGCATCGAGCGCCTTCGCGTTGGAGAGCGCCTCGCCCAGCCCGATGTTGATGACGATCTTGGAAAGGCGCGGGACCTGCATCACATTGGGGTATTCGAACTGCTTCTGCAGCGCCGGGGCGACCTCGGTCACGTAGCGCTCCTGGAGCCGGCTGGTCATGCCTTCACCTCCAGCTGCTGGGCGCAGTGCCGGCAGACGCGGACGCGGCGGCCGGTGTCCAGGGTGGCGTGAGCGATCCGGGTCGGCTTGCCGCAGTTGGGGCAGACCAGCATGACCCGTCCGATCGGCAGGGGCTGGGCGATCTCCAGGATTCCGCCCTGCTGGATCTTCGGGGTGCGGTCGTTGGATGAGGAGGACTGGCGCGGCTTGGTGTGCCGCTTGGCGATGTTGAGCCCCTCGACGACGACCTTGACGCCGCCGGCGGACGAGCCGCGTCGGAAGACGCTGCGCGTCGCGCTTGGTGCCGCCATGCGGCGGATCACCTGCTCGACCGTGCCGCGCTTGCCGGCATCCTTGCCGGCCAGGACCACGACCGTGTCTCCCTTGCGGATCTCGGGCACCTTGGGGCGCCGGGGCTCGGCTGACCGGACGGCCATCACAACACCTCCGGGGCGAGCGAGACGATCTTCATGTAGTTGCGGTCCCGCAGCTCGCGAGCAACCGGGCCGAAGATGCGGGTCCCGCGGGGATTGCCCTGATTGTTGATGAGGACCGCGGCATTCTCGTCGAAGCGGATGTAGCTGCCGTCTGGCCGGCCATATTCCTTAGCCGTTCGGACGACCACGGCACGGACCACGTCACCCTTCTTGACTGCGGCGTTCGGGATGGCCTGCTTGACGCTGGCGATGATCACGTCACCAACGCCCGCGTCCGTCTTGAGCGAGCGGCCCATCACCCGGATGCACTGGATCGTTCGGGCACCCGTGTTGTCGGCCACCTTGAGTCGAGTCTGCGACTGGATCACGAGGCGCTCTCCTCGTCCGCTGACGCCGACTCTTCATCGGCGCCGCGGGTCCGGCCTGGATGAGCGGCCCCGTGGATCGCCTCCGTCGTTTCGATCTCCTCGACCATGATCTCCCCGGGCAGCGCGTGATCGCCCGCCCGCTGGACGACCGAGACGAGCCGCCAGCGCTTGGTGGCCGAGAGCGGACGCGATTCCTCGATCAAGACGGTGTCGCCGATGCGAGCGTCGTTCGATTCGTCGTGCGCCTTGAACTTGGTAGTCAAGCGGATGACCCGCTTGTAGAGCCGGTGGCGCGCCAGGCGCTCGACGGACACGACGATCGTCTTGTCCATCCGGTCGCTGACCACGCGGCCGACCTTGGTCTTCCGCTTGCCTTGCACGTGGGTGTCTGCTCCTGTCATCGCGCTAGGCCGTCTTGCCGAGCTTGCGCTCGCGCTGCACGGTCAGGATCCGCGCGATCGTTCGCCGCGTCAGCGGGATCGTGCTGTAATCCTTGAGTTGACGGGTCGAGAGCGCAAAGCGCGCTCCCCAGAGGTCCTGCTTCGCCTCGCGAAGCGCCTCCTCGAGCTCGGGGTCGGAAAGCTGGCGAACCTTCTCGATATCCATCAGCTCGCCTCCTTGACCGATTCACGAACGACAACCCGGGTGGTCACCGGCAGCTTGTGGCTGGCCAGGCGCATCGCCTCGACGGCCGACGCGTGGTCCACGCCGGCCATCTCGAACAGGATCCGGCCGGGCTTGACGACGGCTACCCAATGGTCGGGAGCGCCCTTGCCCGAGCCCATCCGGGTCTCGGCCGGCTTCTTGGTGGCCGGCTTGTCCGGGAAGATCCGGATCCAGATCTTGCCAC
>CAYLSK010000284.1:0-2170 GCA_964385975.1 uncultured Anaerolineaceae bacterium | reverse complement strand
CCTTGGAACGCCACGGTGCCAACCGACGAACGTTGGCCCATTCCGCCACCGATTGGTGCACAGATGGTCCAATCAGGCCCGGAGCGACCGATTCGCCGCTAGTCAGCCGCGAATCTTCGTCGATTGGCACGCTCCCGATCCGCCGACGGATAGGGACGGCCGACGGACACGGGCGGGGGGCACCGGCGGGGGGCGCGGGCGCAGGCGGCGACCTCGGCCACCACGCTCGGCTTGACCGCCCACCGGGACCTGGGGCATCCTGACCGCGGCGTCCGGTGACCGGTCGTCCCATTCCGTCACACGCCCATTGGGACCCGAGTCGTTGCTCTCGCGAACCCGCCGCCTCCGGGGCGCCGTTGTTGCCCTGCTCGCCGCCACTCTCCTCTCTTCGGGCCAGCAGGCAGCCGTGCCCGTCTTCGCCGATGACGTGCTCGCCCCGCTCACTGCCGGCCAGACGCAGCAGGGCCTCTCCCGCGACGTCTTCGGCTATCTGCCCTACTGGGAGCTCGACGCGGGGATGGCGGACTACCTCCGCTATGACCTCCTGACGACGGTCGCCTTCTTTGGTGTCAGCTACAAGTCGGACGGGACTCTCGACACGACACTGCCCGGCTACAAGGCCTACCTGAACGGCTACGCCACGGACATCATCACAAGGGCGCACGCGGCCGGGGTGCGCACGGTCATCACCTTCCAGGGCTTCTCGCTTTCGCGCAACGATGCCTTCCTCGCCAATCCCGTGGCGCGGGCGACGTTCGTCCAGCAGGCCGTCGCACTGATGACCGCCCGAGGCGCCGATGGCGCGAACCTGGACATCGAGGGCCTCGACAGCCAGTACTTCGATGCATTCGGGCAGCTCGGCGCCGAGCTCAAGGCGGCGGCCATGGCGGTCAACCCGAACGCCCAGATCAGCGTGGCCACCAACGCCAACGTGTCCGGCGCCCGGATGGCCGCGGCGGCGCTCGCCGCGGGCGTCGATCGGGCGTTCCTGATGGGCTACAACTACAGGGTCGCCACGAGCAGCCCCGTAGGCTCGATCGATCCAATCGTGCGGGCCGATGGCGGCCTGAGCCTGTCGGCCAGCCTCGGCCTCTACGCCCAGTACGGCGTGCCGCTCGATCGGGTCATCCTCGGCATCGGCTACTACGGCCGGACCTGGCCGACCGCCGGCCCCGAGCTGCACGCCATCCGCCAGACCGACACGACGACCTTCGGGAGCCCCAAGATCTTCTACCCTAGGTCGTTGCCGGGCTCGGCAGTCGGGACCACCCTCGACTACGACACGGTCGAGCAGTCGGCGCGGCTCGTCTCGTGGGATGCCGTCCACTCGACCTGGGTCCAGACCTACTACAACGATTCGGTCACCTTCGCGGCCAAGATGGCATTCATCAACCAGCGGAGCCTGGCCGGTCTCGGGATCTGGGCGCTCGGCTATGACCGAGGTCAGACAGGCAACTGGAACGCCGTCGCCGCTGCCTTCGCGGCTGTCTCGATCACGTCGGTCCAGGTCTTCTCCGCTGCGCCCTTGCCAAATGCACGGAATCCGCCCCCCGGCTTCACGAACACCATCGACATCCTGGTCACGCCGGCCTGGCAGGCGGACACCGCCCAGGTCTCCGAGATCAGCCTCTCGAACGACGGGCAGGACTGGTCCGCCTGGCAGCCGATCGCGCCCACGATCCCGTGGCAGCTCCTGCAGGGCCCGGATGGCGCGCGCACGGTCTGGCTGCGGGTCCGCGCCTCGAACGGGGCGCAATCGCCGGTCTTCCCGACGACGGTCGTCCTCGACACGACGCCGCCGGCGATCGGCCTCCCGTCCATCGCGCCGGCCCGTGGATCCAGCGCGGGCAAGACGGACATCCCCGTCCGGATCAGCTGGCCGGCGACCGATCTGAGCTCGATCGCCGCGGCCAGCCTCGAGCTCTCGGTCGACGGCGCGCCATTCGTCGCCCGGACATTGCCGGATCCGGCCCAGACGTCCGTGGTCCTGCCCCTCAAGACCGGCGTCGGTTACGCGTTCCGGGTGGGCGCGACCGATGCCGCAGGCAACGCGGCGCTCCCTCTCGACTCCCCCGGCCTGACCTTCAGCAAAACCGAGAACAGCGCGAACGCAATTCGCTACTCGTCCGGGTGGCGGAGGGTCAGCACGAGCAGTGCATCAGGTGGCAGC
>CAYLSK010000283.1:0-2178 GCA_964385975.1 uncultured Anaerolineaceae bacterium | reverse complement strand
GACAGGACGTCCTCGCGCCGCCGCTCGTCGACCGGTCGGAGCAGGATCGCGCCGATGCCCAGGAGGACGACTCCCATCCAGAGCGCGGCGCGCGGTCCCGCCCCGCCACTGTCTGGACCACCGACGATGTCCATGAGCGTGCCGCCGATCGCCAGGGCCAGGACCCCGGACGACGCGGTCGCGACGTTCGAGAGCCCCATATATCGGCCCGACGAGGCCTTCGGGATGATGTCGGTCATGAGCGCCCAGTCGACCGCCAGGAAGGTCCCGGCCGAGATGCCGTAGAGCAGTGCGCCCAGGAACGCGAGCGGCAGGATCGGCGCGACGGCGACGATCGCAAGCCCCGTCGCGCCGAGCGCACAACTCGCCCAGATGACCGGCTTGCGGCCGATCCGATCCGAGGCACGAGCTGCCGGCACGACCGACGCGACCGTCCCGACTGCGACGAGCCCGACCATCGGGATCAGCACGAGGCCGGTATCGGTCTGGTTCAACCCCATCGAGCGCGCCAGGTAGAACGTTGCGAGCTGGACCAGCACGGAACCACCCATCAGGATGGCGAGGCGCGAGGCTACGAGCCACAGGAAACTCCGTTCCCGGAGGATGTCGGTGCCCCACGCCTCGGCGGCAATCGCGCGCCACGGGCGACCATTGCGCGACTTCGGCGGCGGTCCCTCGCGGACCCGGAAGACGACCGACAGCATCGTGACAAGCTCGAGGACGCCGAGCGCCACCAGCCCGATGCCGAAGTTGTTCGTCGCGGTCGCGATGCCGCCGATGACGAAGCCGGCGACATTGCCGAGGACCTGCATGAGGCCCACGAGGGCGCTTGCGGTACCGACCTGCGCGGCCGGAACGAGATCCGGAACATAGCCCTGGAAGGGACCCTGGGCGAAATTGGAGCTGAACTGGAGGAGGGCGATGAACGCGGCGATCGCAACCAAGGTGTTGCTCGAGGCGATTCCGATGAGGAAAGCCAGGTCGAGAATCGAGCCGATGAGGATGTACGGCTTTCGACGACCCCAGCGCGAGATCGTGTAGTCGGAGATGGAGCCAATCGTCGGCTGGACGATGACCGCAATGATCGCGCCGCTGATCGAGATGAGGAAGAGGGCCCGTCCTGCCTCATGCTTGTCGACGAGGCCGGCGAATTCCAGCCGGCCGGCCATGATGCTGTTCAGACCGGCGAAGATCGACGAGAGACCGAGCCAGTAGAGCGAGATCCGGATGAGCTCGCGGTTCGGGAGCCGGAGGGTCGGGCGTCCGGCCCCGGCGTTGGGCACCCGTGTCGCTTCGGACACCTCGGTCATCCCTGTGCTCCTTCGTGACGAGCTGGTCTCCAGAGAGACGTGGACCGCGCCGACTTGTGACAGCGCGACCATCCGGGGTCCAGGGCGCCCAGCTTACGCGACTGCGATAGGCCCCCCGCGAGGGTCGAGCGCGACCGTTGACCGGATCCGGACGAGGCGGCGATCCGTCGCACCCGGCGCCACGAACCGGAAGAGCGACCGATCGAGCGAATAGATCCCGGTCGAGACGAGGCCGATCCGACCCAGGCGGAACGAGAAGACGGGATTCTCTCCATTGCCCGCGTAGTGATGGGGCGTTCCGTCGGCGGCGAGGACGGCCAAGTTCGCCTGACCGCCGAATCGATCGTGGAGAGAGGCCAGCAGGTGAGCGACCGGCTCGCCTGGCTGCCAGGCATCCTCGAGCCAGCGCGCCCCGACCTCGGTGTCGGCTCGACCATGGATGCGACCCTGCGCTCGGAAGGTCGTCCGGAGGCTCTTGTAGTCCCGCAGGTCGCCGTTGTGGCTGAAACTGAAGCGGCCGGCCGGGTCATCGAACGGCTGGGTGTCCGCCTGGGTCAGGGTCGAGAGCCTGGAGGGTCGCCGCAGGTGGACGAGCGCCGCGATCGTCTCGGTCGCCCCGACCCGCTCGCGTCCCGGATCGTCTCGGAACGACCGCACCTCGCGGTGCGAGTCGAGCCGGTCGTCTGCCCCGATCCATGCCGCGCCCCAGCCGAAGCCGGCAATCCCGAATCGCTCCAGCCGCTCGGCGAACGGCCACAGCTCGTCGAGCCGGAACGGCTCGGCGGCCCGGGCGATGAAGTGCTCACACATGTTCGGCAGATGCTAGCGCGTCGACCCGCTGGCAGGTCGGACACCAGTACGTCGTCCG
>CAYLSK010000282.1:0-2179 GCA_964385975.1 uncultured Anaerolineaceae bacterium | reverse complement strand
GGCCCGATGAGAACCATCGCGACGTTGAACTTGCCCTGCTCGATGTCCGGGATCTGGAGGGTCGCCCCGGCCGCGGCACCGGCGGCCGTACAGCCAGTTCCACCTCCGCCCGAGGGGGCCGGGGACGCGCTCGTCCCGCAGGCCGCCGCGACGATCGCCGCGGCCGCCGTCAGCGCCGCGAGCTTCGACCACCGTCTGCTGGTCATCCCTGGTGCTCCTCCTTCTCAGCGGGCCGGCCGACCGTGGTCCCCGACCATGGACCTGCCCGTCGCTACCCTACTCCGCTGACCTACCTCCTACCCAATCGTTCCACCGCACCTCCCGGCCATTGCTGGCTCACCAGCCGCCCGCGTCGCGGATCAGGCGGTGCAGGACCCTCGAGGTCACCGCGCGCCGGTACACGGCGGTCGAGCGGACGTCGTCGATCGGCTTGATCTCGGCCGCGACCGCAGCTGCGGCGCGGTCGGCCGTCTCCCGGGTGGGCCGGGCGCCCAGCAATGCCGCCTCGGCGGCCCCCGAGCGTATCGGCCGCTCGGCGACGGAACCGAGGGCGACCCGGACGTCCCGCCACCGGCTGTCCCCGTCGTTCCTCCAGGCCAGGGCGATGACCACCTTGCTGATCGCCTGTGCGCGCCTCGTGCCCACCTTCCGGAAGCGAACCTCGCGACCGGCTGGGAGCGGGATCCGCACCCGGAGCACGAGCTCGTCGTCCGCCCGCGCTGTCCGGCGATACCCAATGAAGAACGCCCCGGCCTCGACCTCGCGCTCTCCACGCGGACCGCCCAGGACGATGACGGCATCGGTGGCCAGAAGGACCGGCAGCGAGTCCCCAGCCGGCGAGGCGTTGACGATGTTCCCGCCGATCGTGCCCCGGTTCTGGATCTGCACCGCGCCGATCGTGGCGGCCGCCTCCGCAAGTGCCGGCAGGTGCTCACGAACCGCCGACGAGCGACGGATCGCGGTGTACGTCGTCAGGGCCCCGACGGTCAGCCATCCGTCGGCCACGCCGATGCCCCGCAGCTCTTCGAGGCCCCAGATGTCGAGCGCTCGCTCCGGAGGCGGGCCGAGCTCACCCGTGATCTGGACGAGCAGGTCCGTCCCACCGGCCACCGGACGCCACGGCCCGTCGGCCAGCAAGGCATAGGCATCTGAGAGGCGGCGCGGGGATTCGACTGGCGGCTCGACGGGCATCGGTCAGATCCTCGCCGTCCCGTCGATGGTCTCGGCGGCCGCAGCGATCGCTTCGACGATCTTCGAGTAACCGGTACACCGACAGAGGTTGCCGGCGATCGCCTCGCGGATCGCGTCCTCGTCGGGCCCGCCGCCATGGTCCAGGTAGGCGACCGCGGACATGAGCATCCCGGGAGTGCAGATCCCGCACTGGGCCCCGCCCGCCTCCAGGAACGCGACCTGGAGGGGCGACAGCCGGGCTTCACCGTCCACTCGTGCGGCCAGGCCTTCCACGGTCCGGACGACGTGGCCGTCCGCCTGGCAGACCGGGACGAGACACGAATCGACCACGGCGCCGTCGAGCAGGACGGAGCACGCCCCGCACTCCCCCTCGCCGCAGCCCTCCTTCGTCCCGGTCAGTCCGAGATCCTCCCGCAGGACGTCGAGGAGACGGCGCATGCCTGGCACGTTGACCTCCGCCGGCTCGCCGTTGAGCAGGAAGCGATACGGGCCGGCGCCGCTCACGAGGCCAACTCCGTCGCCGCGCGCTGGGCCATGATCCGTTCCGGGCTAGCCGGCAGCTCCCGGACCCATGCGCCGGTCGCGTCCGCGATGGCCGCCACGACCGCCGGGGCGCCGACGTCCATCGGCAGCTCCCCGGCGCCCTTCGCCCCGTGGGGCGACCCCGAGTACGGTGCCTCGACGAGGATGGTCTTGATCCGCGGGGCGTCCAGGGCAGTCGGGATGATGTACGTCGCCAGGCGGTCGTTGAGGTACCGGCCGTCGAGGAGCTTAATCTCCTCGATCGTCCCGTAACCGATCGCCTGGAGCGTCCCGCCCTCGACCTGGCCCTCGGCGAGAACACGGTGGATGACCCGGCCGATGTCATCCACCGCGACGACCTCCTTGACGGTCACCTCGAACGTGTCGAGGTCCACATCGACCTCCACGACGCAGGCGGCCCAGCCGAAGGCCGGGTAGGCGTCGCCGGTGTAGGTCGTGTCGTCGA
>CAYLSK010000281.1:0-2181 GCA_964385975.1 uncultured Anaerolineaceae bacterium | reverse complement strand
CACCGCCCTGGCCATCCCGTGGACGTCGTCGGGTGAGGTTTCGGCTCGGACGAGGATCGCCGCGCGTCCCTCGTCGGCGGCTTGCTGAGCCGCCTCGGGGCTCGTGACGATGGGACCGCTCGCCATTCCCGGTGAAGCCGGCAGCCCCGTGACGAGGGGCACGATCAGGCTGCTTCGAACACTGGCGACGGTCGGTGGGTGAGCCAGCAACGCGGCGACCCGCTCGACTGCCTCCGCGCGCGACACCGGGAACGTCTCGTCCTCCGCCATGTCGACCGCGATCCGGACCGCCGCCTGCGGGCTCCGCTTGCCGACGCGAACCTGGAGCATCCAGAGCCGGCTCTCCTCGATCGTGAACTCGATGTCGCAGAGGTCGGCGAAATGTCGCTCAAGGCGCATCGCGTGCTCCCGAAGCTCGGCGGCGACTGCCGGCATTCGCTGGTCCAGCACCGTGATCGGCTCGGTCTGATGGGTCCCGGCGACCACGTCCTCGCCCTGGGCATCGAACAGGAGGTCGCCGTACGGGGTTGGTTCGCCGGTGGCCGGGTTGCGAGTGAACAAGACCCCGGTCGCCGACGACGGCCCTCGATTGCCGAAGACCATCGCCTGGATGGTCACCGCTGTCCCGAGATCGTCGGGGATCGCCTCCTTCGCGCGATAGGCCCGGGCCCGGTCGCTGTTCCAGGACCGAAATACCGCCTCGATTGCCAGGCGGAGCTGGAGCCACGGGTCGTCCGGGACATCGTCGACGCCCACGATTGCCCGAAAGCTCGCGTCGAAGCGCTCCCGACAGTCGCGGGCGAACGCCTCGCTCCCGGCGGCACGCCCAAGTCCTGCGGTCGTCGCATCATTGAGGCCGAGGTTCAGGATCGTGTCCATCATCCCGGGCATCGACACGGGCGCACCCGACCGGACGCTCACCAGCAGCGGGTCCGACGTATCGCCGAAGCGGCGCCCGACGGCCGTCTCGACCTCCACCATCCGAATCCGGATCTCGTCGTCGAGCCCCGTCGCCCAGCCGTCGGCCAGAAACGTGCGGCAAGTCGCCGTCGTGATCGCGAAGCCGGGCGGCACCGGGAGCCCGAGCTCGCGCGACATCACTCCCAGGTTGGCGGCCTTGCCGCCGATGAGGGCCCTGGTGTCGGCCGGGCTGAGGGCATGCACGGCGTCGAGGGCGTAGGCGAATGTCATCGGGTCGAGGCCGCCTGATCAGGTTCCGGGTCGTGCCGCGCCGATGGGTCGTTGAGCGCACGCCAGACTCGCTCCGGCGTCAGGGGCAGGTCGCGGATGACGGCACCGGTCGCGTCGCGAACGGCGGCGGCGACGGCTGGCGCGACGGGCAGCAGTGCGCCTTCACTCATCCCCTTCGCGCCGTACGGGCCCGGCCCGTCCTCGTTCTCGACGACATCGCTCTCCATGAGTAGGGGCAGGTCCATGCTCGTCGGGATCCGATAGTCGATCGCCCCGAGGTTGCGGATCCTGCCTGCGTCGTCGTAGATGTAGTGCTCCATCAGGGTGTGGCCGAGGCCCATGATTGCGGCGCCCTCGTCCTGGCCGCGGACCTGGAGCGGGTTCAGGGCCTTGCCGACGTCGGAGACGGTGACGTGGCGGGCGACGACGATGTCGCCGGTGGCCCGGTCGACCTCAACCTCGACGGCTGTGCAGTTGAACTCGTAGAAAGCGGCGGTGCCACCGAGCGGATGATCCGGATCGCCCTCCTTGCGCATCTCGCCGATCCCGATGATCTCGCCACCGAGCCGGCCCAGGCCTCGGACCAGGACGTCGCGGATGGGCAGGACCCGTTGCGCGATGCGGACCTCGCCACGATCGACGACAACCTCCGACTCCTCGACGGACTCGAGCCGGGCGGCCATCGCCCGAAGCCTGGCCTGGACCTCGCGGCAGGCGTTGAGAACGGCGTTGCCCATGAAGACCGATGACCGGCTCGCCGAGGTCTGCTGGTCGTATGGAACCACGGCGGTGTCGCCCATGATCACCGTGACCCACTCGAGCGGGGCGCCGAGCTCCTGGCCCGCGATCTGGGCAAAGATCGTCCGGGCCCCCTGGCCCATGTCGGATGTGCCCGCGTTGACGATGACGCTGCCGTCGGCGAGCAGGCGAACCGTCGCGTAGGAGAGCCCGGTTGTCGGTCCGGACTTCAACCCGACGGCGAGCCCCCGG
>CAYLSK010000280.1:0-2194 GCA_964385975.1 uncultured Anaerolineaceae bacterium | reverse complement strand
GACCCCGTGCGGCACCGATCACGCCCGAGTCGCTGGCTCGCGAACGATGCACCGATATTCGGGCGGGGACTCCGCCGCTCACCACGGAAGAGGCGGGCTCGCTCGCCGCGGGCGTGGCGGGCGAGTGGCAGATCGACGAAGGCGAGATCCGCCGCGAGTTCACCTTCAAGACGTTCAACGCGGCCTTCGGGCTGGCCACTCGGATCGCCCTGCTGGCCGAGGCGCAGGGCCACCACCCTGAGCTGGAGGTCGGATGGGGCCGGCTCGTCGTCCCGCTCTCGACCGACTCGGTTGGCGGGCTCTCACGCAACGACTACATCATGGCCGCCCGTATCGATCGGCTCGCCGGCGGCTGACCGATCGACTCGACCAAGGAGGGAGCGGCCGGGCTCGGCCTCTCATTCGCACGTCGCGCCGGTCATCGGCGACCGACGGCAGGATATCGCCGGGCCGTGGCTGGCACATGCGCAGATGCCGCGCGTCGCCCTCGCCCGTTTCCCGCGCGGGTCGATTGACAATCCTGGCCGGTTGTGGCTATATCTGGCCATGAGACACGTGAAGATCGCCGAGCTCAAGGATCGTCTATCCGAACATCTTCGTGCGGTCGAGAACGGGGCCGAGGTCGTCGTCACGGACAGGAACCGCCCGATCGCGCGAATCGTGCCACTGCCTCCGCCCGGCCGGCGAATCCGGCTCCTCCAACCGAGTCGCAACTTTTCGGACATCCGCGATCGGCGCCGCACCCGCGCAGGCTGGCAGGTCACGTCGACTGAGCTCCTCCTGGAAGAGCGACGAGAACGTTGAACGTATACGTCGACTCCTCGGTCCTCCTCCGTGTCGTGCTCGGCGAACGCGATCGCCTTCGGATCTGGCCCACGATCACCAACGCCGTCTCCAGCGAGCTGATCCGGCTGGAATGCCTGCGCACGATCGATCGCGCTCGGATTCGACTCGGCCTCGAGGACCGGCATATCGCGAAGTACCGGGCAGATTTGCTGGAGGCAGTTGACGGGTTCAGTCTGGTTGCGCTGGATTCGATCGTGCTCGAGCGAGCCTCGGAGCCCTTTCCGACGTCCTTGGGCTCACTGGACGCCATTCACTTGGCTAGCGCATTGCTGATCCGTGACGACCTCGATGGACTTGCGTTCGCGACTCACGACGATGAGCTCGGCACGGCCGCACGAGCGACCGGCTTCCAGGTTCACGGAGTGTCTCGTGGAATCTGACGTACTCGCCTCGAGATCCTGTTCGTGCAGAGGGTCCCGGCCGCGGTGACGCTGGCCGTCGCGCTGCTCGCGAACGCTGCCGCCTGAGTCAGGCGTCCGGGCGCGTCGCCCGTGGCCTAACGGCCCCACGGCGCACATCTCAGGGGGTTCTCAGAACTTTCTCAGCGGATGAGCCCAGCGTTCCGCGATCGGACACAACCCATGACCCGCTCGTCATTCGATCGCAGGAGACCAGCCGTGAACGCCGCACCGACCAAGCGCCCCATCGCCACCATGGATGATGATGATCGGCCGATCGGGCGAATCATGACCCGTCGCGAGGTGCTCGCATTGATGGGCCTGAGCTCCGCAGCGGTGGTCGTAGCCGCCTGCGCCCCTGGTGGGGGTTCGAGCGCCGCCGCTTCCGCGACGGCCGCCTCCTCCGCAACGGCGGGCGCGAGCGGAAGCGCCACGGCCATCGCGACCGCCACTGCGGTTGCCGTCGCGAGCTCGCTGCCCTCGTGCGTCGTCGTCCCCGAAGTCACCGAGGGGCCGTACTACGTCAACGAGAACCTGGAGCGCTCGGACATCCGGATCGATACAGCGGACGGTTCGACGGTCGAGGGCTCCACGCTTCGGCTCGACTGGGTCGTCTCCCAGGTGGACGGCAACGCTTGCATCCCGCTCGAAGGCGTGCTCGTGGACGTCTGGCACTGCAACGCGCTCGGGGTCTACTCCGACGTCAGCGACCAAGGCTTCAACACCGTCGGCCACGACTTCCTGCGTGGATACCAGCACACCGACGCCAATGGCGGCGCGACGATCACCACGATCTACCCCGGTTGGTACTCCGGCCGCGCGGTCCACATCCACTTCAAGATCCGGACGGACCCGACCGCTTCGAGCGGCTTCGAATTCACTTCCCAGCTCTTCTTTGACGACACCTTCAGCGACCAGGTCTACAGCCAGGGCGCCTACGCCGATCACGG
>CAYLSK010000279.1:0-2255 GCA_964385975.1 uncultured Anaerolineaceae bacterium | reverse complement strand
CAGAACGGACCCTCGGCACGAGCCTCGACCGGACCGTCGTCGAGGAGCTGGTCCCACCGGGCGCCCGGCGCACCCGACGTCCCCGCGGCGACCGCCCGCTGCTCGAGGTCCACGGACTGCGGACCAGCTTTGCCACCCGCGACGGCTCGGTGAAGGCCGTCGACGGGATCGACTTCCAGGTCGATCGCGGCGAGATCATGGGTCTGGTCGGCGAATCCGGTTGCGGCAAGAGCGTTACGAGCCTGTCGATCATGCGCCTGGTTGCCAAGCCGGGACGGATCGACGCCGGCGAGGTCATGTTCGACGGCCAGAACCTGCTGAAGCTGAGTGGCGAGGATATGCGCAAGATCCGGGGCGACCGGATCAGCATGATCTTTCAGCAGCCCACGTCGTCACTCAACCCGGTCTGGGACGTCGGACGCCAGATCGAGGAGGTCCTGCAGATCCATCGCGCGATGAAGGGCAAGGCCGCCCAGGGCCGAGCGCTCGAGCTCCTGCGCATGGTCGGCATCCCGGATCCGGAGCGACGCCTCAAGGCCTTCCCCCACGAGATGTCCGGCGGGATGGCCCAGCGCGTGATGATCGCGATGGCGCTCGCCTGCGAGCCGGAGCTGCTCATCGCCGACGAGCCAACAACCGCGCTCGACGTGACGATCCAGGCCCAGATCCTGGATCTCATCCGCAACCTGCGCGACGAGACCGGAACCGCGATCATCCTGATCACGCACGATCTGGGCGTGGTTGCGGAGATGTGCGATCGAGTTGCGGTCATGTACGCCGGCGAGATCGTGGAGCAGACGGACGTCGCCACACTCTTCCGCGAGCCCCGCCACCCCTACACGCAGGGCCTGATCGGCTCGATCCCGGTCGTTGGCGTCGTCCGCGACGAGCTGGCGGTGATCCCGGGCAACGTCCCGAACCTGATCGACCTGCCGGTTGGGTGCCGGTTCGCCCCGCGTTGCACGACTCGATTGCGCGAGAGCGTCCCACTGGCGCTCGACGTCCATCCGGAGCTGCGCCCGATCGGACCTGATCACGAGGTCCGCTGCTGGCTCTACCACGACATCGAGGGTCGGCCAATCCCGCGCGCGGCGTCGGCCGCCGCTCCCGTCGCATGACCGCTTCCGCGCACCCGATCGTCTCATTGGCACCCGGCGCGAGCCAGCCACCGCTCGTCGAGGTCCGCGACCTGGTCAAGCACTTCCCGGTACGCGGCGGCATCCTCCAGCGGACCGTCGGGATGGTCCAGGCGGTGGACGGGGTGAGCTTCGACATCCGCCGCGGGGAGACGCTCGGCTTGGTCGGCGAGTCGGGCTGTGGCAAGACGCCCGTTGGTCGACTCCTGCTTCGCCTGATCGAGCCGACCTCGGGCACCATCCGCTTCGATGGCGCCGAGCTGACCGCGATCAAGGGCGCCGCGCTCAAGCCCTACCGGCGACGGATCCAGATCATCTTCCAGGATCCCTATGCCAGCCTGGATCCACGTGCCCCCATCGCCGACAGCATCGGCGAGGGACTGCGCATTCACGGCATCGGGAACCCGGCAGCGCGACGCCAGAAGGTCAGCCGGATGATGGACCTGGTCGGTCTCCAGCCATACCACGCACGCCGGTATCCCCATGAGTTCTCTGGCGGCCAGCGCCAGCGGATTGGAATCGCCCGGGCGCTCGTCCTCGAGCCGGACCTGGTGGTGTGCGATGAGCCGGTGTCGGCCCTCGACGTCTCGATCCAGGCGCAGGTGCTGAACCTGCTGAAGCAGCTCCAGCGCGAGCTCGGCCTCACCTATCTATTCGTCGCCCACAACATGGGCGTCGTCGAGCACATCAGTGATCGGGTCGCGGTCATGTACCTCGGCCGAATCGCCGAGCTGGCCGATGGTGACGACCTCTTCCGAAAGCAGGAGCACCCCTACACGGAAGCGCTGATGTCGGCGATCCCGATCCCCGATCCCCTGCTACGCCGCCAGCGCGTCATTCTGCGCGGCGACGTGCCGAGCCCGGTGAACCCGCCGAAGGGCTGCCGGTTCCACCCGCGCTGCCAGCTCCGCCAGGAGCTTGGCTCGCCGGCGATCTGCGCCGAGGTCGTGCCGCCGCTCATCCAGCTCGGTGGTGAGCACCTGTGCGCCTGTCACTTCCGTCAGCCGCCCTCGGCGATCAGCTGAGCTAGATCGGGCTGATTCCCGGACACGTTGTTGACGACGGACGCCGCCGACGCGCGTCCCGCAAATCCGCGCCCACAGACTCGTACGGAGAAGT
>CAYLSK010000278.1:0-2256 GCA_964385975.1 uncultured Anaerolineaceae bacterium | reverse complement strand
GAAGGTCAGGCATCGGGCACCGGGCGACAAGCGTACGCCGTGGCGAAACCATCGAAATGGGCCCAGGCAACGCCCGGTCTTCGAGCCTTCCGCGCTGGGGTGGCGCCCCCGGACGGACTCGAACCGCCGACGCAGGCCTTAGGACGGCCTCGCTCTGTCCACTGAGCTACGGGGGCGCGGGCCTCATCGTACCGCGCCCGGATCCCGCTGCCGCCCGCGGAACCCAAATCCGCTGCGCAACGTCACGGCGCCATGGCCGCCGCTCCTCCCTGCGGCGGCCTGCTCTCATCGCGGATCGCCCAGGTGCGACGCACCCCTCGACTACAATCCCGACCGAGATGCTCGACGCTCCCCTCCCCGACCTCATTCTGTACGGCCGCCCGGGTTGCGGGCTGTGCGACGAGGCTCGCGAGCTCGTGGCGGCCCTGCTGGACGCCCGCACCAGAGCCGGCCTGAAGACCCCGGCCCTGGTCGAGCGCGACATCGAGACCGACCCCGCCTGGGAGCGAGCCTTTTTCGCCACGATCCCGGTCGTGGAGCTCGGCGGCCGGCGCGTGGAGCTCGCGACCAGCGCGGCGAAGGTCGGGCGCCTCCTCAGCGACGTGCTGGACGCCTGAACCCCCTACGATGGCCGGCTCCGATCTGACGATCCTGGTGGCCCTGGCGGCCGGCGTGATCAGCTTCCTGTCGCCGTGCGTCCTGCCTCTGGTGCCCGCCTACATCGGGCAGCTCAGCGCGATCGCGGTCGCCTCAGCGGCCGACGGCGCCCGACCGTCACGCTGGACGGCCATGCGCCATGCCATCGCCTATGTCGCCGGCTTCGGGGCCGTCTTCACCCTGCTTGGCATCACCGCCACGTTCGCCGCCGGGCCGCTCGTCGACTACCTGCCGACGCTTCGGATCGTCGGTGGCGCGGTCCTCGTCGTACTCGGGCTCAGCCTCGCTGGGATCCTCCGGATCCCTGCCCTCGAGCGCAACTGGCGACCGCTGGATGCTGGCGCCGCGGGCTCGCTCGCGACCGCGACCGGCACCGTCCGGCTTGGGGCTGCCGCCTCCGGTCCCACCCTTGGCGACCGGCTTGGTGGCCGGATCGTGAGCGCGCGAGGGGGGTGGCTCGCCTCATTCGGGCTCGGGGCGATCTTCGCGGTCGGCTGGACGCCATGCATCGGGATCATCCTAGGCGGCATTCTCACCCTGGCCGCGACGTCGGGGACGGTTCTGCAGGGGACGCTCCTGCTCGTCGCCTACACGATCGGGCTCGGTCTGCCGTTCCTGCTGATCGCGGCGGTCTACGATCGGGCGCCCCGGCTGCTGTCGCCGCTCGTCCGTCACGGTCGGGCGGTGTCGCTCGTGGGCGGCCTGCTGGTCGCCCTGATCGGCGTGGCGATGGTGTTCGACTGGCTCAGCCTGCTGCCACGCTACTTCAACTTCAACACGGCGATCTGAGTTGGCGGACCGGCCGGAATTCACCCACAAGCCTGAACGCCACGGGGTCGTCGGCCCGTTCAGCGGACGGCAGCTGATCGCGGCCTTCGCGTCGGTCGTGATCGCCGTCGTGGTCATCGTGGCCATCACGACCCCACTCAACGGCAACAGCGATGGGCCAGGAACGGTCGACCCGCGCGCGACCTCGTTCATCATCTCGTCCCCGCCGCCGGAAGGGCTGCGGGTCGGGGCAACCGCCCCGGAATTCACCGTCAAGCTCGCTGACGGCTCGACCTACCAGCTGGCGGACCTGCACGGCAACCCGATCCGTCTCGCGGACCTGCGTGGCAAGGCGGTTTGGATCAACTTCTGGACGACCTGGTGCCCGCCATGCCAGTCGGAGGTCCCAATCCTGCGCGAGCTGTCCGAGCGGTATCGGGACCGAGGCCTTGAGCTCATCGCCATCAGCGTGCAGGAAACGTCGCCGGCCGACGTCCAGGCCTATGCCGACCGCTACCAGCTCGGCTATACGATCGGCTTCGACGGCTCCGCCGTGATCTTCCACGAGTACAAGGCCTACGGACTGCCGACCCAGATCTTCATCGATCCGAACGGGGTCATCCAGTCCATCGTCGGCGCGCCCCTCACTGAGGCGGGCGCCGTCGCCCACATCGAGGCGATCCTGCCGACCCTCGCCCCGAGCGCCAGCGCGGCGCCCTGATCGCCCGAGGCTAACCTTCAGCCGGGGCCATCCCGTCGCGGGCTATCCGAACGAGGTGACCTGACCATTGGGGGTGACGCAGAACCTAGGCGGCGCCCACTCGTAGCGAG
>CAYLSK010000277.1:0-2288 GCA_964385975.1 uncultured Anaerolineaceae bacterium | reverse complement strand
GCAAGAGTGCCTCCCCCACCCCGACCGGGCCGGCGCCGGGGCCGCCGCCGCCGTGTGGCGTCGAGAAGGTCTTGTGGACGTTGAAGTGCATGACGTCAAAACCTGCCTCGCCGGGTTTGAACCGCCCGAGGATGGCGTTGAGGTTGGCGCCATCCATGTAGGCGAGGGCGCCCACGTCATGGACCGCGTCGAGCAGCTCGCCGATGCGCGCCTCGAACAAGCCGAGGGTCGACGGGTTGGTGATCATGACCGCCGCCGTCCGCGGTCCGAGCGCCGCCCGAAACGCGTCGAGATCCACGCCGCCGTCCGCGGCCGACGGGATCGTCACCGTGGCGTATCCGGCCATTGATGCCGTCGCCGGGTTGGTTCCGTGGCTCGAGTCCGGGACGAGGACCTGGTCGCGTTCGGTGTCGCGATGGGCGCGGTGATAGGCGCGGATCATGAGGATCCCGGTGAGCTCGCCCTGTGCTCCGGCCGCCGGCTGGAGGCTGACCGCGCGCATGCCCGAGATCTCGGCCAGCGCGCCCTCGAGCTCGAAGAGCATCTGGAGGGTTCCCTGGGCAGCAACATCCGGGGCCAACGGGTGGAGATTGGCGAAGCCCGGCAACCGCGCGGCCCACTCGTTGAGCTTGGGATTGAACTTCATGGTGCACGAGCCGAGCGGGTAGAACCCGGTGTCCACGGCGTAGTTCAGATGCGACAGGTTCACGTAGTGACGAACCACGTCCGGCTCGTTCATCTCCGGCAAGGCGGGTGGCGCGGTCCGCCGAGCAGACGCCGGGATGCGGTCCAGCGCGTCCTTGGGTGGATGCGGGATCTTGCCGCCACCCCGGCCTGGGCGGCCACGCTCGAAGATGGTCGGCTGCAGGCGCGTGCCCGTGACGCTCACCGCACGCTCCCGGCGACCGGTCCGCGATCGGACCCGGCACCCACCTCCACCGACGCCGGCGGGCGCCTGCCCAGGACCTCGGCGAGTGCCTCGGCGAAGCGTTCGATCTCTTTCGAGGTGGTGACCTCTGTCGCACACACCAGCAGCCCGTCGGCCAGGCTCGGGTCGTCCGGTTCGGCGTCGGCGAGGACGAGCCCGGCCAGGATCCCGCGATCGAGCAGGCGCCGATGGGTGAGCCGCGCATTGGGCACCCGGACCGCGAATTCGTTGAGGTAGGGACCGGCGTGGAGCCGGGGCGCGCCGGCCGCCGCAAGCGCCGCTTCGAGCTCCGCGGCGCGGGCGGCACCCAGGGCGGCCACGTCGCGCAGCCCATGCGGGCCGATGGTGGCGAGATAGACGGAGGCGGCCAGGGCAAGGAGCGCCTGGTTGGTGCAGATGTTGCTGGCCGCCTTGTCCCTCCGAATGTCCTGCTCGCGGGCGCGCATGGTCATGACGAACGCGCGCTGACCGTCGAGATCGGTCGTCATCCCGACGAGACGGCCTGGAATCTGGCGCACGAGCGCGTCGGTGCAGGCCAGGATCCCGAGGTACGGGCCGCCGTACTGGGGCGCGATCCCGAGCGGCTGTCCCTCCCCCGCCGCGATGTCGGCACCGTAGGCGCCAGGTGGCGCGAGGACCGCCAGCCCGACCGGCTCGATCACCGCCACGAACAACGCGCCCGCGGTATGCGCCAGCTGGCCGATGGCCGGCATCGGCTCGAGCAGTCCGAGGAAGTCGGGCTGGGCCGCGATCACGCCGGCGACCGGCCGGTCGCTCTCGGCCAGCATCCGCTCCAGGACCACGAGATCCGTCGTGCCCGCCGCCTCGCCCACGGTGACGAGCGGGATCTCGTCGAGCTCCAGGCCCCCGCCGAAGTAGGTTCGCAGGGTCTGGCGGTAGTGCGGATGCACGCCACGCGAGACGAGGACCCGCTCGCGCCGGGTCGCCCGGCAAGTCATGAGCGCCGCCTCGGCCGTCGCCGCGGCCCCGTCGTAGTGCGACGCCGAGACGACGTCCAGGCCGACCAGCTCGGCCATCAACGACTCGTATTCGTAGATGCTCTGCAGCGTCCCCTGGCTGATCTCCGGCTGGTACGGCGTGTAGGCCGTGTACCACTCGCCGCGCAACAGGATCTGGTCGACCGCTGGCGGGCTCCAGTGGCGATAGACGCCGGCCCCCAGGAACGACGCCAGGTCCGTCCAGTTGCGGGCGGCCAGGGCGCTCAGCCGTGCGGCAAGCTCGAGCTCCGGTTCGGGATCGGGGAGGTCCAGGCGCGACGCGCGCAGCGCGACCGGGATGTCATCAAAGAGCTGGTCGACCGAGGTGAGGCCGAGCGCCCCGAGCATCTTCGCCCGGTCGG
>CAYLSK010000276.1:0-2292 GCA_964385975.1 uncultured Anaerolineaceae bacterium | reverse complement strand
CGAGCAGGTCGGCGAGCTCGCCCGCCATTCGGTCCGCCGCCAGCGTGTATTGCGCAAGGTCGTTGGTCCCGATGCTCAGGAAGTCGGCGTGCACGAGGAGATCGCGCGCTCGGAGCGCCGCGGCCGGGATTTCGACCATGGCCCCGGCGACCGGTAGGCCGCGCTCGTGGGCGAGGTCGGTGAACCATTTCGCCTCAGCGGCCGTGGCCACCATCGGCGCCATCACCCAGACGACGGCGCCGGTCGCCTGCTGGGCGAGAGCGAGGGCGGCGAGCTGATCGGTGAGCACGGCCGGGGACCGGCGGGCGGTGCGGAGACCGCGAACACCGAGTGCCGGATTGGGCTCGCCCTCCTGGTTGAGGAACGGCAGCGGCTTGTCGGCCCCGGCGTCGAGCGTCCGGACGACGATCTTGCGGCCCGCCATCGCCTCGAAGACGCCCGTGTACAAGGACACCTGCTCGTCGACCGACGGAGCGTCCTGCCGGTCGAGATAGAGAAACTCGGTGCGAAACAGCCCGACACCCTCGGCGTCGACCTTGGCCACCGAGGCCGCCCCCGCGGCGTCCCCGATGTTGAGCAGGAGCGAGACCGGGTGCCCGTCGGCCGTTCGACCGGGCCCGCGGCTGCCGGCTCGCGCCGCACGGCGCAGCCGTTCGCCCCGGTTCGTGTCGGCGGCGTCCTCGCGCGTGATGCCGACCAGGACCTGGCCCGTGGACCCGTCGACCGCCACGAGCTCGCCCTCGGCCAACGAGGCGGCCGCCGGACACGCGACGACGGCGGGTAACCCGAGACTCCTGGCCAGGATGGCGGTGTGGCTGGTTGGCCCGCCTCTGACGGTGACGAGGGCGAGCACCCGGTCCGTCGTCAGCGTCACCGTGTCAGCCGGCGCGAGGTCGTCGGCGACCAGGACGTACGGGGTGTCGCGCTCGGGAATGCCGGGCATCGGCTGCCCGAGCAACCGGGCGACCGTCCGATCGCGGACGTCGTCGAGGTCCCCGACTCGCTCCGCCATGTAGCCGCCAAGATCGAGGAGCATCGCCCGGAACGCGTCGATTGCCCGGTCGACCGCCCACGCGGCGGGCTCGCCCTTGGCGATCGCCGAGCGGATCGCCTCTTCGAGGGACGGGTCGCGGGCGATCATCGCGGTCGCCTCGAGCACCTCGGCGGCGCCCGGAATCGCGGTCGCCGCCGCGCGTCGCTCGAGGTCTCCGGCCGTGAGAGTGAGTGCCGCGATCGCGTCCCGGACCTCGGCTTCGACGTCGGCGACGTTGGGGTGATCCGCGGGCAATCGGGGCCGCGCCCCCATGAGCGCCACGGGCCCGGCGGCGCGCCCGGGACAGACGCCGATCCCGTCGATGCGCGAGGGCGACGCGGTCCCGCGCCCGCTCGCGCTCGATGCCGGCGCCGGTCCGTTGACGATCATCGAATGCGTCTTACGCGGGATCGTCGTGATCCTCGGCGACCACGCTAGCAACGAGCTCCAGCGCCTCGGCCGCCCCGTCGCCTTCGGCTTCGAGGACGACCGTATCGCCATTCTTCGCGCCGAGGGCCAGGACCCGGAGGATGCTTCGGGCGTCGACCGGCGGACCATCGCCCTTGCGGATCGTGATCTTCACGGGCTGCGCCGCCGCCGCCTTCACGAACAGGGCCGCAGGTCGGGCATGGAGGCCGATCCGTGAGCCGACGATGACCTGACGCTGCGCCATGACGTTGTCCTCCATGGGCCGGCCCCCGGCCATGTTCCGGCCGTGGGCCGCCTTGCCCCTCAGGGTTCGATCGTGACCTTGATGCCCTCGCCACGCGACACGATGTCGATCGCCTCCAGCACATCCTCCAGCGGGAGTCGATGGGTGATCAGATCCTTGACCGGAACCTCGCCTCTCGCGATGAGGGCCAGTGCCTGCTTGTTGTGATCAGGGCTCGAGCCATTTGCGCCCACGAGGGTCAGCTCGCGGTAGTGAACGAGGTTCGAGTCCAGCGTGATCGTAGGCTTGT
Organism: uncultured Anaerolineaceae bacterium; assembly: GCA_964385975.1. Taxonomy (GTDB): domain Bacteria; phylum Chloroflexota; class Limnocylindria; order Limnocylindrales; family CSP1-4; genus SPCO01. The sequence goes on along the minus strand of CAYLSK010000276.1, from coordinate 297 downwards.
CCTTGGGCAGGCCACCGAAGAGCGAGAGCCGACCGCGCCGGGCCAGCATCAGGAGGGCATCTTCCTGGGCCTTGCCGGAGGCTGCGGCGGTGATTGCGACGTCTACGCCGCGACCGTCCGTCAGCTCGAGCACCGCCTCAACCGCATCGACCTCGCTCCCACAGATCGCGGCGTCGGGCGCAACGACTGCGGCGGACATGTCGAGGCGCTGGCGGTTCAGCTCGACGAGAAACACCCTCGCGGCGCCACGGGCTCGGGCCAGCCGCACGTGGAGGCACCCGATCGGGCCGGCACCGA
>CAYLSK010000275.1:0-2332 GCA_964385975.1 uncultured Anaerolineaceae bacterium | reverse complement strand
CAGGCTCTTCGGGAGCCGGTCGCCGTTCGCGCTGCTGCCGGTCGGCATGGGCCTCCGCTCGACGGAGCGCGACGCGCTCGAAAGTGGTCTTCTCAAGCTGCGGATTATCCGCGACATGCCCGCCTGCGTCAGCGGGGCACAGTTCGACTGGCCGCAGGTCGTGTTTGAGTCACCTGATGATGCCGGCAACGCTGTCGCAGTCGCGCTCCAGGACGTCACCTGCACCTTCACGGTCGCGCCGACGTCGGCGCCCTCGCCGACACCCACCCCGGTGCCAACACCGGCGCCGGGCGCGGTCCGCGGCGTCAGGCTCGCACCCGGCGACGGACGAATCGAGGTGGCGTGGATCGCTCCTGCCACGACCCCGGCGCCGATCGTCGACTACCGGATCCGCTGCCGTTCGGGCGAGGGCGAGTGGACGGAATCGGAAGAGGGCACGTCGCTCGACACATCGGCCGTAGTCGAAGGCCTCACGAACGGAGCTGCCTACGAGTGCGAGGTGGCGGCCGTGGACGCAACTTCGGAAGTCTCGTGGACGGCAGCGCCCACGACCGCCACGCCCGTCGGGCGCCCGGCGGCGCCCGTGAAGCCCGCCGTTGAGGCCCTGGACCAGGCGGTGCGGATCCAGGTGCCAGCCGAAGATGCGTCGATCGTGTCCGACTATCGGTACGAGTGCTCGGGCGATCAGGGTCGTACGTGGCCTGCCGGAATCGATGTCCCCTCATCCGGGATCACGACGGCCGAGATCGGGAATCTTACGAACGGCGTGGAGTACGTGTGCCGGGCATTCGCCGCAAACGCTGCCGGCCTCAGCGACCCGTCGGAGACGTCGGCCGTCGTACGTCCATGCGGATCACTCCTCGAGTGCAACCCAGTCATTCCTCCAATTCTCGGATTTCTCGGGTTCCTGTCACTCGGAGGGCTCCTCGTGGCGCTCTTCGCGCTGTATCGGAATCGAACTCGCGGGTACGTCGTCGCCGTGGTCGACGTCGTTCATACCGCCAATCTCGGACATGGATCGAGGCTGGGGATCGGATTCGTCCGCCCTCGGCCAGGCGGACCGGTCACCGGGATCGTCGCCGATCGTAGTCGGAGCGCAGAGCTCCGCATTCGGTATCGGGGTGGTGACCGCTTCGAAGTGACCGACCGAGTCAAGCGCCACGTCACGGTGTCCGGGCAGCCGGTCATCACGATCGATTCACTCGGCGTCCGGCATGAAGTCGTCCTGAGGGAATTCCGCACGGCGACGGCAGCGCCCGTGTCAAGCCGCAGGTGATTGATTTCCACCGACCTCACCGACACTCGGGAGTGACCTAACCCTCGACGAAGACGACGTCCAGGAGGCGCGGCCCGTGGACGCCCTCGACCCGCTGGAGCTCGATGTCGCTGGTGGCCGATGGGCCGCTGATCCAGGTCTGCGGTCGGGTCGGTGTAAGGCGCGCCAGGGCTTCCGGCACGCTACCCACGACCTGGCCTGCCATCACGACGCACACGTGAAGATCGGGCAGGAGGCTGAGGACCCGCCGGCCCTGGTCGGGCCCACCATCGAGCACGATTGTCCCGGTCTCCGCGATGGCCACGGCGCATCCGGTGATCACCCCATCGAGCGAGTCAAGGGCCTCGTATGACAGCGGGGGGTCGTCGCCGATGCGTTCGACATCGGCCGGGCTAAGCCAGGCGTCGGAGAGCCCTGCCGGGACGGCCAGACGGGTCACCCCCCGAGCCAGCAACACGGCGGCGACCGTGGCTGCCAAGCTTTTGGCCGTCGTCCGGTGAACGGTCGCACGGTAGTCGTTGACGCGCTCCACGAACAGCTCGGCAATCTCCGTCCCCGGCCCGAGAGCGTGCTCATAGTCCCGCGGGATGGCGACGGCCGGGGGCCGGTCAGCGAGTGCCGCTCGGATCCGCCTCAGAACGGCATCACGGGCGTCGTCCGACCTTCCGGCTGTTGAGCCTCCCATCAATCCCCGCCCCGTCCGCCATCGGTACGACGCCACCAGGCCCGGAACGATTCGCGTGCTGGGATCTTGAGGTCGCGTGCCCGGAACCAGCCCGCGACCGGACCGGGTCCAGGCATCCGCCTCAGCATCCCCTTCTGCCCGAACACGCGACCACCGAATCCAGCGACTCGCTCGGCCAGGCTGAGTCGTCGCGGAGTCTGCAGGGTCCACGCAGCCGCGCGCATCCCAAGGGCCTCCGCGCTGGGCAGCCGGTGGGTGGCCTCGGATTGCCGGACGACCTGGCCCCGCAGGTGGACGAGGACCTCCGGGATATCGATTCGAACGGGGCAGACGTCGAAGCACGCGCCGCACAACGACGACGCGAACGGCAG
>CAYLSK010000274.1:0-2401 GCA_964385975.1 uncultured Anaerolineaceae bacterium | reverse complement strand
GGCATGATCTTGTTGTCGGCAAGCTGCTGGCCGATCTCGTTCAGGTGCGCCCGGCGGGTGTCGTCGAGGTTGGGGTTCGAGAGTTCTCCGGCCAGCCGCGCGGCAAGCTGGGTCGCGAGGTTGAGCGCCTGCCCGTAGTCGCCGCCCATCGTCGCCCTGTCGACCGCGATCTTGGTCGCCTTGTCCCAGTCGTCCCAGTTCTGCGAGCGGTACTGGCCGTCGACGAGGCGAGCGTGGTCGAGCGCCTCACCGCTCCGCCGGGTGAAGGAGGCGAAATCGCCGTCCTTGCCCGCCGCGAGCGCCTTCTCGGCGGCCGTCGCGAAGTTCGCCGCAGCCACCCGTTCGAGGTTGCTGATCGCTTCGTTCTTGGCCGTCAGGTAGGCGGAACCGCGGACGAGGAAGGGCTGGCCGTTCTTGTCCAGCGCCGGCGACCCGTCGGGGTTCTGCGCGTGGACCAGGGAGCCGGGCGTGCGCGGATCCTGGAACAGCCACACGTTGTCGCCGCGATTGAGCGCGTTGTCGAGCGTCGCCATGTTCAGGGCGAGGAACTTGTTGGCCGCCGCAACGTCCTTCTTTTTCCCGTTCGGGTTCACGGCGAACAGGCCGAGGACGTTCTGGAGGGTGTACTTCGTGTTGATGATCTTGCCGCCGTCGCCCAGCGCCGGACCCTTGCCGATCGCCGCGCCAGCCGCGCCGGTGCCCGCCGAACCGCCGCCACCCTTGCCCTTGGTCGGCGTCGTGGTGCTCTTGACGAACGATGCCTCCGACCGCGCCAGGCTGTCGATCGAGCGCGTGACCGTCCGCCACTCGGCGGAGCCCGGGTTGAGCGTGCCTCGGTAGGACGTGTAGAAGTCCATCAGCTTGCCCATCGACGCTTTCGCGGCGCTGATGCTCGCGCCGGACGCCGTGGTCCAGTGCCCCGGGACGGCCTTCTCCTGCGTGCCCGCCGGCACGGTCACGGTGGTCAACTTACCGTCGACCAACTGCTTTCGCGTGGTGGCCTTCGTGGACACCGTCACCGTGTGGCCTTTGACGTACACCCTCTGGCTGTCGACTTTCGCGCTGGCCCGCTCGGCGTCGAAGCGGAGCTTGTCCTCGGCCAGGCTGAACACGGCCTGGTTGAGCCGGTGCTGCCACTCGCCGCGCTGGGGATCGTCAGGCGTCATCCCGTCGATCCGGCGGCGCAGGTAGAGCATGTAGCTGGCGTCGGACTTCTTGCCCTCCTCGTAGAGCGCGAAGAACGTCGAGTCGGCCTTGCTCTGCGCGGCGCTCTTGATCTGCGCCGTGGCGTCCTCGACCTTGGCGGCCCAGTCCGCGTACTTCGGGCTGGCCGGGCTGTAGCTGTCGCGGCGCGCCGTGATGTAGGTCAGGAAGTCGGCCGAGGTCATCCGCCCGCGCTGGAAGTCCTGGTAGACGGCCGAGTCCTTCTCGCCGACGATCCGGTCGCCGAGGTCGCCCTGCACGTTCGTCCAGTTCGCGTAGTCGGGATCATCGGGCGAGATCGTGCCCAAGGTGCGGTTGACCCAATCGAGGAGGGCCTGCGTCGGCAGCGACCCGTCGTTGTAGGCGTTGACGAGGTCCCCGTAGTCGCGCGACCGACGCTGGGCGAGCTCGGCCCCGAGCGAGTCCTGCACGGCCCGGTAGCGCAGGTTGTTCGGGTTCATCGTCGCGAGGGCCGACTGGTCGAAGGCGATCAGCGCATCGTGACCGGCCGCCTCCGCCTGCGATCGCCCGATCCGGTAGACAGCGTCATCGACCTTGTTCTGCGCCGAGAGAGCTTTCTGTGAGCCCGGGTCGGCGGCCGCCGCGGCCCGGCGGAGCGCCGCCAGGTAGTCGGCGTCGGTCGCCTGCCCGTTGCCCCAGGCGATTTCGGTCTGGTAGACGGACAGATCGGCCAGGTCGGAGCCAATGTCGTACTGACCGAGGTTGCCGAGCGTTCCCGCCCCGAAGGGTGAGAGCCCGCCGCCGAAGGACCCACTGCGTGCCATCAGCCGAGGGACGCTAGGTACTTGGCGTAGTCGTTGGCGACCGTGTTGTTGACGGTCGTCGTGTTGTAGGCGACGCCGGCCGCTTGGGCGCGTGCGATGACGCCGGCCCGGATTTGGGCGTTGTATTGGGTCAGGGTCATCGGCGCGGGGGCCGGCGCCGGAGCGGGCGCGGGCGCCGGCTGCCAGGGTTGGAGCGGCGCTGGCGCCGCGAGAACGCCCGGAGGGACCGGCGTCGTGCCAACGACCGGCAACTGCTGGCCTGAGATCGCGCCGCTCGGGGAGCCGCCGTACTGGATTGGCGGCGGAGCGCCAGGTGCCGGCGCTGACGGGGTCGCGGTGAGCGGCCCGATCGCGTAGGCCGCGTCAAGGTTGAGCGTGCCGCCACCGAACGGGCGAAGGGAGGCGCCGAAGCG
>CAYLSK010000273.1:0-2435 GCA_964385975.1 uncultured Anaerolineaceae bacterium | reverse complement strand
GGTAGATAAGCCGGTTGACGTTGCCAACTCACGAGGCCGACGATTCTGTCGTCCCCTGCCAGCACGCGCCGGGGAGGGCCGCCGCGCGGCGCAGATGAGCTGCAGCCGCGCGGGGCCGCTCCTTGTTGGGGCTCGCCCACGAGCCGTAGGCCATCGAAGGTGTGGGAGATCCCGAGCAAACGTCGGGCAAGATCGAGGCGTCGACGGCGCAAACCGCTCCGCGGCATGGAGGGAATGCACTCCTCATAGTCGCGCCATCGGGCCGGAGGAGGAGTGACGTGGGACGGCGCGGCGGGTTCGACATCGTGGTCGTCGGTGCCGGCGCGGCCGGCTGCGTGATCGCACGCCGCCTGTCGGAGTCCGGCGATCGCACGGTCCAGCTGCTCGAAGCGGGACCGGATCTCCGAGGTGCCACGGCCCCAGTAAGGTATCCATCCTATTGCTCGCGCCGACCGGGGTCGTGACGATGTCCAGCGTGATGACCTCCAAGAAAGGCCGCGCCGCCCTGGTCGACTGGCGGTGGCGGCGGCGGCTGCGGGCGTGGCGACGTGCGGAGTTCATGGCCGCCGCTGAGGCGGAGTCCTTGCGTCGCCTTGGGCGATCCCTGACGCGGGAGGAGCTGGAGCGCGTGTTTCGTCGGTATCCCGGGGACCTGTAAAGGCCGCCATCGCCTTTATCGGGTCCGTCGACGCTCGGCGATCCAGCAGTCGCCTTCCTCCTAGGACCGCGTGGAGCGTCGCTGCAGCCTCGACCCCGCCGACACGAAGAAACCCATCGTGGTGAAGCCGAGGCTCGTGAGCTGTCACCTCGCTCTTGCGACTCAGAGGCTGGGTGGCGCGAAGTCGTGCGCCGATCCACGATAGGCCGACGCCGGTTGTTCGCGTGCTGGGCAGGGACTCAGGTGCGGCTGGTCGGTTGCCCCTTCCGGCGCAGGAAGCTCGGCACCTCGAGGTCATCTCCGTGCAGCGTCGGCGATCGCTGTGGCGCCTCATCGGAGACCTCGGCCGCAGAGGCGAAGGCGTCCACACCAGACGCCTCCTTGACCGTCCGCGCCGAGCGCTTCGGCAGCCGCTTCGCCTCGGCTATCGGGGGAGGACGACCGTTCGAAGAAGCCTGCACCGGCGGCGTCTGGGTCCGCTCATGCCTGTTCAGCCCGGTGGCGATTAGTGTGATGAGAACGTCCTCGCCGAGCGACTCGCTGAAACTCGCCCCGAAGATGACGTTCGCATCGACGTCGGCACGCTCGCGGATCTCGTCGGCCGCCAAGCGGACCTCGCGAAATCGGAGGTCGGCCGGGCCGGAAACGTTGAACAGGATCCCGCGAGCACCCTCGATGCTACCTTCGAGAAGCGGGCTGGCGATCGCCTGACGAGCCGCGTCGGTCGCGCGGTGCTCGCCGCTGCCACGACCCAGGCCGATGAGCGCGGGACCGGCGTCCTTCATCACGGACCGGATATCGGCGAAGTCAAGATTGATCAACCCCGGCGCGGCGATCAGGTCGATGATTCCCTGGACAGCCTGCAGCAGGACGTCGTCGACGACTCGGAACGCGTCGATCATCGAGGCGTCCTCGGCGAGAACGTCGCCGACACGATCGTTCGGCACGACGATCAGAGCATCAACATTCGCCTCTAGCTCGGCCGCCGCGGTGTCGGCGATGCGCTTTCGTTGTGATCCCTCGAATCCGAACGGCTTGGTCACGACCGCGATCGTCAGGGCGCCATTTTGCCTGGCGCTGGCCGCGACGATCGGCGCGGCGCCGGATCCGGTTCCACCGCCAAGACCAGCAGTGACGAATACGAGATCTGCGCCAGCGACAGCGCGGGCGATCCTTTCCTCGTCAGCCTCGGCGGCCTGCCGCCCAATCTCGGGATCGCCGCCGGAGCCGAGGCCACCCGTGATTGCGTCACCGATCCGGATCTTCGTCTCCGCGCTCGAGCGACGCAGGGCCTGGGCATCGGTATTGCAGGCGACGAAGCTAACCGCCTGGACCCGCGCCCTGACCATCCGATCGACCGCGTTACTTCCGCCGCCGCCGATGCCGACGACGCGGATCGCGCGCGTCTCTGGCCTGCGGACTCGGCGGACCCAGCCGGGGACACTGATCAGGATGCGAAGGGACAATAGGACGACGAAGCCGATGACGACAACGACGACCACGATCTCGCCCAGAGCAGGCACGCTTCGAGTCTAACCGGGGGAGCCATGATTTCCGCACGAAATCCGTGGGCCCACGCCCGGCCGATCGAGGACGGTCGAGCAACCGGCAATGTCGAGCAACCGGCAATAGGGACGCGATGGCAACATCGTCCCGATCTGGGTCCAAACGAGAGGATGACCCGCGACCAATTCGCGGCTCCTTGCCGCCAGCATTGAGTGTGGGCCAAGCGAAGACGCCAGCCTTGGCCGGCGCCGATCCGCCGGCCAAGCCCGTC
>CAYLSK010000272.1:285-2445 GCA_964385975.1 uncultured Anaerolineaceae bacterium | reverse complement strand
GGGGTGCCGATCACGGACCTCGGTGCCGGCCTGTTCGCGACGTTCGGCATCCTCTGCGCCCTCCGGGCGCGCCGGATCGCCTCCTGGGCCCCGAGGCACTCGCGGATCTCGCGGGCGCCGCCGAACGGGTCCGCGAGCCCGATGACGATCTGGCCGGCTCGATGCAGGGGAAGATCCGCGCGACCCTGCTCGCGGTTGTCCGGGAACGTGCGTACCTGAAGCACGATGTCGGCGCCGAGCGCCCCGGCCCGCGTCACGATGCTCGCGCCGTGGTGTTCGTACTCGTCGTCCGGGAACCCGGCGCCGGTACCCGCGCCGGACTCCACCGAGAGCCTCAGTCCGAGCGCATCCAACCGCGGCACCACCAGGGGCGTGACGGCCACGCGCGTCTCGCCAGGGTATGTCTCTCTCGGAACCCCGACGGTCAGCTGTGCGCCTGCCACCCAGCTATCTTGCCAGCGAGGGAGGCCCGAAGGGTCAGGTCATCAGCCTCCCTGCGGGAGGGTCACATTCCCCGATGGCGTTCAGCCGTCGGGGGCGGATCCGTCGAGCAGATCGTCGACCAGCGCCACGGCGATCACGTACGCCGCGTGGGTACCGAGACTCGTCGCCAGGACATCGGCCGGCCACCGCCACGGCGGCTGCGTCTTTCCGAGCAGCGGGAACAGCGAGAACGTCGCCGACATCAACGTGGCGCCGAAGACCAGGCTGGCCCAGGGCTCCGGCATGAAGCGGCGGAGGGTACCGTGCCACACGCCGAACGCGGACCCGTACCCCCACTTCAGGGCCATCCCCAGCTCTGCGTCGCCCCGCTCGCTCACGTCGGACAGGCGTAGCACGCTCGCAACGATCTGCCCCGGAACGATGCTGTCGTCATAGTCCAGCTGTCCGTGCACCTGCGGGCGCAAGCGGTGTTCCGTGCGATACGCGAGCGTCATCGCGGCGGTTCCGGCGAAGCCGGCGATCACGCCCCGGGCCGGCCATGGCAGTCTCCGAGTCATCCCAGCTCATCCTTCCTCCGCTCCGATACGGACGCAGGCTACTACGGGAGGCTCGGAACCAAGCGCGGCGGTGTCTTCGTGGACGGAGTCCATTTCCGCTACGAAGGGGGCCAGGTGCGCTCGTTGCTGTCGTTGCTGAGCTACCTCGGGTCGGGCGAGTACCGCGAACGATACCTTGACGTGAAGATCCCGCCGACCAACATCCGCGAGTACCACATGGAAACGGCACGAGCATTCGCGAACGGGGTGGCGGATCGGTTGTTCGGTGCGGAAGGCACCCGTGGCTGATTTGGCCGGTTCGACGAATCTGGTTAGTTTGGTGGGCCATGACGGTTAAGGGGGAGCGAGATGAGTGACCAGATCGACCGTACCAAGCTGCCGATCCGGCGTCCGCCGTTCAAGGGGGTCGTGAACCGGACGCTCGATGGCTCGCAGCCGGACTGGGATTCCATCGCGCCGATCCCCGCCCCGGACGGTGCGCCCAACATCCTGCTCGTGCTGACCGACGACGCCGGCTTCGGCAACCCGACCTCGTTCGGCGGGCCGATCCGCACCCCGACGCTCGATCGACTTTCCGGCGCGGGGCTCACGTACAACCGCTTCCACACGACGGCGCTCTGCTCTCCGACGCGTGCGGCGCTGATGACCGGGCGTAACCACCACGCCGTCGGCTTCGGGATGATCGGGGAGTTCGCCGGGCCGTTCCCCGGCTACTCGGCGAATCTGCCGAAGGACTGCCAGACGTTCGTGAAGACGCTCCAGGGGAACGGCTACTCGACGGGCTGCTTCGGCAAGTGGCATCTCACGCCCGACAACATGCAGGGGCCGAGCGGCCCGTTCGACCGCTGGCCGAACGCCGTCGGCTACGACTACTTCTGGGGCTTCCTCGGCGGCGAATCCGGCCAGTTCGATCCCGTGATCATCGAGAACAACAAGGCGATCGGGACGCCGGAGGACGAGGACTTCTACTTCCCCGACGCGATGGCCGACAAGACGATCGAGTGGCTCCACGGTGTGCGCGCGCATGGCTCGGAGAAGCCCTGGTTCACGTACTTCTCGACCGGAGCTAGCCACGCCCCGCACCAGGTGCGGCCCGAGTGGTCGGACCGGTACAAGGGCGCGTTCGACCAGGGCTGGGACAAGCTGCGCGAGGAGACCT
>CAYLSK010000272.1:0-275 GCA_964385975.1 uncultured Anaerolineaceae bacterium | reverse complement strand
CCTTCGCGCGGCAGAAGGAGCTCGGCATCATCCCGGCCGACGCGGAGCTGACGGAGCGGTCCGAGGCGATGCCCGCCTGGGATTCCCTCAACGAGAACCAGAAGCGCCTCTACGCGCGGCAGATGGAGGTCTATGCCGGCTACTGCGAGAACGCCGACTGGAACGTCGGCCGCGTGGTCGATGCGATCGAGGAGATGGGCGAGCTCGACAACACCCTCGTGATCTACATCTGGGGCGACAACGGGGCAAGCATGGAGGGGACGCTCTCGGGCACG
>CAYLSK010000271.1:0-2448 GCA_964385975.1 uncultured Anaerolineaceae bacterium | reverse complement strand
GCGACCGTCAGGCGCCAGTGAGCCCCCGGATCTCGGCGGCGGCCGCCCGGGCGACCGCCGCCGAGATCCGGGGGCTCGCTGGCGCCTGACGGTCGCCGGCCCGGTAGCGCGGCGCCGCGCCGCGCATGCGCTCCTCCGTGACGGCAACGATTCCCGGCTGCGAGGCGTTATCGTTCTGCCGCGGATAGGCGGCGATGACCTCCGGGCGTCGGGATCCCCGCTCCGTCCTGGTCGCGCACGAGGGACACGATGGACCCCGACAGCACGCTCACGATCGCCGAGGCGCTCGACCTCCTGCCGAAGGTCGAGTTGCACTGTCACGTCGAGGGGACCATGCGGCCGGAGACACTCGTCGAGCTTGCGGCGAGCAGCGGGCACGCGCTCGGCACGGCCGAACCCAGTGAGCTCTACCGATACGACAGCCTCGATGGGTTCCTCAAGGTGTTCTGGCTGGCCCAGGCCTGCCTCACCCGGCGGGACGACTGGGCCCGTCTGGCACACGAATCAGTCGTCGACGGCGCCGCCCATGGGGTCGTCTATCGGGAAAGCTTCTTCACGCCGGCTCGTCACCTGGCCAACGGCCAGGATCTCGAGGACATCGTCCTTGGGCTGGAGGACGGCCTGGCCGCGGGCGAAGAAGAGACCGGGCTGACGGTGATGCTCATCTGCGACATGGACCGCGCATTCGGCGGGCAGGCCGGCCTCGAGGTCGTGGAGGGCCTGGTCGACCTGCGGAGACGCGGGAAGGCGGCAAGGGTCATCGGCGTCGGGATGGACTCCACCGAGTTGGGCATCGACCCGGCCGAGTACGCCGACGCGTATCGCCTCGCCCGGACGTCCGGGTTGCGCCTCACCGCACACCAGGGCGAGAACAGTCCGCCGTCGGCGATCCGGTATGACGTCGAAGTCCTGGGCGTCGAGCGGATCGACCATGGGATCTCGGTCCTCGATGACCCGGCCGTCGCCCAGCTCCTCGTCGACCGCGGAATCCCGCTCACGGTCTGCCCGCTCTCAAATGTCAGGATCGCGAACACCGTCCAGCGTCTCGAAGACCATCCATGGCCTCGGATGGCGGCAGCGGGTCTGCATCTCACCCTCAACTCCGACGACCCCGCGTTCATCGGGTCGCATCTCGGGGAGGAGTACGCCGAGCTGGCGCGAGCCTTCGACTACGGCTTCGATGCGATGGCGGCCATCGCGCTGGCCGGGGTGGACGCCGCCTGGCTGACGGCCAGCGAGAAAGCGGCGCTCCGATCGCGCATCTCGACGGCGGCGCTCGAGCTCACCAATTCGATCGGATCGTCCAAGAGTCCGCGGGCCTGAGGGGATGGACGCCCCGTCGGGCTGACTCCCCCGGACTGGTGCGCCAGGTCCTCGACGGCGGCCGGGCCGGCTGCGAAGATGGGTCGACGCCATGGGACTTCCGACCGGGCCGGCCGTCACATTCCTGTTCACCGACATCGAGGGCTCGACTCGACTCGAGCGCGCCGTCGGATCGGCCGCCTGGGCCGCCATCGTCGCCCGCCACGACGGCTTGCTCCGGAGCGCTATCGAGAGTCACGGGGGCGTCGTGGTGAAGACGGAGGGGGACGCCTTCTTCGCGGCGTTCGATGGTCCGGCCGCCGCGGCCTCGGCCGCCGTCGCCGCCCAGCGAGCCGTCGCGGGTGAAGCATGGGCTGAAGGTGTCGCGCTCCGGATCCGGATGGGCCTCCACATCGGCGAGGGTCGCCTTCGCCAGGGCCGCGCGCCCAGTGAGCCCGAGGACTACGTCGGGATCGACGTGAACTACACGGCGCGGATCGCGGCGGCCGGGAACGGCGGCCAGATCGTCCTGTCCGACCCGCTCGTCGCCGTCCTCCTGCCGGGCCTGGCCGACATCGCCGGGGGCGACGTCGGGCTGGCTGACGAGGGACTTCGAGCGGTGAAGGATTTCGAGGAGCCGGCCCGACTGCATCGGCTCGTCGTGCCGGGCGCAGCCGACGATCGGCGACCGCTGCGCACGATCGAAACGCCCTCCAACCTGCCCGGCGAGGTCACCGCGCTCGTCGGCCGAGAGAGCGAGATCGACCTCCTCCGGGAGGCCCTCGAGGGGACTCGGATCGTGACCCTGACCGGGCTGGGCGGGAGCGGCAAGACGCGGCTCGCCCTCGGAGTCGCAGGGGTGGTCCGCGACCGATTCCCGCACGGCGTCTGGTTCGTCGACCTCGCCGCCGTTCGGGATCCGGGGCTGCTCGTCTCCACGATCGCCTCGACGCTTGGGGTTCACGAGTCGCCGGAACGGACGATCGACGATGCCCTCCAGGCCCATCTCCGCGACCGTACGACGCTGCTCCTGCTTGACAACCTCGAGCAGCTCCTCCCGGCCGGCGCGGAGGTCGTCGCGGGGCTCGTGCGCGCCGCTCCGGACCTCCGGGTCCTGGTAACGAGTCGCGAGCTGCTCCGGATCGC
>CAYLSK010000270.1:0-2457 GCA_964385975.1 uncultured Anaerolineaceae bacterium | reverse complement strand
CTATGCCGGATCCTTGGCCAGGTGGCGCTGCATCGCCGCCTTGCGAGAGAGGTTGACCCGGCCCTGGCGGTCGACCTCGGTGACGACGACCATGACTTCGTCGCCGACGGAGACGACGTCCTCGACGGTCGGGACGTGGTAGTCGGCGAGCTCGCCGATCCGGACCAGGCCTTCCTTGCCCGGCAGGATCTCGACGAAGGCGCCGAAGCCCATGATCCGGGTGACCTTGCCGAGGTAGAGCGCACCGATCTCGACTTCCCGAGTCAGGCTTTCGATCCACTGGATCGCCTTGCGCGAGTTCTCGCCGGAGACGGCCGCAATCTCCACGGTGCCGTCGTCCTCGACGTTGATCTCGGTCTGGGTCTCTTCCTGGATCTTGCGGATCATCGATCCGCCCTTCCCGATGATCTCGCGGATCTTCTCGGGGTTGATCTTGATGGTGATGATCCGTGGCGCGAAGTCGCTCATGTCGGATCGCGCTTCCGGCATCACCTCGGCCATCTTGTCGAGGATCTCGAGGCGGGCCGCGAGGGCCTGCCGGAGGCCATCCCGGATGATCGCCTCGTTGATGCCCTGGACCTTGATGTCCATCTGCAGGGCGGTGATGCCGTCCCGCGTGCCGGTCACCTTGAAGTCCATGTCACCGATCGAGTCCTCCTTGCCGAGGATGTCGGTGAGGACGGCGAAGCGGCCGCCCGGCTCGCTGATCAGGCCCATCGCCGCGCCGGCGACCGGTGCCTTGATCGGCACGCCAGCGTCCATCAGGGCGAGGGTCGAGCCGCAAGTCGAGGCCATTGAGGTCGAACCGTTGGACGACAGGCATTCCGACACGAGCCGGATGACGTACGGGAACTCCTCGTGGGTCGGGAGGACCGGGACCAGAGCCCGCTCGGCCAGGTGGCCGTGCCCGATGTCGCGGCGGCTGGGGCCCCGCATCGGCTTGTTCTCACCCGTGGAATATGGGGGGAAGTTGTGGTGGTGGGTGTAGCGCTTCTCGGTCTTTGGGCTGATCGTGTCGATGCGCTGCACGTCCGAGGAGGAGCCGAGCGTGGCGACGGTCAGGACCTGGGTCTCCCCACGGGTGAACAGGCCGGACCCGTGCGCCCGCGGGAGGACGCCCACGTCGACCGATATCTGTCGGAGCTCGGTCAGGCCGCGACCGTCCATCCGGATCCCCTCTTCGAGGGCCAGCTGGCGCGCGGTCTTCTTGTGGATGAGGCTGAACAGGCTCTTGCTGACGCGGGCCTCGCGGCGAGCGGCTTCCTGCAGCGCCTTGCTGTCACCGCCTGTGCGGGTGGCGCGAATCGCGTTCGCGATGCCCTCGCGGAGCCCGGCGATGCGGCCAGGCAGGTCGTTGCCGAACCAGATGAGCAGGTTGGCGGTCGCCTCGGCGTCCGGTCCGGCGCGATGCGCCTGTGCCAGCTCGATGCCGAAGAAGCGCGACAGCGTCTCGAGCTTGTAATTCTCGAGGTCCGGATAGCCCTCGCGGGCAATCGTCAGGGTGTCGAGGTAGCGGCCCTGCTCGAAGTGGGTCCCGTCACCGAGTGCCGCCTCGATGAAGCCGAGATCGAACCCGACCGAGTGACCGACGATCTTCGAGTCGCCGATGAACTTGAGCGCCTGCCTGGCGGCGTCGGCCGGCTTCGGCGCCTTCTTCACGTCGGCGTCCTTGATGCCATGCATCTGGTTGCCGATGATCGGGCGTCCCGGGTTGACGAACGTGGACCAGCGGTCGGTGATCTTGCCGCCCTTGACCTTGACCGCGGCGATCTCGACGAGATCGGCCATCTTGGGGTCGGTGCCAGTCGTCTCGACGTCGACGATGACGAGCTCGTCGCCGGATTCGACGGCCTTCCCGAAGTCGAGGACCGAGCCGATGCCGGCATCGAGGAACGGCGTGCTCTTCGTCTTGCCGACCGCCTTCTGGAGCTCTTCCTGGATGTCAATGAGGGGCTGCAGCGCGCGATGGCCGAACAGGATCGCCTCGGCCATGACGGCCTCGGGAAGGAGCTTGGCGCCCGCCTCGACCATCATGATCGCGTCGCGCGTGCCGGAGACGATGAGGTCGAGCTCCGAGTCGGCGAGCTGGCTGACAGTCGGGTTGATGACGAGCTCGCCGCCGACGCGGCCGACCCGGACGGCGCCGACCGGGCCGAAGAACGGGATCTCGCTGATCGTCAGCGCGGCTGACGCCGCAATCGTGCCGAGGACGTCAGGGTCGTTCTCCTGGTCGGTCGAGAGGACCGTGATGACGAGCTGGATGTCGTCCTTGTAACCCTCGGGGAAGAGCGGCCGGATGGGGCGGTCGGTCAGGCGCGCGGCCAGGGTCGCCGCCTCCGACGCGCGGGCTTCGCGCTTGATGAAGCCGCCGGGGATCTTGCCGGCGGCGTACATCCGCTCCTCGAACTCCACCGTAAGCGGGAAGAAGTCGAGGCCCGGTCGGGGATCAGAGCGATT
>CAYLSK010000269.1:0-2487 GCA_964385975.1 uncultured Anaerolineaceae bacterium | reverse complement strand
CCGTCACCGTATGGCAGGCAGCGACCGCGCAGGACCTGGGAACGCTCTCGCGACGCGGCGCGATTCGCGAACTCGCGGACCAACCGGGACTTGCCGACGCCGGCATCGCCGATCACGGTCAGGAGCTGACAGGAGCGGGTCGCCTCCACCTCGAGGAGGGTCATCTCGAGGCGGTCCATCTCCGCTTCGCGACCGACGAAGGGCGTCGACAGCGACGCGCGCTCAGCCTGCGGCCCTTTGATGCTGACCAGGCGGTAGGCGGCGACCGGTTCGGCCTTGCCCTTGAGCGCGAGCGGCGGGATCTGCTCGACCTCGATCTGGTCGCGCGCGAGGCGATAGGTCAGCTCGCCGAGGATCGTCTCCTGGGGACCCGCCGCCTGTTCTAGGCGGGCCGCCGTGTTTACCGCATCCCCGGTGACCAGCCGCTGGCCGAGGCTGGCGTCACCCGCGATCACCTCGCCGGTATTGACCCCGATGTGATTGCGCAGCTCCAGGCCCCAGGTCGCCCTGAACTGGTCATTGAGCGCGGGAAGCGCCGCCTGCATCGCGGCGGCCGCCCGAACCGCGCGCAGCGCGTCGTCCTCATGGCGAACCGGGAGGCCGAAGACGGCCATGACGGCGTCGCCGATGAACTTCTCGACCGTTCCGCCGTGCTGTTCCAGGGGAACCTTCATCGCCTCGAAGTAGCGGGTCATGACGTCGCGCAGCGCCTCGGCGCTCGGCGGCTCGCCGTCGAGGGTGGTCGGCTTTGGATCGGCGAAGACGAGGGTGACCGTCTTGCGACTCTCGCTCACGTGTCCGGCCGAGGCGAGCCCGGCGCCGCACATCCCGCAGTGCCGGAACGAGTCCGGATTCTCCTCGCCGCAGGCTGGACAGAGTCGGAGGCCGGCGGCTGCCGTGTCGGCTGCGGCATGGCCGGCCTGTGGGCGCGCATCGACCGAGAGCAGCCGGTAGGCCGGGACCGCATCGCTCATCCCCTTGGGGGTGACCGGCTCGGCGGGCTCAATGCTGACCATCTCGCGGACCAGCTCGTAGGTGGATCCGGCGATGAGGACCTCGAGCGGCGGGGCGTGCTGCTCCATCGCCGACGAAATCTTCATGGTGTCGCCGGTCAGGATGTGCTGGCCGATGCTCGCCTCGCCGAAGATGACCTCGCCGGTTGCGATCCCGGTTCGGACGACCAGGCGGACGTCCCAGGTCGCTTCGAGCCGATCGTTCAGGCTGGCCAGCACCCGCTGGCTCTCGGCCGCCGCTTCGACCGCGCGCAGCGCGTCGTCGTCGTGGCGCACGGGGAGTCCGAAGACCGCCACGATCGCGTCCCCGATGATCTTCTCGATCGTCCCGCCGTGCGACTCGAAGACGGCCGTCATCTCGTCGAAGTAAAGGGTCAGCACCTCGCGCAGCGACTCCGGATCCATTCGTTCGCCGAGCGCGGTGGACCCCTTCAGGTCTGAATTGACCACCGTTGCGAAGCGCCGGATCTCGTCGGCCGCCCGGGCTTCGTCAAAGGGCGTGCCACACGACCCGCACAGGCGGAAGCGGTCCGGGGAGTCCGCGCCGCAAGCCGAGCAGATTCGAAGAGCCACTCACGGAGTCTAGCCGCCTCGCGACCGTTTTCTCGTGCTCGCCGGCCAACGCATCGGGCCCGGGCCCGCGTACGATTGCCGCGATGGGACTTGGATCGGGCCTCGAGCCGCTCGCGCGCGACGCCCTGGCCGCCTGCCGGCTGTTCAGCGGCCTCGAGGAACGAGCCATGGAGCTCGTTGCAAACGCGCTCCGGGTCCGTCGTTTCCGGCGAGGCGAGGTCATCTTCCACGCCGGTGACCCGGGCGATTCGCTGTTCATCGTCTCGGCGGGCGCGGTCAAGATCACGGTGACGGCCGAGGATGGTGCCGAGCCAGCCATCCTGACCACGATCGGTCCGGGTGGGTTCTTCGGGGAGCTCGCCCTGCTGGACGGGGCGCCCCGATCGGCCACCGCGGTCGCCGTCGACGCCGTCGAGACCCTCGTGCTGCGGCGCGATGCGTTCAATGGCTTGGTCGACTCCGAAGTGGGTCTCCGCCGGACGCTGCTGGCGGCGCTGGCCGCCGAGATTCGACGCCTGACCGCCCAGGTGGAGGACCTCCATTTCCTGGACCTGCCCGGGCGGCTGGCGCGGCATCTCCTCCGCGAGATCGATGGTGATGAAGAGGGCCCCCGGTCCGGCGAGGCTCGGCTGCCCTGGCCGTACACCCAGGGCGAGCTGGCCAGCATGATCGGCGGATCTCGCCAGTCCGTGAATCGGCTGCTGGCCGACTTCGTCGATCAGGGCCTGCTTCGGTTCGATGGCGACGAGCTGGTCGTGCCTGATCCGCGCCGGCTGGCGGCTGCCGCCCACAGATGACGGAACACGGAGGCGCGGCGAGGGACGCACCGTCGTCGGCGGCCTTCGAGGTCCTGTGCGCTAGCTGACGGCGGCCTCATCGTGATAGCTCCGCGGCAGAGCCT
>CAYLSK010000268.1:0-2510 GCA_964385975.1 uncultured Anaerolineaceae bacterium | reverse complement strand
TGCGCCCAGGTCTGCGCCGAGGTTGTCGGCGCGGCCTGCTACGACTTCATGCGGATCGGCTTCGACACGCTGGTCACGACGCCGCTGGACATGAGCCTCAACGACACCCCGTGCGTGTCGTGCGGCCGCTGTGCCGAGACGTGCCCGACGGGCGCGCTCATGCCCAAGCCGCGCATCCTCCAGAAGTACGAGGTCGACGAGAGCCGCTGCATCCTCTGCGGCATCTGTGTGGATGCCTGTCCGTACGACGCACTGCGCGATGGTGCCGACATCGAGCTGTCGCACACCAGTCGTGAGAACCCGATGATCGACCTGATGGCGATCGCCGCGGTCGACCGCGAGACGGACGTCACCTATATCCGGCGCGAGCGCGATTGGGCGACGCGGGCCGCCGCAGAGGGTCGGATCGTCGACACCGCCCGGATGCTGCCGGTCCTGCCGGCCACGATCGGCGGGATCGCCGGCAACGGAAACGGGAACGCTGCGCTACCCGGCCACGTGCACGCTTCGCTACCCGGCAACGGCCAAGGTGGCGGGACGGCCATCGCGCCCGCCCACCACGAGTAGACGACGGACGTGGCGGGCCGGCTGATCCCGATCCTCCTGGCCCTTGCCGTGATGGGCGCGCTGACCGGAGTTGCCGCGATCATGCTCGTCTTCCTGGGCCAGGACTGGGAGGACGCCCTCTTCTGGATCCTGGCAGCGGTGATGCTGGGCGCCGCCCTGCTGGTCGTGACGATGCGCGACATCATTCGATGCGGCCTGGCGATGATGGTCTGCTTCGGCGCGCTGGCCGGGATCTACGTCCTGATCGGCGCCCCGCTGATCGCCGCGGCGCAGGTGATCGTCTACATCGGGGCGATCAGCGTGCTGATCCTGTTCGCGATCATGCTGACCCAGACCAAGGATGCCCCCAGCCGGCTCGTCTTCCAGACCCAAGCCGTCCCGGCCGCGTTCGCCTCGATCATCATTGCCGTGGTGATCGCCCTGGCCGTCGGCGCGACGGATTGGGGCGGTGTCGCCAAGCGGATCCGCCTCGCCACCGATGCGCTCTCGCAGGTCCTCTTCCATGACTTCGTCCTGCCGTTCGAGATCGTCAGCGTGCTGCTCCTGGCGGCCGTGATCGGGGGCGTCTTCCTGGCCAAGCGCGAGCCGGGCGGCCCGTCGTGAGCGACAGCCTCGACGCCTACCTCGTCCTGTCCGGGCTGCTCTTCGCGATCGGCTCGTTCGGGTTCCTGGCCCGTCGCAACGCGATCAGCATGCTGATGTCGATCGAGCTGATGCTCAACGGGGTCAATCTCGCGATCGTCGCGTTTGGTGCCTTCATTCCCGCGCTCGGAGCGCAGGGCTCGGTCATCGCCCTCATGGTCATCGCGGTCGCCGCCGCCGAGGCGACTGTCGGCCTGGCCATCGTGATCGCCATCTTCCGGAACAAGAAGACACCGCTGGTCGACGAGTACGACACCATGCGTCAATGAGCTGGGAGGCGCTCGTCCCGCTCATTGCGATCCTGCCGCTCGCCGGCTTCGCGCTGACCGCACTCATCGGCCGGCGGCTCGGCAAGGGGGCTCACTGGATCGCGGTCCTCGCGGTCTTCGCCAGCTGGCTGATCGCGATGGCGGTCGCCTATTCGGCGCTTACCGGCGCTGCCCCGTTCGGCGATCAGGGGTACGCCGTCCGCCTCTTCGAGTGGATCCCGGCGGGCGGGTTCCAGGTCGACGTGGGCTTCTACGTCGACAACCTGACCGCGTGCCTGCTGATCGTCGTGACCACCATCGGTCTGCTGGTCCACGTCTACTCGATCGGCTACATGAGCCACGACCCGGGCTACTGGCGCTTCTTCGCCTACCTCAACCTGTTCATGTTCTCGATGCTCCTGCTCGTCCTGGCAGACAACTTCCTGGTCGTCTTCGTGGCCTGGGAGCTGGTCGGCCTGTGCAGCTACCTGCTGATCGGGTTCTGGTATCGGAAGCGTTCGGCGGCGCTGGCCGCCAAGAAGGCCTTCATCGTCAACCGGGTCGGCGACGTCGGCTTCGCCCTTGGGATCATGCTCATCTTCGTCAGCCTCGGGACCCTCGACATCCGCGAGGTGCTGGCCCGGATCGGCGAGCTGGACGGCAGCCGGATCACGATCATCTCGCTGCTGATCTTCGCCGGAGCGATGGGCAAGAGCGCCCAGTTCCCGCTGCACGTCTGGCTGCCCGATGCGATGGAGGGCCCAACCCCGGTCTCGGCCCTGATCCATGCCGCGACGATGGTTAACGCTGGCGTCTATCTCGTCGCCCGGACCAACCCGATCTTCGCCCAGGCGCCGTCGGCGCTGGTCGTGGTCGCGGTGATCGGGATCTTCACGGCGATCCTGGCGGCGTCGATCGCGATGACCCAGACGGACATCAAGCGGGTCCTCGCGTACTCGACCCTCAGCCAGCTCGGCTACATGTTCGCGGCACTCGGTGTCGGGGCGTGGACGGCAGCCATCTTCCATTTGATGACCCACGGCTTCTTCAAGG
>CAYLSK010000267.1:0-2523 GCA_964385975.1 uncultured Anaerolineaceae bacterium | reverse complement strand
TCACGCCACCAGGCTGGTCGGCGGTCCCGTAATTCGCGACCCAGATGGACCCCGCCCCCACCGTGACACCCTCGGCATTCTCGCGAGTTTGGATCGTCGTGACGACCTGGTTCGTCGCGGGATCGATGCGAATGACCTTTCCGTCCGCCTCGGTGGCGACCCAGATCGACCCAAAGCCGGCGGTGACGCCCACTGGACTGGCCCCGACCGAGATCGTTGCGGTCACCTGGTTCGATACCGGATCGATCCGCGACACGGTTCCGTCGTCGTAGTTGGAGACCCAAACCGCTTCGGGCGACGCCGCGATCACGGCCGGGCCACGACCAACCGGGATCGGATTGCCCAGGGCGGAGCCAGTCGCCGGATCCACCCGCAGGACCGAGCCGGCCACGAAGCTCGTCCATTGTTCGTCGTAGGTGAGGAAACTGACCCAAATCGACCCGAATCCCGTCGTGACGCCCTCCGGAACGGTGTTCCCTGGAAGGCCGAGCTGACTGACCGACAGCACCGTGTTGGCCTGCGGATCGATGCGCGACAAGGTCCGGTCATACGCATTCGTGACCCAGACCCAGGTTGCGTCCAGCGCGACATGCTGCGGGTAGACCCCGACGGGGATAGTGGCGGCCACGGTCGGCATGACTGCGACCGGACCAACCAGCGCGAACTGGCCGCACTTCCGGGAGGCGCTGGAGCCGAACCGGATGGCGGTCCTGCCGGTCCCCTTTGTCGCCGCCACTACGGCCTTGATCTGCGCGGCCGTGAGGTTCGACGTCCTCGTGGCGGACCCGGTCGACGTCGTCTTGATCGGAATGAGCGTCATTAGCGTGCTGCCGACGGCGCTGCACGTTCCTTTCGAGATAACGATCGGGAGCGCTGTAGATGGCTTGAGCCTGATCAGCTTGATGGCGATGGATCCCGTCCCGTTGTCGTACGCCTGGATCTTCGCGGTGCCGTTCACGCCGGCGGACCCGACCCGCGCCTGCCAGGTATTCGTCACCGTGGCCGCGGACGCCGGCGCCGTTACGGCCAGCGCCACGAGCCCGGCCAGGATGAGTGACATGGATGCCCGCGCGTTCCTCGTGGGGCGCAACGGGCGCGGATGGCTCGAGCTCTCTGGCCCGGACATGATGGGTTCCTCCAGTCCTTGGGCGGATTCGCTCCGCTTCACGCCTGGAAGACGCCCTGCCCCCCGGTCCGTTTCGGGCGGCGGTCGTGTACGCGTGGTCAAGCCACCGAGTGGCTACGCGCTCTGTAACGTCGCGATCCACTTCGCCAGCCTGTCGCAGCCGCGCGAAGGGGGCGTGTCACTGCTCTATATCAGCTGTGATTCCCGGACACGTTGTTGACGGATAGACGCCGCTGACGCGCGTCCCGCAAATCCGCGCCCACAGACTCGTACGGAGAAGTTCGAGCCCATGGAGCGGGTCATCGCACCATATCCACGCTCGGGATGAGGTCGGATCAGACCCGGCGAGGTGGGACTCGCTCCTTAATAGTCTGGTGGAGACTGGATGCGTGGATCGGCGACCTTCGTTGGGGGCCTCAACGACGTCCTCGTGAATTACGGCTAGCGCACGCCCGGGTCGGCATGCTCTGCCCCTGCTCGAGCGTTCCAGGATCAACAACGGAGCGAGCCTGCTGGGGGCCACGATTCTCGTCTGGACGAGCAACGATCTCGTCTCGACCTGCGTGATCGTCAAGCTCAGGCGGCACGTCACCACCTTCGACGGTGCGTTCACGGCCACCATAGAGCAGCTCTCGGTGCAGACCTCCAGAGGGCCATCAGGCACGCGAGGCAAGCTGATCGTGGTGGCCAAACGGATCGGCAGCCAGCCGGCCACCCACTCGGCGGCGCATCCCATGGGGCGTCCGCATGTCTTCCAATAGGAGCGGCATGGTGAGCCCGGAAGGACTTGAACCTTCAACCCGCTGATTAAGAGTCAGCTGCTCTGCCATTGAGCTACGGGCCCACGACTTTGTGCTCATTTAGAGCCGATTACTGGCCGGGGCCTTGACTACACCGCTCTGACAGACGATGATTGGTTCCTTAGCAAGACCCAATCAGAGGAGTCAGATCGATGTCCCAGGCACCGACCAGCGCGCCCGATCTTACCGCAGCCGGCGACGTGACGGCCAACGGTCGCCTGTGGGTTCGTCACCTTCGAGCGGCCAACCGGACGCCGATGACGATCAAGTCATACATGGAGGCGGTCCGCCAGCTCGACGGCTTCCTGGCCGAGCGCGGGATGCCCGACGACGTGGCGAACATCCACCGCGAGCATGTGGAGAGCTTCATCGCGGATCAGCTCGCCAGGCTCAAGCCGGCGTCCGCCGCCAACCGGTACCGGAGCTTGCAGCAGTTCTTCCGCTGGCTGACCGAGGTCGGTGAGATACGCGAAAGCCCGATGCAACACATGAAGCCGCCGACCATCCCGGAGACGCCACCGCCGATCCTGCGCGACGACCAGATCCGAAAGCTTTACGCCGCCTGCGCAGGGACCAGCTTCGACGACCGCCGGGACC
>CAYLSK010000266.1:0-2623 GCA_964385975.1 uncultured Anaerolineaceae bacterium | reverse complement strand
CCACTACTTCCGCGGCGAGCTGCCGATCAAGGACGACGCTGCCGTGACGGACGAGGGCGTCGTAAAGCGCAACGTCGCCGTGCGGGTGGTATTTCCCCATGACCTCGCCGACGATGGCCGCGCATTTGCGATACGAGCTCGTCGCGGACAGCCCCATCTCGCCCATCGAGTAGAGGATTCGCCGGTGGACCGGCTTCAGGCCGTCTCGTACGTCAGGCAGGGCGCGGGACACGATCACGCTCATCGCGTAATCGAGGTAGCTGACCCGCATCTCATCCTCGATGCGGATCGCCCGGATGTCACCCAGGTCGTCGGTCACGGTCGAGTCACTCTCGTCGGATCAGCTGAGCGGCGGATCTGGGAGGACCGCCGGGCCGACAGCTCGCCAAATCGGGCGCTGGCCTGCGCCGCCCGCGAGGTGGCCGGGGCCCCTGAACGCTTGCGGATCCCCACGAGGCGCTCGCGGAGCGCCTCGGCGGTGGAGGGATCGAGCTTGGCGAGGGAATCACGGATGACCCAGGCACGGTGCCCGTCCACGTCTGCCACGGCCAGCTCGGTCTCAGCGCGGAGCGCGGCATCAGTCGCGTCTGGATCGAGGGCCGCCAGCGAGCGGTACGCCCACGCGAGCGCCTTCTGAACGTCCGCTTCGGCGTCACCCATGAGTTGTGACAGCAATGCCAGAGCGCGAGGCGGGAGCTCGGGATCTCGCCCAGTCCGGCGTCCACCGTGGGTCATGGTTGCGATCGTGGAACCGACGAGCCGGCGCTCCCAGCGCGAAGCGCTGTAGACAAGCTGTTCCAGCTCGGCCCAGCGATAGGGCTCCTGGGCGATCCCGATCCCGTATGGATGCGCGAGCGAGTCGACCGTGATCCAGTCGCCGGCCTCTCGAGCAGCGCGTCGAAGGAGCTGCCATGTCCGCTCCGCCTCGGTCCCGAGGGTTCGCTCGAGGAGGCCGAAGGCGAACCAGCGGCTCTCGAGCTCCGCTTCCCGAAAGAGGCGATCGGCAAGGAAGAGCAGGGGCGTCGGGCGGACGCCCTTCGTGCTGACTCGGAATCCGCGTTGCACCGCCGCCAGCAGTGGCCAGCGCACCCCATAAAGCGCGCCGATCCCAGGGGCGATCCGCCGCTGGCCGTGGAGGTAGTCCTGGTCGGCCAGGCCCATAAGGCCCCGCCTGAGCTCCGCGGCAGATGCGTCTGGGTCATTGACCAGCTCGGCGAGCGAGACTCCGAGCGTCTCGGCGGGTTGTCGATGCTCGGCGACGAACGCCACGGCCCGAGCCGTGATCGCGCTCTGGGGGGACGCAGCGATCACCCGCCAGTCCCGTTTGAGCTCGCGTCGAGGCGCCGGAATCCGTAGCGTTCCTGGAGCTCGCGCTTCCGTTCCGCATCAGCCGCGACGTAGACGCCGGTGGCCGTCGCGAGATCCATCCCCGTCGAGCTGTCGGCGATCCGTGCCTCGGTATCGACGAGTCGCCTTCGCGAGCGGGTGATCCAGCCGTCCGCCCGAAGCAACGTCCCGAGTGGGACGGGCTTCTTGAAGTCGACCGAGATCCGGGCGGTGACGCCCCAGTTGTCCTCGCCGACGAGGGCCCAGGCCATGACCTCATCGAGGATCGTGCAGACAATCCCGCCGTGCGCTATCGCCTCCCAGCCTTCGAAACGCCGATCCAGCTCCAACTCAGCCCACGATCGTCCGCGCTCGATGTGCACGAGCAACCCGAGTCCGTTCGTATTGAGCGTCCCGCAGGCGAAGCAGTTGTGCGGCGCGAGCGCGAACCGGTCCCCAATCGCCGTCGAAATCAACGGCGTGGCCAGCCCGGCGACCTCAGACATCAAGGTTGCGAACCTTTCGGGCTTCGGCTTTGATGAAGTCCTTGCGTGGCGCGACCTTCTCGCCCATCAGCATCGTGAAGATCTCGTCGGCTGCCGAGGCGTTCTCGCTGTCGACCCGCAGGAGCGTGCGCGTCTCCGGGTTCATGGTCGTTTCCCAAAGCTGGTCGGCATTCATCTCGCCGAGGCCCTTGAAGCGCTGAACCGAGAGGTTCTTGACGTTGAAGTCCTTGATGATCCGCTCGCGCTGCTGTTCGGTCTGCGCGTAGCGAGTGACCTTGCCGGTGCTGATCCGGTAGAGCGGCGGCTGGGCGATGTAGAGATAACCAGCTCCGATGACCATCGGCATGTGCCGGTAGAAGAAGGTCAGCAGGAGCGTCCTGATGTGAGCGCCATCGACATCGGCGTCGGTCATGATGATGATCCGGTGGTAGCGGATCTTCGCGATGTCGAAGCCCTCGCCGATCCCGCCGCCGAGGGCGATGATCAACGGCCGGATCTTCTCGCTCGATAGGACCTTGTCGAGGCGGGCCTTCTCCACGTTCAGCATCTTGCCGAACATCGGCAGGATGGCCTGAAAGCGTCGATCGCGTCCAGCCTTGGCTGATCCACCGGCCGAATCGCCCTCCACGAGGTAGATCTCGCTGCGCGCAGGGTCGCGCTCCTGGCAGTCGGCGAGCTTGCCGGGGAGTGACATCCCCTCGAGTGCCCCCTTGCGAAGGACGAGATCGCGCGCCTTCCGCGCCGCCTCGCGGGCGCGTGCCGCGGTCAGGCACTTCTCGATGATCCGGCGG
>CAYLSK010000265.1:0-2641 GCA_964385975.1 uncultured Anaerolineaceae bacterium | reverse complement strand
TGCCGCCCGAGACGATCGTCTGGGTCGGCGGGTCCTTGGTGATGGCGATCGAGGGGGCGATGACATCGACAGCCGCGCTGTCGGTATTGGTCACCTCGGGGCCGACGGGCGGCGTGCCGTGGGCCGTCGCGACGTTCGTGAAGTCCGCGGTGACGTTCGTCTTCGTGCAGCTGTAGGCCGCCTCGGAGGCGCCGACGGCGAGCGTGCCCTCGAACGTCTTGACGCAGTCGGTCGCGAGCGGGTCGGTGACGTTGACGTTCGTGAGCGGGACGTCACCGGTGTTCGTCACGATGATCGACCAGGTCGCCGTGCCGCCCGAGACGATCGTCTGGGTCGGCGGGTCCTTGGTGATGGCGATCGAGGGTACAGGCGTCCGGGTGTCGACGAATGTCAAGGTCAGGGTGTCATTGCTGCCGAGCACCTGGTCGTTCTGACAGGGTGGGTCGGCGAGCTCGAAGCCCGCCGGCGCGACCGTCTCGCAGACATCGTAGGTGCCCGGGGCCGCCGGATCGAACTCGATGACGCCGTTGGCCGTGTCGTCGGGGTCGTTCGCACCGCCGTCGGTGACAGTCAGGACGCCGGTCTCGCCTGGCCGCGGGTCGGGATCGATCGTGAACGTCGCGCCCGCAACAGGGTTCTCCTGCTCGTCCAGCTTCTCGATGCGGAGCTTGCCGCACGTGTTGAGATCGAGCGGGAACGGCGCCACCCAGTCCTTCAGCTGTGAGCTTCCCGGCTCCGGGATGTTGTTGGCCGAGCCCGTCCGGCTGCGGATGGAGCCCTGGGAGAATCCGGGACAGCTCGCCTGGCTGCCCAACGCGGTGAGGTCGATCGCGACTTCAGCGAAGTTGAAGGCATCGATCGTGTATCCGAAGCCGGAGTTGGCGAGGTCGACGAAGTTTGTCGCCGAGTGAACGGCGTTCGCGACGGTCGTGTCGTTGATCTGGCTGAACGTCGCCAACTGGCCGTTCCCGTTCGCCGTGTTGGTCACCGAGGCGATCGTGTAGATGTTCACCTCTGGATTTGAGCCGCCGTTGCTGTACAGGAACGCCACCAGCAGGTCACCGACGCTCCGGTCCGGCTTCGAGATCCCGTCGGCCCAAGTTTTGTAACCGAGCTTGTTCAGCTCGAAGTCGACCACCATGACGCCGTTGTTGGAGATCCGCTCGACGCCCAGGAAGGCAAAGGCGTTGCTGCCGTTGAACTGGGCGGCCGCCATCACATGGCGGAAGTCGGTCTTGTCGTTCGGGCCCTGGGGGTTGACGTATGACCAGGTCGACGTGTCGTCTTCCTTGTCGCCGTTGCCAAAGGCCGTGTTGTCGGGCTGACCGAACAGATCCTCATCGAGAGCGGAGTTCGGAGGATTGGCCGGGTCCACGAGCCCGGTGCCCGACGTGCCAGCCAGCCAGTCGTTCCCGTTCGTCAGGCTGTCGATCAGGCCGTTTGGGATACAGCCAGGTCCGCTCGTGCCGGCGGGGCAGGCCGCCGGCGTTGTGGTCGCCGTTCCGGACTTCAGGTCTCCGTCGACCTCGAAGCCTTGAACGGTCCCAGCCTTCAAACCGCTGGCTGCCATCGCGTTTCGCGGCGCGGCCACGGACGCGTACTGCAACATGAGAGACAACACAAAGAGCGCGGCCCAGAAGAGCACGAAGCCCCTCCGCGAGCGCGCGCTCAGCGCAGTGGGAAATCCCCGAGACGTCATATGAGGTCCTCCGATCCCCGAGTTTGGAGCGACGATAAGTACCGTGCCTCCAAGAACTGCCGATGAGAGCCGGCTCCGATCCTCGGAACGCCTGCGGCCCCCTGACTGCTCTCTGTCGCGCCCGATAAGTACTGGGCGCTGATCAGTGCATCCGCATCCTATGTCTGGGCGGACCGACGATGGTACTAGGACGTTCTACGGATATCCAGTGCCAACATCACCTATCTCCACGAGACCGCACAGCGGGATTCCTCCGATTCCGGTGCGCCCGCACACCGAAGTACCAGGACCGCCGGTGTTCCGCGGTGTGAGCGCCGCTATTCCTCGAAAGAGGTAGAGGCATCCGGAGCAGCGGGAGCGTTCTGACTGAGATCCGAGGCGTGGCGGGCATCGTCCGGATCGACCGGCACAGGCTCGGCGAACATCTGCAGGTACGGCTGGTATCGGAACACCCGGTTCCGTCTCAGGCCGGTCATCTCCTGCACACAACGGCGGCGGCGGCGCGTTCTTATCAAAGGTAGGTTGGGCAATGGCGCGAATGGGAGCGGAACATCAAGGGGCCTCGTGGGGCAGTTTGACAGCGCGCTTGCCGATGCCTCGCGGCGTCGGGTGGAGGTCCACGCATCCGATCTCCCGGCGAGCTGGCCGCCCGATCTTCTCGCCAGGCTCCGGGTCGGCGCCGTGCCGGAGCCGGTACCATGGACCGGCCCCCTAGCAGGAGCGACCCCTTGCCTTCCTCCGAGTCGACCGACCCCAGCCGCGCCGACGCGGCCGCCATCCCCGATCCGATCCGCACGCTGGTCCGGCGGGCGGTCGAGCGGGCCTGGGCGCGGGCGATCGCGTCCGGGACACTGCCGGCGCTCCCCGAGGATGCCGAGGCGCCCGAGGTCGAGGTGGAGCGACCGGCCAACCCGGAGCACGGTGACCTCTCCACGAACCTGG
>CAYLSK010000264.1:0-2701 GCA_964385975.1 uncultured Anaerolineaceae bacterium | reverse complement strand
GAACGGGTTGACGCTGAACGCCGTGACGAGCTGAACCGCCGGATCGTCGCTGAACTTCGTGGTCCGGTTGATCCGGTCGAACCAGTCGATCGCTGCCTGGTTGCCCATCCAGCGCGCGACGCCGTCCATCGTCGTCGTCAGCATCGTCGTGCCGAGCCCGGCCGCCATCGCGTAGGTCTGGAGCTTCGCTGCGGCGCTCGTGGCCCGGCCGGCGGCGCCGATTGCCGTGCCGACCCCGCCGCCGGCCTCGGCCCCAAAGGCACTCACTCCCCTACCGGCCCGACCGAGTGCGCGAGCTTCGGATAGGTAGAACAGGAGCGGCGTGCCCATGTTCTGCGCCACGCCGGGGATGCCGCCCTGGTACGACCACTGACGCCCCTCGGGCGCCTCCGCCAGAAGCTTCTCGATCTGGTCGTCCGACAGGTTCGGGTCGCGCTCGATCGCGATCTTGACGCTCTGCGGGATGTCGATCGCTTCGCGCAGGACCCCCATCCGCTGCTCGATCGTGGCCCGACCGTTCGGGTCGATCGTGTGGAGGAGCATCTGGCGAAACTGGTCGTACTCGTAGTTCTGCGCCGACACCGGCTTGCCGAACAGTCCGGTCGCGGCGTCGGTGATCGGGTTGTTCGGTCCGAGCAGCGCAGGCGAGCCGAGGGCGTACTGCGCGAGCGTGCCGAGCGGGTTGCTGATCGGGCCGAACCCGAAGTCGGCCTTGCCGCCGGACACCACGGCTCGGTAGAGCTTCGAGCGGTCGTGGAGCTGCCCGTCACGGACCCAGTCCGGGAAGGCGGCCAGGACCGGGGCGGCGACATCGCTGACAGCCTTGACGCCGGCCGCGAACACGTTGAGCGGACCCGCGGCGACCTTCGCTGCCACCCCTACCGGCCCGGGCAGCTTCGAGAACTCGTCGGCGAGCACGTTGACGCGTTCCATGAACCAGGGCACGACGTTCGCGAGGTTCAGGCTGCCGGCCGTGGCGCCGACGGCGCCCAACGCCGAGCCGAAGATGTCGCCCTGGGTGGAGTGGGGCGGCTGCGGAACGGGAGCGCCGAACCCGCGGACGGGGTACTTGACATCGAACCGCTCGGGCGGAGCGGCCGGGACGTAGGCCGACGCCTTCGAGGTCGTGAAGAACGAGGAACCGAGCCCACTCGGAGCGAGTCGACCTGACGCAAGATCGCCCCAGGTGGGCGGCCGCAACCTGGAGCCCGAAGGAGCGGGCGCCCCGAAGCCGGCCGAGCTCAAGCTCGAACTCCAGCTCGTGTAGCCGCTTGGCGCGCTCGCACCGAAGGAGCTGGCCGCAAGCCCGAAGTCATCGAGCCAGCTCATCAGTATTCCAACGGGCCTGTGCCGGTGGTGCCCGGTCGATAGACGCCCGGCGTCGCCGTCGGAGTTTTGACCGGCGGAGGCGGTGGAGGCGGCGACGCAGCGTGCGCCTTGGCGAAGGCCGTCGTGTGCGTCGCCACGTTGATCGCCGGCGGCTTGGCGACCGTGCCGGTCTTAGGCAGTGTCGCGCTGGCCGTCGCTGGGAGGAGGGCAGGCAAGGGTGGCGGCGTGTAGATCAGCGACGGCACATAGGCCGGCGTCAGGCCCGGCAGCACCGACGACGGCGCGAACGTCGCCGCCGTGGTCGGCGGCCGCCACGTTCCGTAGCCTTCGTAGCGCGCTGGCGTGTCGGCCGGCAACTGGATGTTGATGTCCCGCGCGGTCGTCGGACGACCGGGCATGTTGTGGACGTTGCCAACGAGCGGGCCGGCGACGTTCCGCCTGGCGGCGGCGACCTGGGACGACGCAGCCGGGGCAGCGGCGCGGCGAGCCTCGCTCCTGGTGTCGGACCGCATGTAATCAGCCCGGACCACGCTCGCCGGGGCCAGGTTGACGACGCCCGAGCGCGAAGCGTAGGCGAGGGTCATGTGCAGGTTCGGGGCCCCCATCGGCATCGAGGCAGCGTCCACCACGTTCAACCGGCGAGGCTCGTGCGCCATGTCGAACTCGGACGCCTGGTGCCCGAAGGGCTGAGCCTTGGCCTGCTCCCAGGCGGCCTGCCCGTACCACGCCTTGGCGCCGGGATTGGCGTAGAAATAGGCGTCCGACTGCGACCAGGACCCGTCGGCCTTCTGGGTGAGGATCGTCTCGCCGCTGTCGGCGTCGGCGATCGTGACCACGTTCGTCTTGGCGTCCTTGTTGACCACGAGGTTCGCGTTGAGGACGATCGACGGCGCCGGCATCCCGACGCCCGGCCGGATCCAGGTCTGGCCGCCGTCGATCGAATAGGCACGCTGCACGAGTCCGTGCTCGTCGACGAAGGTAAGCTCCTGAGTCGTGTCCGGGAGTGAGAACGGGGTGAGGCCCTCGGGCGTGCGGGCGTAGCCCAGGATGGTGATGGACGCCTTCGGGCTGATAGTCGCTTCGCCGGTGACGAGCTTCTCGCCCAGCGCCGTGTGGACGGTGACGTGCGTCGACTCCCACGAACCGTCGCCCGCCTTGGGGTCGAATACCGGGCCCCACTCCGGCTGCCCTTTCTCGTTCGACTTCAAGACGTGGTGCCAGCCCGGGTTCAGTTGCCCAGCGGCAAGGCCCAACTGTGTCCGGCGCGCGTTGCTCATGAGCGCGCCTTCGACGACCGACCCGTCCGGGTTCTGGTGAGGCATGATCTTGTTGTCGGCAAGCTGCTGGCCGATCTCGTTCAGGTGCGCCCGGC
>CAYLSK010000263.1:0-2739 GCA_964385975.1 uncultured Anaerolineaceae bacterium | reverse complement strand
ATGCTCCGCTGGGGAATCCTGTCGACGGCCCACATCGCGACCGAGAAGGTCATCCCCGGGATCCAGAAGGCCGCTCGATGCCAGGTGGTGGCGGTCGCGTCACGGGATGCCGGCCGGGCCCGACGGCTGGCCGAGCGCCTGGGCATCCCGAAGACACACGGCTCGTACGAGGCCCTGCTCGCAGACCCCGAGGTCGACGCCGTCTACATCCCGCTGCCGAACCACCTCCACCTCGAATGGACGATCGCCGCCGCGCGGGCCGGCAAGCACGTGCTGTGCGAGAAGCCGCTCGCGTTGACTGCCGCCGACGCCCAGCGGATGGTCGACGTCTGCCACGTTGAGGGTGTCCGGCTCATGGAGGCGTTCATGTACCGCCTGCACCCGACTTGGGTTGCCGTGCGGGAGCTCGTTGCGTCAGGTCGCATCGGCAGGCTCATGGCGGTTGACAGCTGGTTCTCCTACTTCAACGACGACGCGGCGAACATCCGAAACATCCGCGACTACGGGGGCGGCGCGCTCTTCGACATCGGCTGCTATTCGGTGAACTTGTCGCGGATGTTGTTCGGAGCGGAGCCGGTCCGCGTCGAGGCGTCCGTGATCCGCGATCCGATCAGCGGCGTCGACGTGCTCACGAGCGGCCTCCTTGAGTTCGAGGACGGCGTGGCGACGTTCACCTGTTCCACGCGAGCGGAGGACGACCAGCGCGTCCACATCTACGGCACGGAGGGCCGCATCTCGGTCGGGATCCCGTTCAACATCCCGCCGGACCGCCGCACGCAGGTGTTCCTTACCGCGGGCGGCAATCCGCCCGTCGACCCGAACACGGAGGTGCTCTCCTTCGAGACGGCCGACCCGTACGCCGTCGAGGCGGAGCGATTCGCAGCGGCGGTGCTCGACGGCGGTCCCACCCCGACCCCGCCCGAAGACGCGGTGGCCAACCTCAAGGTGATCGAGCGGGTTTTCCAGGCCGCGGACCGCGGCTGACGGCCAGCAGACCGACCGGATCGTTCCCGGCCAGCTCCGCCGAGGTACCATCGCCGCGCTCGTGGACCTGGATCGGGCGGCCGGCGCGTACGCCGGGCCGACCGTCAGCTGAACGTCGAACTGCGATGCGCCCGGGATGGCGCGGTTGGACCTGAGGAGGACGATACATGCCAGCGCGCCGATCGTCACGGCTGATTGCGGCCGTCGGGCTGCTCGCGGTCGTGCTCGTTGCGGGCGGACTCATCGTCGTTCGGCCCTGGGAGCCGAAGTGCCCAGCGGTGGCGAACCATCCCGAGTGGTCCGTAGCCCGGCGCTGGGATGAGGCGCTCCTGGACGCCATCCGCCGCGCCCTCCCCAATCCGCCCGTCCACGCCCGCAACCTGTTCCACACATCGGCCGCGATGTGGGATGCCTGGGCGGCGTACGACCCGCACGCCTCCGGCTACCTCTTCGAGAAGAAGCACACGGCGTCGGACGTGCCTGCGGCCCGGAACGAGGCGATCAGCTACGCGGCCTTCGGGGTGCTGACCGCCCGGTTCATCAAGGCGGTCGGCGGCGCCGACTCGCTGTCGGAGTTCGACGATGTCATGGACGGGCTGTGCTATCCGCTTAACGTGACGACGACCGAGGGCGACTCGCCCGCCGCGGTCGGCAACCGGATCGCCCATGCGGTCATCGCCTACGGCATGACCGACGGCTCGAACCAGGCCGGGGGTTACAGCGACCCCGACTACAAGCCAGTCAACCCGCCGCTCGTTGTGGCCAAGTCCGGTACGACGATGACGGACCCGAACCGCTGGCAGCCGCTCCAGATCGAGCACATGATCTCCCAGAACGGCGTCCCAGTGACGAACGGCGTCCAGCAGGCCGTCGGGCCGCACTGGGGTCACGTCGCCAGCTTCGCCCTACCCGACGGCGGTGCCGCCGGAACCCCAATCGACCCCGGACCGCCCCCGCGGCTCGGCGACCCGGCCACCGACCAGGCGTTCAAGGACCAAGCCGTCGAGGTGATCCGCGACAGCAGCTTGCTCGACCCCACACCCGGGACGACGATCGACGTTTCGCCCGGGGCGCGCGGCAACAACGCGCTCGGAAGCAACGACGGCCACGGACGCCCGGCCAACCCGGCGACCGGCGAGCCGTACCCGCCCGATATGGTCAACGAGGGCGACTTCTTTCGGGTCATGGCTGAGTTCTGGGCGGACGGACCCAAGTCTGAGACTCCGCCCGGACACTGGAACGTGCTTGCCAATCTCGTCTCGGACGAGCTATCCCCGAATCTGCGGATCGGGGGTACAGGACCAGTCGTCGATCGGCTGGAGTGGGACGTCAAGGTCTACCTCGCGCTCAACGGGGCGGTCCACGATGCCGCGATCGCGGCCTGGGGACTGAAGGGTGACTACGACGGTACTCGCCCGATCTCGATGATCCGGTACATGGGCGGGAAGGGGCAGTCAAGCGATCCCGACGGGCAGTCATACGACCCTCAGGGGCTTCCGCTCGAGCCCGGACTGGTCGAGGTGATCACACCCGAGCTGAGCGCGCCTGGACAGCGCCTGGTGCATCTCGCGGGCCACAACGGCGAGATCGCCATCAAGGCCTGGCAGGGAAACCCGGAAGACCCGACGACGCAGAGTGGCGGAGTCGGCTGGATTCGAGCGGTCGACTGGCTGCCCTACCAGCTTCCGACCTTCGTCACCCCGGCCTTTGCCGGATACGTCTCCGGACACAGCACCTTCAGCCGCTCTGCTGCCG
>CAYLSK010000262.1:0-2807 GCA_964385975.1 uncultured Anaerolineaceae bacterium | reverse complement strand
GACGATGGCCGGGTTCACCGCGCGATGGTGCCGCATCATGGGTCGATGCGTATCGCCGATTTCGCGCTGGAGCGCTACTTCGCCCGCTGGGAATTCGCCGCCCGGCATCTGCTGTGCGCCTCGGACGTCCAGCCCTACCCAATGGCCGAGCTCCTCGCCCTCGCCGACGACGAGACCCGAGCTCTCTGGGACCACCTCCATCTCGGCTACACGGAGTCGACCGGCCACCCGCTCCTCCGGCGCGAGATCGCCTCGCTCTACGAGACGATCGAGCCCGACGAGGTCCTCACGTTCGCCGGTGCTGAGGAGGCGATCTTCTGCCTGATGAACGTCTCGCTGGGACCCGGCGATCACGCCATCGTCACCTGGCCGGGGTATCAGAGCCTCTACGAGATCGCCCGCTCGGGCGGCGCGGACATCACCCTGCACGAGCTTCACGAGTCGGCCGGCTGGCGCCTCGACCTCGACCGGCTCCGCCAACAGCTGACGCCATCGACGCGACTCATCGTGATCAACGTGCCGCACAACCCGACCGGCATGCTGCCGGATCGTGCGACCTTCGACGAGCTCGTCGCGATCGCCGACGAGGCCGGCGCTCAGCTCCTCGTGGACGAGGTCTACCGCGGCCTGGAGCTGGAGGAGGTCGACCGGCTGCCGGCGGGCGCCGACGCCTCCCGCCGCGGCGTCTCCCTGGGCGTCATGTCCAAGTCCTTCGCGATGGCCGGTCTGCGAATCGGCTGGCTGGCCAGCCACGATCGCGCGCTTCTCGCCAGGGCGGCGTCGTTCAAGGACTACACCACGATCTGCTCGTCGGCGCCGTCGGAGATCCTGTCGATCATCGCGCTCCGTGCGCGGGACCAGGTGCTGGCCCGATCGCGCGCGATCGTGGTTCGCAACCTGGAACGACTCGACGGATTCTTCGAAGATTGGGCCGATCGCTTCAGCTGGGTCCGTCCAAGGGCTGGCTCGATTGGCTTCCCGCGCCTGACCGCGCCCGGCGTTCGGATCGACGATTGGGCGGCAGCCCTCGTCGAGTCGGAGGGCGTCCTGCTGCTGCCGGCCTCGCAGTTCGGCCACCCCGGCAACCACTTCCGGCTGGGCTTCGGTCGGACGGACCTCCCCGAGGCACTCAACCGGCTGGAGGCCTTCGCTGCCCGAACCCTGCGCTGATCAGCGGGCGCGCCAGAGGCTCGTCGGCGCTTGGGGCTCAGCTCCGCTTTCGGGCCAGATCGAGAAACGGCAGCGACACGACCGTCGCGCCGACGCGGCCGCGGCGTCCCTGGACGGTCCATTCGACCGCGAGCGTCGATCCGATCGACTCGTACTGCGGCGGCACCGATGCGAGCGCGATCGCCTGCTTGAGGATCGGGCTCCAGCCGTGGCTGGTGGCCCGGCCGACCTGGCGCCCGCCGGCGAAGACCGGGACGGGCGAGCGATCGACCGTGGGGCCGATTGCCGGGGGCAAGCCCTGGGCGTCATACAGGCCTTCGATGTCGTACCAGTCGAGCTGCAGGCCGACGAGGCGGCGCGCCGGACCGCCGTTCCGGGCCTCCCGCTCCAGGGCCAGGCGCCCCACGAAGTCGCCCTTGTCGAAGCTGACCAGGCGCCCGAGGCCGATCTCGAACGGCGAGTAGTGCTGTTCGGGATTCATCGCGTGCCGGGCCGAGGTGTAGTCAACCTCGAGAAGGATGAGTCCTGCCTCAAGGCGGACGACGTCGAGGGCGACCATCCCGGCTGGTCGTATGCCATAGGCCTTCCCGGCTGCAATGACCGCATCCCAGACCGCGACCGCGCCGTCGGTCGGCAGCCAGAGCTCGTAGCCTAGATCGCCCGTGTAGCCGGTCCGTGACACATCGACGGCGACCTCGTCGATGCGCGACGCGCGGCGGCGGAAGTAACGCAGGTCGGCGAACGATTCGCCGGTCACCGCCTCCAGGACGTTGCGGGAGAGGGGACCCTGAAGGGCGAGGGCGGCCGTTGCCTCGGTCTCCTCCGTGATCGTCACCTCCAGGCCGGCGCTGTTCTGGCGAAGCCAGCGCAGCTGCGGGTCCGCGGCCGTCCAGCGATACAGCCGGTCGTCCAGTCGGTGGATCGTGCCGTCGTCGACGACCTTGCCGTTCTCGTCACACCACGGCGTGTAATAGACGCCGCCAACGCTGAGCTTCGTCGCGTCGCGAGTGATGACCCGGTCGACCAGGCGCTCCGCGTCAGGGCCCGAGACGAGATATTTGTAGAGCGGCGAGACGTCGATCAGCGCGGCGGCCTCGCGGATCGCGTTGTACTCGATGTCGTGGAAGTCCGCGTAGACGCTCGACGCGAAGTAGCCCGACCACTCCCGCCACTGCATCTTGCGGTTGAGTGGGGCGGTGCGCGCATGGAACGCGGTCCCGACGCTCATGTGCGGGCTGACCTCCTCTGGGCGGAGCCAGTATGCGGGAACCCTATGCAGGCTGGATGGTCTGGGATGGACGGACCGGAACCGCCTCGGTCCATCGCGGGAGCGTATGAGCGCCGCCGCGCGCCGGACCGGTCACCCGTAGCCGAGGACGCGGACGCCCTGGATCTCGAAGTCATGCGGGTTACGGGTCACGACGATGGCGTCGTTGAACCAGGCCACGCCGGCGATGATCGAGTCGCCGAGGCGGCGGGGACTGGTCTGGCGCAGCCGCCGCCGGGACGCTCCTGCCCAGCGAGCCGCATCCGGCTGCGTCGAGACGTACTCCAGGGCCTCGATCAGTGCCTCGATCGCCTTGAGGTGTTCGTCGGACCCCGATGAGAATGCCTCGGCGACAACCGCATCGCAGACG
>CAYLSK010000261.1:0-2824 GCA_964385975.1 uncultured Anaerolineaceae bacterium | reverse complement strand
GCCGCCTCGAGGTCCCCGGCAAGTGAGGTCGCGAACGTCGCTGTGAGATGGTGGCTGTCGCGGTAGACGATCATCCCGTCGAGGACCACGGGACAGGGATCGCGCGGGCAGATCGGATGGGACAGGTCGACCAGAGTCGCTCCGGTCGCCTCCGCGGCCGTCCGTTCCAGGATAAGGTGGTGCCATCCGAACGCGGCCCGTCGACTGGTCTCGCAGCGCGTGGTATCAGCGAGGTTACGCGACAGGCAGGACGGAACGTCGTACCTGGACTGCGGCGTGTCGACCAGGATCGCGATCCGCCCCGGGATCCGCCGGAGGAGGCGGGCCATGGCTTGACCCTGGCGGCGCGGGTCGTTGTCCGCCGCCTCGATCGGTTTCAGGTCTCGGGTCACGGCGACGATGACAAGGTCCGGTCCGATTTTCTGGAGGCTCTCGACGACGCGCTCTCGCCAAGCGTCGCACTCGGTGTAGGGGCGCTTGAGCAAGCGCGCGTACTGGCGCACGTCGACGAACCGGCATGAGACCTTGGTGAAGGTGACCAATCGCCACCCGCGTTCGCTCGCGATGCGCTCCACGGCCGGGAACCACTGGGCCGCGTGGGAGTCGCCCACGAGGGCGACCGTCGTCTCGCCAGCAGGGTCACCGAAGACGCAGTCGCGGGGCCGGGTCTCCGGGTAGTCGAGGGTGCAGCCTCCCAGCCGCTCGCCGTCACCGCGGGCCTGCGCGAGCGATGGGCGCACATCGGAGGGCAGAGGCTGCGGGCCGCTCGGGCTCGGCGCATCCACCACGGGGGCGGCGGCTGGCGTGGCTGCCGGCGTCGGCGTGGCTGCCGGCGTCGGCGTGGCTGCCCCTGTGTCGTCGGTCGCGACAGGGGGTGCGGGGACGCCCGTCTCGGTCTCGTCGGTGGCATCGGCCCCTGCGTCGTCGGGCGCGGTCGCCGGGTTCGTGACGGCCGCGCTCACCGGCGCAGAGGTGTCCTCCTGAAGCGATCGCGTGGCGCCGGTGTCGACCGCGACGGCCACAACGACGGTCGCCGCGATCATGGCTCCCGCGAGCGCGAGCGTCCGCCCGGGAGGCATCGCCAGCCGTCGCCCGCGCTGGAACGGCTGCTCGATCCAGTGGTAGCTCGCTGTCGCCACGACGACCGAGACGAGGGCGAGCGCGAAGCGCACCTCCAGCGGGAGCTCCTCGTCGATGGCGAGGTTGGCGGCCGGCAGCACGAGGATCGGCCAGTGGACCAGGTAGAGCGAGTACGAGATCCGCCCGAGGAAGCGTATCGGGGGCAGCACGAGCAGCGCGCCGACGGATCCTCGTCGCGAGCCGGCGAGCACGACCGCAGCCGCGCCGACGCTCGGCAGGAGGGCGGCCAGGCCCGGGTACGGGGTGGTCGGGTCGATGACCACGAGGGCAGCAAGGATCGCCCCGAGTCCCAGCCAGCCGACCGGGACCAGCACCCGGTCGGGGAGCCGGTCGTGCCACTCGGCCGAGACGGCGAGCAACCCGCCGAGGGCGAGCTGCCAGGCTCGGGTCGGGAGCGAGTAGAAGGCCCAGGGTGCCGAGACGTCGGTCAGGAAGAGCGACGCGGCGTACGAGGCCACGAGCACCACGCCAAGGGCGCCCGCCGCGCCGAGCCGTGGCCGGCGACCGCGTGCCGCGACGATCATGAGTGCCGGCCAGACGAGGTAGAACTGCTCCTCCACCCCGAGGGACCAGTAGTGGAGGAGCGGCGAGGGGGCGGCGTCGGCGGCGAAGTAGTCCATTGCGTTGACCGCGAAGCGCACGTTGCCCACCGAGAGGGCCGCCGCCGCCGCGTCACCGGCCACTCCGGGCAGGTCCAGCGGGGCGAGCATCAGGGCCGAGAGGGCGAGGGTCCCGACGATGACGGCGAGGGCCGCCGGGAGGATCCGCCGCGCCCGGCGAGCGTAGAACGCCCGCAGGTCGATGGTTCCGAGGCGTTCGCGCTCGCGCAGCAGGAGCCCAGTGATGAGGAAGCCCGAGAGGACGAAGAAGACGTCCACGCCCACAAAGCCGCCGCCGGTCCCCGGCAACCGCGCGTGGAAGACGAGGACGAGCAGAATGGCGACGCCGCGAAGCCCCTCGAGGTCAGGGCGGAAGCCACCCCCGGCCGACCGATCGGCAGCCTGCACGGTCTACACCCCCTGCCGGATGAACCCGTCCCGACGCTCCGTGGGACGAGTTCTCCATGGTACGCCCGAGTCCGGTGGCACTGGTCGGGGCCGCCGGCGAGGGGACAGAGATGCAGCATCGCCAGGATGGTCGACGGCGCCCCGGGACGTACGTGTCTCAAGACGAGGGACAACGACTGGTTCGGCCTGGTGAGCGAGTCCCCGCTCAGGACATCGACCCCACTAACCACCCATGGTGTCGGGTCTGCCCGAGCCCAATCGAATAAGTCGCAGTCAACGAGGTTCGATCGTGATACGAGGCCCTGTGCGACACGCTGGGCGACGCTGGGCTATCGGTGGTGGAGATGAAGCCGAACGCCTCGATGGACGCCCGCGGCGAGGCCCTTCTTCGAAAGACAGCGGGAGTGCCCCCAAGGGGATTCGAACCCCTGATCTCCACCTTGAAAGGGTGGCGTCCTAGGCCTCTAGACGATGGGGGCGGGACGGCGGGAGTCTATCAGAGGGTCCAGCCGTGTCCGCCGCTCGGCTCTCGATGCTCGGCTACGACACGTGTCCGCCGCTCGGCGCAGCGTCCCGTCACCGCGCGGGCGCTCAGGGGTCAGCGTCAGGCGCACGTTCGCGATATTCGAGTGTGGTCGCCGATGCGTTTCACCAGTAACCGCGGGATTCGTGCCGTG
>CAYLSK010000260.1:0-2854 GCA_964385975.1 uncultured Anaerolineaceae bacterium | reverse complement strand
ATCTCCTTGAGGTACATCCGGACCGGATCGTCGATCCCGATCATGTCGGCCGAGATCGCCTCGAGATCCTCCGCGGAGGGCTCCTCGACCGCCTTCGGATCGAGCTTGGCCGGCGCGTCCGTTGGCAGCTTGGCGGCCAGTTCGCTGGCCAGGTCATCAGCTACGACCACGATCCCGACATCGGCGCCGTCGGGGCCGACGACCTCCGGTCCGAGATCGAGATCGTCGTCATCGTCGTCGTCGTCGTCATCCACCACGGCGATACCGACCGACGACCGCGTCGGGCGCAGTCCGGCCATCTTGGCCTCTTCGAGGTCGGCCTTGGCGCGGCGGGGCCGCGACAGAACGGCCTCCACGAGTTGCTTGTCGAGCGGATCGACGGGCATGGCTACCTCCGGTTGCCGGCAAGAAGCCGGGTCTGGTCGCGGCGCCGGTCCAGTGACAGGCGCGCTTCGTTGATCTGGATCTTCTCGAGCATCAGACGCTCGATGGCCTGGTTGTCGTTGGCCCGTTCGGCCTCGGCCAGGGCGGACTCGTTGTAGTCGTTGCGGTCGTGAAGCAGGATCTGTTCGATGTCGATGAGCAGACGATCGACCTCGCGGGCCTCCGGTCGCGGCCGATCGACCGCGATGAGCGCCTGGGCAAGCGCCCGGATCTCCGGGTCCAGCCCGGTGACCAGGGCGACCAGGTCGAACGGCGGATGCAGGCCCTCAGCGTTGGGCTCGCGTTGAAGCACGATCGCCCGATACAGCTCGCGAGCGACGGTGCTGGGCAACTGGTCCGGTCCGAGCTGGTCGACGACGCGAAGCTGCTCATCGGGCACCAGGAGCAGCAATCGGAGAAGCTCCGATTCGACCGGCGTGATCGCCCGCAGGATGTCGTGGATCGGCAGGGCGTCGGGCGAGGCCAGGACCGCGTCTGCGCTGATCCGCCAATCAGCGGACCCGCCAGCGCTCCCCTCCCCCGTCGAACGCCCCTGGCTCATTGGATTGCGAGCCGGCCGCTCCAGCACCTGGCGCAGGACTCGGTCCTCGACGCCCGAGACGCGCCGGACCTCGCCGAGCGCCTCGTCACGGCGGAGCGGGTCGGCGATGCCGCGAAGGGCCGGCATCACGGCCTCCACGAACCCGATTCGGCCCGAGCTGGTCTTGAGATCGAACCGACCGGCGTGGTGGTCGATCAGATACTCGACCAGTGGCTTCGCCTTCGAGATGGCGGCCTCCCAGGCCGCCGGCGACTCGCGCACGACTTCGTCCGGATCCTTGCCGTCGGGCAGGCGAGCGACCCGGACGTCCTCGAGCTTGACGCCGGACGTATCCGCCTGGAGCTGCCCGATCAGCCCGGCCAAGGCGGTCACCCCGAGCGTGCCTGCCTTCTCACCGGCCGGATCGACGTCATAGGCCAGCGCGATCCGGTTCGTGTATCGAGTGAGCAGCGCAACTTGGCCCGGCGTCAGGGCCGTGCCCAGGCTGGCCACGACGTTGTCGAAGCCGGCCTGATGCGCCATCAGCGCATCGGTGTAGCCCTCGACGATGATCGCCTGGCCGGACTTGCGGATGGGGCCCTTGGCCTTGTCGATCAGGTAGAGGGTCCGGCTCTTGTCGAAGAGCGGGGTCGCCGGCGAGTTCAGGTACTTGGGTCCGTCGCCTTCCAGCAGCCGGCCACCCAGGCCAACGGCATGGCCGTTCTGGTCCCGGATCGGGAAGATGACCCGTGAACGGAACTTGTCGTAGACACCGCCTCGTTCGGCCTGCCGTGGAGAGGCCAGGCCCGCTTCGACGAGCTCCTCCGGCCGAACGTCGCGCTTGGCTCCGAGCGTCCGGGTCATCTGATCCCAGCCACCCGGCGCCCAACCGAGCTGGTGCGCCGCGATCGTCTCGTCGGTGAAGCCTCGGGCGTGGAGGTAGTCCAGGGCGGACTTGCCGCTGTTCGAGGCGCTGAGCACCGCGTGGTAGAAGGCGATCGCGTGGTCGAGGACCTGACGAAGGCGGGCCTTGTGCGCGTCCTCGTGCTTGGTCCGCTCATCGATCTCGACGCCGGCGCGCGTGGCGAGCGTCCGGAGCGCCTCGGGGAAGGTGACCGTGTCGCGCTGCATCACGAAGCTGAAGATGTCACCGCCCAGGCCGCAACCGAAGCAATGCCAGCTCTCGCGTTGCGGGGTGACGACGAATGATGGTGTCTTCTCGCCGTGGAACGGGCAGAGCCCCTTGTAGGTGGTGCCCGCCTTCTTCAGGCTGACCGACTCGCCGACCACATCGAGGACCGACAGCCGGCTCTTCACTTCGGCTGCGACACCGACCGCCAAACGGCGCCTCCTGGAGCTGAACGTGCCTGTGGGCCTGTCAAGTCTTGACAAGCCCAATTGCCGATATTTTCACCCGAGAGGCGGCGTTTGTCAAGACCTTTGTCAATACTCCACTGGAGTATTTGGTGACCCGCCCTATTCGAGACGGGCGTGCACGAGCACGCGCCGATCGACGTACTCCGGCGTCACGCGATTATTCAGGCCGCGGTCTCCGAGGGCGTGGGGGTCTGGGGCATGGTGCTGATCCTGCTCGACCTCGTCACGTGAGGTCAAGCCTCGGCGCTCACCCAGACCTGGTTTCACGCGTTGCCGATCACGGCTGAAACCTTTCGACGACCGTCGGTCTCAAGGAGTCAGAATGGCCGGCGCCCCAGTTGGTCAGGATCTCGGGAGACCAGCTCAATGGACCTCAAGCACCGCCTCTCGCGCCCACTCGGCATCACCGCCGTGGCGGTC
This sequence comes from uncultured Anaerolineaceae bacterium, assembly GCA_964385975.1. Classification (GTDB taxonomy): domain Bacteria; phylum Chloroflexota; class Limnocylindria; order Limnocylindrales; family CSP1-4; genus SPCO01. The sequence goes on along the minus strand of CAYLSK010000260.1, from coordinate 93 downwards.
TTCCTGGTGACGGGTGTCGCGTTCGGCGCCAACGCCCTCGGCCAGGCCCCGGCCGGCGCGACCGACCCGACACAGGTCACGAGCGACAGGACC
>CAYLSK010000259.1:0-2859 GCA_964385975.1 uncultured Anaerolineaceae bacterium | reverse complement strand
TCTGGCTGATCGGCACGAACCCGCGGATGCCGCAATCGACGATGAGGCCGCCCTTGTTGTGGTCGATGACCGGGGCATCGATGATGACGCCAGCCTCGAACTGCTCCTGCATAGCCCGCCACTTGCGCTCCAGGCCGGCGCGGCGCAGGGAGAGCACAACGTGCCCTTCGGGCGACTCTGGCTGGAGCACGTAGACCAGGACGGTGTCGCCGATGTTGAGGGCCGGCTGGCCCTCGCCATGGCGACCAAACAGCTCGCGATTACTGACGACCCCCTCGCTCTTTGCCCCGATGTCGACCAGGATCTCGTCCTTGTCGATCCGGACGACCTGGCCCTCAACGACGTCACCGTGCTTGAAGCTCTTGATGTCCGAGTCCTGTTCGGCCAGGAGCTCCTCCATCGTCGTTGGCTCAGGACCGAGCGCGCGAGCCGCGAGCGGCTCCTCCTCGTCATCGCTGGCAGCCGGAGCATCGGCGGTCTCGTCGGCGCTCAATGATTCGGGTTCCGCCTCCGTCGAGGCGGGCGCCGGCGCAGCCTCATTGGACGTGGGGGCGGGTTCGTCGGCCACGACCGGGTCAGGATCGAATGCGGCTTCGGCCGCAGGAGCGTCGAACTGGACCGAAACCGTCTCGGCTTCGGCGGTCGCGGGTTCGGGGGCAATCTCCGTCTGGGGAGTTGTGGCGGATTCGTCGGTGTTCGCGGCGGGCTCGTCAACGGCATTCGCCGCGACGGTGTTCTCCGACGCCTCGTCGGCGGTCGCAATCGCGCCCGTCTCCGGCGTGGTCCCGCTCAGCTGTTCTTCGGTCAAAGGTTTGGTCACTCCTGGTGGTGGATTTGCTCCTGAGAATCAAGAACGGCTTGAGCAACGTTCAAGCCGTGTCCGGGACGATCAAGTGGTCCGTGGTAATCGACTCCGCGGTCCGCTCCTTCGTGCGTGGAATAGCCTGCTCGTAGCTCTTCAGCTGTCCTGCCTCGCGGGGCCGGGAGAGTCTAGCACACGCATTCTGACCACTACAATCGCCAAACCGTGCCCGAACTACCCGATCTGACCGTGGTCGCCGACGCGCTGCACGCCTCGCTCGCCGGCCGAAAAGTCCGTTCGGCAGAGGCGCCGGGTCCACTCGCGGTGCGTGGGACGCCGGCCGAGCTGGGGGCACTGGTTGGCCAGCGCGTCGACGCGATCCGACGGCGTGGGAAGTTCCTGCTGATCACCCTCGAGCGGGATGCGATTGCCTGCAACCCGATGTTGACCGGCAGATTTCAGCTGGCGCTGCCCGGCGAGAAGCTCCCGGGCAAGACGGCCGTGGTCATGGTATTCGGCCCGCAGGAGGCCGTCCCAGCCGATGCGACCGACTGGACACGAGGAGCCTCCTGGCTACCCGTGGCCGACGCCACCGTCGAGGTCCGCTATCGAGACCCCACCCAGATGGGCAAGATCTATCTGCGGCCGGCCGCCGTCGATCGCCCGGTGCCGGGCCTGGGCGAACCTGACCAGGGCCCCGACGCAGACGACTCGGCCCTCACACTTGAGGTCTGGCGTGAACGGATCCGCCGCCATCCGGGCGAGCTGAAGAACCTGCTGCGCAACCAGGCCTTCGTGGCCGGCATCGGGAACGCCTACAGCGACGAGATCCTCCATGCTGCCCGCCTCCTGCCGTTCCGCAAACGGGCCAGCCTGGCGGCCGAAGAGGTCGACGCGCTGTACACGGCGACGCGGATCACCCTCGCCAACGCCATCGAAGTCCTGAAGGTGCGCGTTCCGCCCACCTTCGAGCGCCAGGTTCGCGACTTCCTCGCCGTCCACGACAAGGGTGGCCAGCCTTGCCCTCGGTGCGGAACACGGATCACCGAGGTCCGAGCCGGCGGATTCATCACGTCGTTCTGCCGGGGTTGCCAGCGCTGACGAGCGCCGCCCCTTCGACGGCGGGGCGTCAGGGCAGCTCGAGGATCTGGCCGATCTTCAACTTCGACGGGTCAATGATCTTGTTCAGGTTCATGAGCGCCTTGACCGTCGTCCCGTAGCGGGCCGCAATGGCGCTCAAGGTATCGCCGCTCTTGACCTTGTAGGTTGATCCGGAGCTGGCGGGCTGGGCACTCGGCGGCACACTGGTCGGCTGGCTAGATACGGCGGGCGCTGCGCTCGCGACCGGGCGCGCCGTGACCACCGGAGCCTCGGAGGCCGGCGTCGACGAGGCTGGCTCGGGGCTGGCGATGGCGGCGGTCCTCGAGCCCGGCGTGGCCGAGGCGTTGATTACTCCAGCGCCGTCTGCGCCACGGCCATCGCTCGCCGGGCGGGCAACGAGAATTGCCACAAAGGCGAGCCCGAGCAGCCCAACCAGGAGACCCTGGCCCGAGATCCGGTCCGGGCGGAACGCTGGCAGGCGGAGGTCGAACCGCCCCTGGTCAAGGATCACCGGCGTCGTGCGCGCGATGACCCGAAGGCCCGAATCGGTCCGCCGGGCGAGCGGCGGGCGGGCGGCCACGGCGGCTCCATACGTCGCGCAGGTCGCGTGATCGGCGACCAGGCAGAGCCTGCGCTGCTTCTCGAGCGCCAGGGGAACTGGTGGCGTCACGGCGACGCAGCGGTGCTCGCGAACGGCGCTCGAGCTCCGCCAGTTCCCGTCGACCGTTGCGAGATATGGGCAGAGGCTTGGGAGCACGCCGGACGTTGTCGGGGTCGTGTCGGGCGAGTCCGTGGATCGCGCGGGCGTGGCCTTCTGTCGATCGACAGCATCCATGATCGAAGGATAGCCGAGGCTCGTCATCGGTCGGCCGAGGGCTTGGAAATGGCCCACGAGAGACGCAAAAAATCCCGGCGACGACCTATTTTCCCGAAAGGCTGCCCTCTCAGTATCTTCG
>CAYLSK010000258.1:0-2861 GCA_964385975.1 uncultured Anaerolineaceae bacterium | reverse complement strand
CCACATTGGACGCCGCCATGCTCGAGGAAGGCTTGCTGGAGGGGATGGAGCTTGGTTCCCGAGGCAAGCCCCTCGACCGTTGTGACCTGGTGGCCGGCGGCCTGGAGGGCGAGATAGGAGCAGGAATTCACCGGCTGGCCATCGACCAGGACCATGCAAGCGCCGCACTCGGAATCGTCGCAGCCCTCCTTGCTGCCGGTCAGTCCGAGCTCGCCACGCAGGACGGACAGCAGGGTCCGGGCGGCCTCGATCTCTACCGGATAGCTCGTCTTGTTGACCTGGAGCGTCACCGGATATCGCACGGTCAACGGGCGCCGAACAGACTGGCGCTGGCAGGGATCGGGATCGTCTCTCCGCGAGCCCGGGCGATCGCGCCTGTGACGGCCCGGCGGACGACGACGGCCGCCATCGCCCGGCGGTATTCGAGCGAGGCGCGGACGTCCGAGATCGGTGTCGCCGCCTCGGCCGCCAGCCGGCCCGCCTCCGCAGCGGCTGCGGGCCCACCATCCGTACCCACCAAGGCGGACTCGGCCATAGGGACCCGCCGGACCGTCGGAGCGAGGGCGGTGATGGCGATCCGGGCTTCACGGACGACAGCGCCGTCAAGGCGCACGACGGCTGTCGCGCCCACCACCGCGATCTCCATCTGTCGGCGGAACTCGAGTCGAACGTAGCAGCTGCCCGCGCCCGCGAGCTCGGACAGCTCGATGGCGACGATGAGCTCGTCCGAGCGGAGGGTCGTTCGGCCAGGACCGCTGAAGAAGTCCACGAGTGCAATCCGACGGCTTCCCGCCGTCGAGCGGACCTCCACCTGGGCCTCGAAACAGAGCAGGGGCCCGCTCGTTTCGGCGGCCGGCGACGCGTTGGCCAGGTTGCCGCCAAGCGTCCCGATGTGGCGCGTCGCCGGTGAGCCGACGATCGAGGCCGCATCGGCGATCGCCGTCCAGCGTTCGCGGATGGCCGGATGACCGGCGAGATCGGAGTGGCTCGTCGTCGCGCCAATCCTGAGGCCCCCAGCCGTCTCCCTGACTCCGCGCAGCTCCGCGATCCGGTCCAGCGCCAGCAGGTCCTCGGGCAGCGGCCATTTACCCTGGCGGGTCCCGACGACGAGATCCGTCCCCCCGGCCACCGGTCTGTACCCGGCCGCCGTAGCGGTCAGGGCATCGTCCAGCGCTATCGGAGAGGCGAACCGACCGGACACCTCAGCCCTCGCCGTTCGTCGACGCGAGGGCGCGCCAGACCCGCTCGGGAGTCATCGGCAACTCGTGGAGCCGGCTGCCGGAGGCACGGGCGATGGCGTTGGCGATGGCGCCGGGCGTTGGGACACAGGGTGGCTCGGCGATGCCCTTGAGGCCCTTGGGACCGCCGGTCGGCGAGGGGGCGTCGACGAAGTCCACGTGGATCGTCGGGACGTCGGCCACCGTCTGGAGCTTGTAGTCGAGCAGATATGGGTTGCGCTGCCGGCCGTCCTCCGAGAGCAGGACGCCCTCGCTGAGCGCCTGCCCGATCCCCATCACTACCCCACCATGGATCTGGCCGGTCGCCCCCATCGGGTTGATGACGATGCCCGATTCGTGGGACGCCGCAATCTCCAGGACTCGGACGACGCCGGTGTCGCGGTCGACCTTGACGCGCGCGGCGTGGGTGAAGAACGTCGGTGCCGCGAACGACTCGCCGCCGAGACGACCAACGCAGCTGGCGGCGTCGACGGCCGGCTTGGGCGGCGGCAGGCCTGAGCCCCGGCCGAGCAGCAGGCCGGCGCCGGCCGCCTGCGACGCGAGCTCGGCAATGGACACCGACGAGGTGTGGCTGCCCTTGATCCGGGCCCTGCCGTCGATGAGCTCGACGTCCGCTCGATTGGCCTCCAGGAGGTCCGCGGCGAGGTCGAGGAGCTGCTCACGAACCTCGGTCGCGGCGGCGATCACTGCTCGGCCATTATTGAACGTCGTCTGTGACCCGCTGGCCCCGCCGTCATACGGCCCGGCGTCCGTGTCCTGGTACAGGATTCTGAATTCGTCCGGCCGCATTCCGAGGACCTCAGCTGCGAGGATCGGCAGGGCCATGACGGCGCCCGTGCCGCATTCCTGGGCGCCGGTGACGATCGTCCCGCTGCCGTCGGCGTTGATCGTCACGTGCGCGCCCGACGCCCCAGGGAACGACGGCCACCAGCCGGTCGCGATGCCGATCGCCTCCCCGTCCGGCAGCGGTCGACCCCAGCCTATCGCGGCCGCCGCCCTCTCCAGCGTCTCGATGGCGCCGATCCGCTCGAAGACCTGGCCGGCCGGCCCTGCGTCGCCCTCGTGTACGAGGTTGCGGCGACGGAACTCCACGGGGTCCAAGCCGAGCCGCTCGGCGACGACGTCGTGGTGCTGCTCGAGCGCCCAGCATGTCGACGGTCCGGTTGGTGCGCGAACGGAGCCCGATGGCTGCGTATTCGTATAGACAACATCGGCCGTGACGTCGACGTTCGGGATCCGGTACGGCCCGACAGCGAACATCGCGGCCATCTGGCCGAGGAACGGCTCATCCATGCTGTACGCGCCGTTGTCGATGAGCAGATGGGCGCGACGGGCCACGATCGTCCCATCCTGACGGACGCCGGTCGCCAGCTCCAGGATCATCCGTTCGCGGCGATGGTCGGGCAGCAGGAACTCCTCGCGACGTGAGAAGACGAGCTTGACGGGCCGGCCCGCGGCTCGCGCGAGGGCCGCGACCTGCGGCTCGAAGCCAAGCTCACACTTCGCGCCGAAGCCGCCGCCGAGATGGGGCACGATGACCCGGACCTGGTTCTGCGGCATGCCGAGCGTTTCGGCCACGCCGGACCTGACCAGGAACGGGACCTGCGTCGACGACCAGATCGT
>CAYLSK010000257.1:0-2876 GCA_964385975.1 uncultured Anaerolineaceae bacterium | reverse complement strand
CACGGCGACCTGCCGAACGGCTACTACTTCCGCCCCGAGGGCGACGAGCTCTTCCTCATGGGACCGCTCCACCCCGAGCCCGAGGTGGACCCCGACACGTTCGACGAACGCCTAGGAACCGTCGAGGGGCAGGCGCTCGGCGCCGCCGCTGTCCGCCGCGTCCCGGGGCTCGAGCGCGCGACGGCGCGCGGCGGCTGGGCGAGCCTGTACGACGTGAGCCCGGACTGGCAGCCCGTCATCGGCGAGATCGCGCAGGGCGTGTTCGTCGACGCCGGCACGAGCGGCCACGGCTTCAAGCTCGCGCCGGCGCTCGGGCGTCACATCGCGGATCTCGTGACGAGCGCCGAGACCGACCCGGGACTCGAGCAGTTCCACCCACGACGGTTCGCCGAGGATCACGCGCTGGACGCCGGCTTCGGCGACGCCCGGATCCTCGGCTAGACAAGTGTGCGGGCGTTGAAGAAGGCCCTCGTCAGGAGGTAGCGCGATGGGACAGGCGATCGGTGATGTCTTGCCTCTGGCGATCGGCGTCGCCATCAGCGTCGTGCCGATCATCGCGCTCATCTTGATGCTGATAACGCCTAAGGCGAAGAGCAACGGCATCGCCTTCGCGGTGGGGTGGCTGCTCGGACTCTGCGTCGTCGGGTTCGGCGGGTTAGCGCTCGCCGCGTCGGCGGGACTCTCGACGAGCAGCGGAGCTTCCGATGGCGCGTCCGGCGCCAAGCTGCTGTTCGGGATCGTGTTCTGGTTGCTGGCGGTGAAGCAGTGGCGGAGCCGCCCGGCTCCCGGCGAGGATCCGGTGATGCCGAAGTGGATGGCGACGATCGACACATTCACCGCCGGCAAGGCGTTGGTGCTCGGCGCGCTGCTCTCGGGTGTGAACCCCAAGAACCTGCTGTTGACGCTGTCCGCGGCCGCCACGATCGCCCAGGTGCCGGGACTCAGCGGGAGCGAACAGGTGATCGTGATGATCGTGTTCATCCTGCTCGGCAGCCTCACCGTGCTGGCACCGCTCGCGGTCTACCTGGTGAAGGGAGCGAGGGCGGCGGAGGTCCTCGGCGAGTGGAAGACGTGGCTCTCGGCGAACAACGCGTCGATAATGTGCGTGTTGTTCCTCGTGTTCGGCGCGGTGTTGATCGGCAAAGGGATCGGCGGCCTTTCCTGAGGACCCTGGCGGTCGCCTCCGACGCTGTGGGCATCGCCCATCGCCTCGGACCGCCGGATGTGGAATCCTAGTGACCGGATGCCAGAGGTTGGAGGGTACTTGTCGTACGGGCAATCGGATAGCGCGACCAGGACCGGCGCGGAGGCAGAGGAGCCGCACCTGCCCGCGAGGGCGCGCCCTCGTGTCGCCGTGGTTCTCGCCGCCGGCCGTTCCGAGCGACTCGCGGGCGTGACCGGTGGCGGCTCGAAAGCCCTCGCCCGTGTCGGTGGGCTGGCTCTCGTAGAGCGGGCCGTTCGCACGCTCCTGGCGGCCGGCGTCGAGCAAGTCATGGTGGTGGTGGGCTACCAGGCCGGACCCGTGGCCGCCGTCGTCAACCGCTTGGCGCCGGGCCGAGTCCGGGCGGTCTTCGCGGAGAGCTGGGAGCTGGGCAACGGGGCGTCGCTCGCGGCGGCTGAGCCCTTCGTCGCCGAGGAGGGCTTGTTCGTTCTGGTGACCATGGATCATGTCTTCGGCGGGGGGGCGCTCGAGCCGCTGCTGTTCGCCGGTCGCGCAGGGGTCCTCGTCGACCACGCGCCCGACCCCGACGCGTGGGCCGAGGGGATGCGCGTGCGCTTACACGAGGGGCATGCGATCGCGTTCTCCAAGGAGATGGGCGACCCGTCGATCGACTGCGGGGCGTTCCTGCTCCCGACGGCCGTTTTCGACGCCCAGCGCCGAGCTCAGGCCCGAGGCGACGCGTCGCTCGCCGCGGCCGTCACGGAGCTCGCCCTGGAGCAGCCGCTCGCCGCGGTGCCACTGCCTCAGGGGCTCTGGTGGCAGGACGTCGATACGCCGCAGGACCTGCGCAAGGCCGCGAAGCGGCTCCGTCGATCGCTCACCAAGCGGGAGGACGGGCCGGTGTCCCGGTATCTCAACCGCCCCGTCTCGACCAGGATGTCGATGGCGCTCGCCCACCTGCCGATCCACCCTGACGTCGTCTCGCTTGCCGCGCTCCTCCTGGGCGTGCTCGCGGCCTGGCTCCTCGCGAGCGGCCGCGGCATCGCCGGCGGGATCTTGGTGCAGTTCGCCTCCATCCTCGACGGTGTCGACGGCGAGATCGCTCGCCTCCAGATGCGACCCGGTCCCGGCGGCGCCCTTCTGGACGGCGTGCTCGACCGGCTGGGCGATGCAGCTATCTTGGCCGGGCTCGCGCTCTGGGCTCTCGATACCGGTAGCGACCCGGGACAGGTGGTCCTTCTCGCCGTCGTGGCAACGACCGGAGCCATGCTCTCGATGGCGACGAAGGACCGGATCTCTGCACTCGGCATCCCGCCGGTGCCGGAGCGCTGGATCGGCTTCTTGCTCGGCGGCCGCGACGCCCGGCTACTGATCGTCGCGGTCGGCGCCTTGTTGGGTCAGCCCGTCGCGGTCCTGGTCGTCCTCATCGTGACGTCGGCCCTTAGCTTGGCCGCGCGCCTGTTGCTCGTGCGAACCACGTTGCGGGGTGCCTGGCGGCCTCGGTAGCTCGCCCCAGGACGGGTGACCTAGCTAACAGCGGCGGGCGACCCACCCACGCGATGCTGCGCTACGACCACCCCCCGCACGTATAGGGCCAGGAGCGCGGCGACGACGATGACCTGCAGCCAGCCGATGCCGGTGATGAAGAGCACCAGCAATGCTGCCGCGACCCCGCCGATGAGCAAAGCGTCCGCGCGAGCGGCGACCCACTTCT
>CAYLSK010000256.1:0-2913 GCA_964385975.1 uncultured Anaerolineaceae bacterium | reverse complement strand
GGACTGGGCGGTCGAGCAATGGTTCCAGGAGCGGTCCGGTGGCTACTCGTCGACCGTCACCGGCGCCTCGCTCGTCTATGGCGGTGACGGGCACGACCACTGGCACGTGAAGCAGGTCGAGGTCCACCAACTCGAGACGCTCGACGGGATGGTCCTCGGTCGGCTTGTGAAGCAGGGCTTCTGCTTCTTCGATACCGATGCCTACAAGAACGACCTCACCGGGTCTCCGGATCACGCCGTGTGGGGTGCGGGCGGATGCGCGACGCCGTTCGACACGCGGGTGCACATGGGCCTCTCGGTTGGATGGGGAGACCAGTATCCGTGGTACTTGATCGACGAGCGGATCGACGTAACCGATGTGCCCGACGGCATCTATCGGCTTCGTGAGATCGCGGATCCGAACAACGACTTCGAGGAGACGAACGACTCCAACAACGCGACCTGGGTGGACATCCAGCTCACAACGCGTTCCGGAGGGCTTCGCGAGATCACGGTGGTCCAAGCGGGTCCCGCGCCCTAGGGACGAAGACGGCGACCGACTGGGCACCGCGGTCAGTCGTCCCGGCCAACTGGTCACCGAACAAAAAGAGAAGAGGGCGGCGCGAGCGCCGCCCTCTCGTCGAGCCTACGAAGCGGGCTCGAGCCTATGGAGCGGGAGCCCCGTAGATGTCCTGGTCGATACCGCCATCGTGCGGGCAGGTGTCACCGCTCCAGCCAGTCGTGGGACTGAAGGTGCGGCATTGCTTGACGTCGGCGCCGTCGTTGTCCTCCGCGCTGCCTTCCCGAGGGTCGGAGCCGGCGACGGTGTTGCGCCAATCGGTCCAGACGCCGAAGGCGGTGGTGCCGTGCGAGGTCACCCAAAGGTAGTCACCGGCGAACGGGACGGTCCGGCCGCCGAACTGCTCGTAGTTGGGATTGCTGGTGACCGTCGTGAGTCGGGCCTGGCCGGTCCAGCTGGTTCCAGAGTTGGACGAGGTCGCTCCGTACACGTCGAGCGACGGGAAGGTCACGCCGTCGACGCGATTGCCGATCGGCCGGGTCGGTGAATACGTCGGGTCGTTCCGGCTGTCCCACCAGATCGCGTGCAGGACGCCGCCACCGCCGGCCGAGATATCCGGGAGGAGTTGATGGCCGACCGACTGATTGTCGATCAGCGCGGGGGTTGTCGCCGAGCCAGACGCTCCGTCGTAGCGGAGGAAGTAGATGCCTGACTGGCTGCCGATGCCCGTGTCGATCGAGCCGTACGTCGTGCCGGTCGGAACCGTCCCTGGCTTGCTCGGGTCGTAGACGACATAGATCCATTCGTGGGCGCTGTCGGCCTGGTCCGCGGTCGAGCGGACCTGGGTGTCGCGCCGGAAGAACGTATAGCCGGACTGGCAGTGGCTCGCGAAGTCGCCGCAGTCGCGGGCGTCCCCGCCTGCCGTGCTCGCCTCGTCGAAAGGAGCGTCGGCAGGGTTGCCGGCCGGCGTGGCTTCCGGATCGGAAACATCGCTCGCGTCATAGGGCGTGAAGCTCTGGATCACCTTCTCTTGGCCAAACGTCGCCCCGCAGTCGGTGGACTTCGCGATGTCGATCGCATTCGTCTGGCCATTCTTGCGATCGAACTGGCGGAAGGTCACGTAGACGTGGCCGTTGGCCGTGACCGAGATGTCGGGGAACTGCACGTTTTGCGTGCTCAGGCTCAAGCTCTGGGGATGGGACCACGTAGCCCCGTGATCCGTCGATCGAGACAGGTAGATGTTGCTGTTCCCGTCGCCCCCGTGCCCGGCGCCGCTGAATCGCGACCAGGCGAAGTAGACGTTGCCCTCGCACGAGCCACCGGTCCGGTCGGCCTCGATCGAGGTCTTGTCGTTGAAGACTCCGAGCAGGTTCGGCGCCGACGAGCCGAGGTTGACGACCTCGCTGCGCACGAACCGCTTGCCATCGTTCGCGGTGTTGCCTGTCGGGCCAGCGGGATTGTCGAAGACGGCGACCCACACGTCGCCGAAGGTCTTTTTCGTCCCGGCCGGATCGTCCGATGACTCGGAGCCCATGAAGACGCGCCCGTGGGCGTCCCAGGCGATGACCGGATCACCTGAGCTTGCCGTCCGCACGTGTGCGAGCGCCGCGTACGGCGAGGTGTCGTCCGGGTACCCGGGAACGAGCGAGCTCTGGAAGCTCGCACCAGCGTCCTGGCTTCGGTAGTAGCCGAGCCAGATCGGCCCGACCGGCGAGGGCGTTGCGCTTCCGGGCGGCTGGTAGACGCCGCAATAATCGTTGGAGCTGCCGATCAGGACATTCGAGTCGCGTGGATCGAACTCGACCGCGGGCTCATTCTCCCGACCGCGGGAGACCTTGCATTCGTCGAGCGTGTTGTCCGTGTAGGCATTGCCCGTGGCGAGAGTGTAGGCGCTGATGTATCCGCCGCCGACGTCATTGCTCAGGCGCACGTCGCCGGCGGCGAGGGTGCCTCCGATCACTGCGATCGAAGCTAGAAGGCCTGCTGCGGTGGCGAGCGCGCGTCGAGATCGTTGGTGAATCACCGATATCTCCTCCTCGATCCCCGGGGTAGTGGGAAGGCCGGGAGTCTAGACCAAGCGCTCGATGCTGGCGTCGCACTTGCGCGCCAAATCACCGTCGACGGTGCCTGGGTGCACCGTTAGATGACGGTTGGTTCGAATACCCCGAGCAGCCGATCGGCGACAGCTCCAACGTAGCCACCACGGGCCTCGTGCCGGACGCCCGTGAGGGCGTGTCGCCAAGCGAGGGCCCGTCCAACTGTTCCTGCGCGCAGCGCGGTCTGCACGGTTTTCGCCAGCACATCTCGCGAATGCTCGGCCGTCCAGGGCTCGAGGTAGGCGTCGCGAAATTCGCCCGAACGGCCGACGGTATCATCGGCCCACGACCGCCCAGACTGAGGAGACCCGATGCTGT
>CAYLSK010000255.1:0-2961 GCA_964385975.1 uncultured Anaerolineaceae bacterium | reverse complement strand
GATCCCGAGACCGATGCCGGTGCCCCCGCCGGTCACGAACGCGATCCGGCCACTCACGTCGAAGTTGACCATGCGACCTTTCCTCCGGAGTCCGCCTAGTCCACGCCCATGATGACGTCCGGGAGCCACGTGACCGACCCCGGAATGTAGGTGATCACCCCAAGCACCACCACCAGGATGGCGAGGAACGGCAGCAGCTCGCGGGTGAAGTCCGCGATCGTGGTCTTGCCGATGCCGCACACCACGAACATGACCGACCCGAATGGCGGGGTGACCAGCCCCAGGCTCAGGTTGTACGACATGACGACGCCGAGGTGGACGGGGTCGATGCCCGCGCGGATGGCGATGGGCAGGATCATGGGCGTGATGATGAGGAGGATCGCGATTGACTCCATCAGGCATCCGAGAATGAGCAGCAGGACGTTCAGCGCCATCAGCATGACCCAGACACTGGCGGTCTCGCTGAAGAACGGGAGGCGCCCGAGCTGGGCCGGCACGCCACCCCGGGCCAGGATCCACGAGAAGGCGGAGGCGGTCGCCAGGATGAACATCACCTTGCCGGTGCCCAGCGCGGCGCGGCGGAGGATGGCCGGCAGCTCGCGGAGCGGGACCGTTCGGTAGACGACCAGCCCCAGCAGGAGGGCATAGAGGCAGCCGATCGCCGCCGACTCGGTCGCGGTGAACACGCCGCCCAGGATGCCGCCCACCACGATCAATGGCATGACCAGGACGACCGAGGCCCGGCGGGTGGCCTTGAGGATCTGGTGGAAGTTCGCGGGCTCCCCGGCGGGGATGTTGCGGCGGCTGGCGATGAGGGTGGTGACTACCATCAGGCCGGCGCCGGCCAGCACGCCGGGGACGATGCCGCCGATGAACATGCGCGCGATCGAGACGTTGGCGATCGACGCGTAAATGATCATGATGATGCTCGGGGGGATGATCGGCCCGAGCGTGGCCGCCGCGCCCACCAGGGCCGTCGAGAATGCCGCCCCGTATCCCGAGCGGGCCATCGTGGGGATGAGCACGACGCCGGTCGCGGCGGCGTCGGCCGTGCCGGACCCGGACACCCCGGAGAGGAGCATCTCGGTCAGCACGGAGACGTGTCCGAGCCCGCCCCGAAGGCGGCCGACGAGCACCCGGGCGAACTCGACCAGGCGCTCCGTGATCTGAGAATGCTCCATCAGCTCGCCGAGGAGCAGGAAGAGCGGGACGGAGAGGATCACGAAGGAGTCGAGCCCGAAGAACATCCGCTGGACGATGACCTCCAGCGTGACGTTCGGGAGCGTGAGGAGCGCCGCGGTCGCCGCGAGCCCGAGGCTGAAGGGGATCGGGACGTTCATGACGAAGAGCACCAGCATTACCCCGAACAACACCGCGGTCAGCATCAGGAAGCCCCGGTGCTGGGTCCGACCCGCACCAGCGTCGCGAGCCGGACCAGCAGGTGGACCAGCATGTAGAGGCCGGATAGCGGGATGACAGCGTATACGGCGCCCTGCGACAGCTGGAGGACGGGGGACACCGCCGCCCCCATCCGCCAGCTCATCGCCGTCCCCTTCCAGATGACAATCAGCACGAACACGATGCCCAACGCAGCACCGAGCACGTCGAGGACCCACCGGCCGCGCGCCGGTAACCGTTCGGCCACGAGCGCGATCGTGAAGTGGTCGTTGCGGCCGACCGTCACCGCTGCCGCCAGCAGCGCGGCCCACACGAACAGGTAGCGCGCCAGCTCCTCGGACCACGGCAGCGGTTCCTCCAGGACGTAGCGGAAGAGCACCTGTAGCGACACGCAGACGAGGAACCCCAGCGAGAAGAGCGCGGCTACCTCGACGAACAGGGTATCCGCCCAGGCCAGGAAACGTCGCATACGGTGCGGGCCGGATACTCCTACTTCGTGTCGAGCACGGCCTGGATCATCTTCCACCCGCCGACCTTGTCGGCGTACTTGTCGTAGACGGGCTTCACCGCGGTCCGGAAGGGTTCGATATCGGGGTTCTCGACGATCTCCATGCCCCGCTTCTTGACTTCGGCCAGGGCGCGGGCCTCGTCGGCGTCGAACTCCCTGTCGAACCACGCCCGGGCCTCCTCGGCCGCGTCCATGATCGCCTTCTGGTACTCCGGCTTGAGCCCGTTGAACCACTTCGCGCTCATGCCCACCGAGCCCGGCATGTTGAAGTGCTTGGTCAGCGTGTAGTACTTCGCGGTCTCGTACGACTTCTGCTCGATGATCCCCAGCGGGCCCCACTCCGCGCCATCGATGACCCCCTGCTTGGCGGCCATGTAGACCTCGGTCGAGGCCATCGGCGTGGGGATGGCGCCCAGCGCCCGGAACGTGTCGACCATGAGCGGCGCTTCCATGACCCGGAGCTTCAGACCCTTCACGTCATCGGGGGTCAGCACCGGCCGGCGTCGGTTCCAGATCGACCGCGCCCCATCGGGCAAGCCGGTCATGATGAGCTTGATCCCGGTCTTCTGTTCGAACTCGCCGTAGATCTGCTGGCCGATCGGGCCCCGCACGACCTTCTTCATGTGCTCGTAGTCACGGAAGATGAATGGGAAGTCGAACAGCATGGTGTTGGGATACAGCGGGGCGAGGTTGGCGTTGTTCACGCCGCACAGCTCGAGGTTGCCGCCGATGATCGCCTCGAGGTTCTCCTTGAGGCCGCCGAGCTGCCCGCTCCCCACCCACTTGATGGCGAGCTGGCCGTTCGTCTTCTCGGCCACCTTCTGGATGAAGAACATCTGCATCCGCGGGTTGATGTAGGCCGGGCTGTTGACGGAGGCCAGGGTGGCCTCGACCTTCTGAGCGATGGCCGTGGACGGCCACACCGGGATGAGCCCGGCCACGAGGCCGAGCGCGACGAGCCAAAGCGTTGCGAGCCGTGTCCCTTTCATCGTTCCCTCCATGCCTCCGAGGTTGGACGTTACGGGCCGTGAACGGTGCTCGCCCCTCAGTGCCGG
>CAYLSK010000254.1:0-2967 GCA_964385975.1 uncultured Anaerolineaceae bacterium | reverse complement strand
GCCGATGAACTGGTTGAGGAGTCCGGCGTCCGGGCTGTAGATCCACTGCCAGACGAGGGCGATCGCGATCGTCGAGGTGACGACCGGCAGGAAGTAGGCGGTCCGGATCCAGGCGATCCCCCGGATGGTCTGGTTGAGGGCGAGGGCGAGAAAGAGCGAGATCAGCATCCCGAGCGGAACCGACACGATCGTGTAAAAGGCCGTGTTGCGGAGCGCTTTGAGAAACCGATCGTCCGAGGCGAGCTTGGCGAAATTGTCCAGGCCGACGAGCTGGGGGGCGCGGAGAAGGTCCCATTGCGTCAGGCTGATGGCGAGGGTCGCCAGGATCGGCCCGGCCGACAGGACGGCGAGCCCGATAAGGGTCGGGGCGAGGAACAGGAGCGCCCAGCGCCCCTCGCCTCCGAGTGGGCCTCCGACGCCGCTCCCCGCCCCGCGCCTGCCAGCCGCGGTCATCGCGCCCCCTGTCCCGTCGGACCGTCCCTCATTGACCCGCCAGGATGGCGTTCAGCTGCGGCAGGACAGCATCGATCGCCTCGCGGGCGGTCTTGTTCGGCTCGTTGAAGACATTGGCCTCGAGCTCCGTCTGGAGCGTCGTTGCGAAGTCGTTGTAGCCCCTGAACGAGGGCTTGATGTGGGCATACGAGATCGCCTCGGCGAGGACCTTGGCGCCGTCAAAGGACGAGGCGTACGGTCCCGCGAGGACCTCCTTGTTTGCCGGCAGCGAGGCTCGCAGCTCCATCAGCTTCGTTTGGGCCGCCGGGCTCGCGAGGTACTTCACGAACTCCCAGGCAGCGTCCGGGCTCTTCGTCTTGGCGTACACGACGGCGCCGGTCGGATTGATCGAGGTCGCCTGGCCGGCAGGTCCCTTCGGCAGCGGAGCGATGCCGAGATCAATGCCCGCGGCCTCGTGGGTTGGAACGAGCCACGAGCCGTTCGCCTCCATGGCGGCCTTGCCCTGCTCGAACGCATCGCCGACCTCGGCGAAGAGCGCCGGATCCGGCATGACCTTCTCCTTCCAGATGAGGTCCTGGAGGAACTGGAACCCGCCGACGGCCTGGTCGCTCCCGAGCACGGTCGACTTCCCGTCGGGCGCCAGGATGTCGCCGCCGTTCTGCCAGACGAGCGACGACCAATAGTTCTCCATGTCGCTTACCTCGGTATAGAAGCCCCACTGGTCGGGCTTGCCGTCGCCGTTTGAGTCGACGGTCAGCCGGTGGGCAACCTCGACGAGCTTCGCCCAGTCCCAGGTGTCGTCCGGGTACGGAATGCTCACCGCGTCGAACATCGCCTTGTTGTAGAAGAGGGCGATGACGTTGAGGTCGCGCGGCAGGCCGAACTGGCCGCCCGTCGTGGTGAAGTCGCCGACGGCCTGGTCCGCCAACTGGCCGAGGTCATAGCCATCACGGTCGATGAAGGGCTTGAGGTCGAGGAGGACATCGCGGGACTGGTAATCCGGGAAGAGCGGCCCGTCCATCGCGAAGACGTCTGGCGCGTCGCCCCCGGCGATCCCCGTCTGGAGCTTGTCCCAATAGGTGTCCCAGTCCGACACCGTGACCTTCACGGTGATCTTCGGGTTGGCCGCGTGGAACGCGTCGACGACCGCCTGCTGGTTCGTGAGCTCGGCAGGATCGCCCCAGATCGAGTAGCTGATCGTAGCTTCGGGCCCGGTGTAGGCGGCAGCGCTCGGCGCCTCGGAGCCGGCCTGGCTCGGGGCAGCTGTGCTCGCGGTCGCAGGCACCCCGGATGGCGTGGCCGCCGAACCGCCACAGGCCGAGATCACGAGCGCGACACCACCGACGAGGGCGACCAGCCGCCGGAAGCGGCCAGCGCCAGAATCCGTTCGTTCGCTAACCATCGCGTGCTCCTCCTTCAGCCGGCTGCTGTGCCGCCGAGCCAGGCGGGCAGCCATTCCGCCTCGGCGTCGATCATTGCCTTGGTCAGACGCCAGGCGTCGCCGAGGGTCAGGTGGCTCTGGACGATGGGATCGGTCATGACCGCGTGGCCGATGGCCGCGCGATCGCGATCCAGCGCAGCGCGGACCGTCAGGCCCTGCATGTCAACCGCGCCCCGGACATAGGCGGCTAGCTGGAGCGGCAGTGGGCCCATCGCGACTGGATGGATTCCCTGGCCGTCGACGAGGCCCGGCACCTCGACACAGGCGTCCGCGTCCAGGTTGGGTATGAGGGTGCCGCCGTTAAGGGTATTGACGACGATTCGGGCGGGTATGCCCGTCGTCATCGCCTCGGCGATCGTCGCCGCGTACTCGCCGCTGCGCTCGATCTCGAAGGGCTCCCCGGCGTCGAGCATGCGTTTCGTCTCGGCATACTCGTCGAGGTTGCGCGAGACACGGTCCAGGTATTCGCCGATCGCGACGTGGAAGCGCTCGATGGCATCGCCAGCCGTATCGCGCTTGCCAATGTACCAGTGGCTGTACTCGGCTTGCTGCTCCGAGGATTCGGTCGGAAAGTAGCCCAGTCGCTGAAAGAGCTCGGCCCGCACGAGGTCGTCATCAGGTGTTCGGCCCGCGTCCACGAATGCGCGGAGCTCGGGGTAGAGATCCCGACCACGCGTCTCGAGACTCAGAATGAACGCGAGATGATTGAGTCCGGCTGACGTCGCGTTGACCTCGTCGCGCGGTAGTCCCAGGTAGCCGGCGATCCGATCGATCGTCCAGAAGACCGAATGACAGAGGCCGACGACCCGGACCGAGGTCGCCTCGGAGACGGCTCGGACGAGCACCGCCATGGGGTTCGTGTAGTTGAGGAGCCAGGCATCCGGGCAGATCTCCTCCATGTCGCGGGCGATCCCAAGGACGACCGGGATCGTCCGAAGGCCGCGGAAGACGCCACCGATACCGATCGTGTCGGCGATCGTGTAGCGAAGCCCGAATCTGGCAGGCACGTCGAAGTCGACCCGGGTAGCTCGGGCTCCTCCGACCTGGATCGTGTTTACAACGAAGTCGGCACC
>CAYLSK010000253.1:0-2991 GCA_964385975.1 uncultured Anaerolineaceae bacterium | reverse complement strand
CCTCGTCGCCGCCCGCTCCACCCTCACCGGCGAGCACCTCGCGGCCTACGTCGGCGCCTGACCGAGGCCCTCGCGGACACCCTGAGACGAGTTCACTCATGTGCTTTCGACTCGTCCTGACCAGATGTGGCACGATCTCGCAGGTGACGAGCAGACCTGACGTGGAGCAGCACCTGAGCGACCTCGCGTGGCTGCGCCGCGTCCGCGACCGGATCGACCGAGAGTACGCGGAGCCCCTCGACGTCGAGGCACTCGCCCGCGGCGCGCACATGTCGGCCGGACACCTCAGCCGCCAGTTTCGGCAGGCCTACGGCGAGTCGCCGTACAGCTACGTGATGACGCGGCGGATCGAGCGCGCGATGGCGCTGCTGCGGCGTGGCGACCTCAGCGTCACCGAGGTTTGCTTTGAGGTCGGCTGCTCGTCGTTGGGCACCTTCAGCACCCGCTTCACAGAGCTGGTCGGCGTGCCGCCCAGCACCTACCGGAGCACCGAGGCGGGCGCGATGGACGGGATCCCGCCGTGCGTGGCGAAACAGGTGACCAGACCGGTCAGGAGTCGGGAAGCGCCCGTCACCGAGCCGCAGCCGGCATGACCGAAGTGGACCTCACCATTCACCAGGCCTACCTCCCGCATGACGATCCGGACGCAGCCCTGGCCTTTTATCGCGACACCCTCGGCTTCGAGGTCCGCAACGACGTCGGATACCGGGGGATGCGCTGGATCACCGTCGGGCCGGCCGGCCAGCCCGGCACGTCGATCGTCTTGCACCCGGCGGCCGCCGATCCGGGCATCACCGCCGACGAGCGCCGCACCATCGTCGAGATGATGGCCAAGGGCACGTACGCCGCCATCAACCTGGCCACCAGGGACCTCGACGCCACGTTCGAGCGGCTGCAGGCCGGCGACGCCGAGGTCGTCCAGGAGCCGACCGAGCAGCCGTACGGGATTCGCGACTGCGCCTTCCGCGATCCTGCGGGCAACCTGATCCGCATCCAGGAGCTGCGCTGAGCCATCGGGCGATCGGGGCAATGAGCCGCAAAGACGGCACCGTGAGGCGCTGAGACGAGATCTCTCATCCGTTTCGACTCGTCCCTCCGGTCAGCCATCAAGCACGGTTTCCGAATCATTCGATGGCATCCCCTGAACCGCGAGGCCGCCGCACTCACGTGGGCCGCCGAATAAGGAGACACGTCCTAGGTCGGGCATAGCAAACCTTGGCGCCGCGCCGCGCTCGGCGGATATCGTGGTCCCGATGAACGTGCCCCACGCGACTGCCGATCCCGAACCACCGGTCAGCCGCCAGCCGTGGCTGACACCCGGTGTCCGCGGGATCGGGCTGGCGAGCTTGCTGTCCGATCTCGGTCACGAGATCCCGACCGCCCTCTTGCCCACATTCCTGGTCACGATCCTCGGGGCGCCGGCCGCTGCCCTCGGGCTGATCGAGGGCATCGCCGATGCGCTCAGTGGCGTTGCCAAGGTGGTCGGCGGGGCCCTCGCCGACGACCCCGGGCGGCGGCGCTCGATCGCCGTCGGCGGCTACACCTTGACCGGGATCCTGTCCGCGCTGATCGGGATCTCCGCGGCTGTCTGGCAGGTGGCCCTCTTCCGGACGGCCGCCTGGACGGCTCGGGGGATCCGGGGCCCATCGCGCAACGCCCTCCTGGCCGACGCCGTGGAACCCGCGGCCTATGGTCGGGCCTACGGGTTCGAGCGAGCGATGGACAACGCGGGTGCCGTCCTGGGACCGATCGTCGCCCTCGGCCTGGTCGCGCTCATCGGGATCCGCCAGGCCATCTTGCTCTCGGTCATCCCGGGGTTGCTGGCGGCCGTCGCGATCGTGTACGCCGTGCGTCACCTGCAGCGTCCGAAGGAGCGGCACACGGCACCCGTCCGGATCGTGGTCCGGCCCCTCCTCCGAGGCTCGCTCGGCCGGCTGCTGGTCTCGGTCTCCCTGTTCGAAGCCGGCAACGTCGCGGCGACCCTGCTCATCCTGCGCACGACCGAGCTGCTCGCCCCTGCGCATGGGACCGACGGCGCGACGACGATCGCGATCGCCTTGTACGTGGCGTACAACGTCGCGGCGACGCTCGCGGCGCTGCCTGCCGGACGACTGGCCGACGCGCGCGGCGCGCGGCTCGTGTTCGCTGCCGGCGTCGCCTGCTTTGCGCTGGCCTATCTGGCGTTCGCGACCGGATCTGGCATCGTCGTCCTCGGGGCGGCGTTCGTGCTGGCCGGGATCGGGATCGGCGCGGCGGAGACGGCCGAGAACGCCGCGGTCGCGGGGCTCGCGCCGACGGAGTTGCGCGGCTCGGCCTTCGGGCTCCTGGCCGGGATCCAGTCGGCCGGCGACTTCATCGCATCGGCCGTCGTCGGTCTGCTCTGGACGCTTGTCAGCCCGACGCTGGCGTTCGGCTTCGCGGCCGCGCTCATGATCGGCGCGCTCGTGACGATGGTGATCGGCCATCGACCTTACGCGCCAGAGCTACGCCCACCCGGCTGAACAGCGCAAATCCATCGCTGGGTGCCCCATCGACGCCGGATGCGACCTCCGGCAGCGCCGACGCTCCATCGACAAGGTCGCACGGTTGATTAGGGAGTAGAGCGCGCCCGACAGGATTCGAGCGCGCGGATGCCATGAATATTCGAGTACCGATCGAGGGTGCAGATGTCGGCCTTATAGCCGATGGCGCCTGATCCATAGTCAAGGCGCCTGACCGCCCGGCCACCTCGCCAGTGGAACCGACCGGGATGATACCCGAGGGTCGCCAGCTGAGCGTGGGTCGGTCCTCTACAAGCCCATCCGCATGCGCTCATGGAGGTGCTCCGGCCGGCTGCCGCCGACGGGGAGGATCGCGAGGTCAGGGCCGGGCGCAAGGGAAGCCATCTTGGGAAACACGGCGGTATCGATGCGCGGATCCCGGGGTAGTGATGGCATCCACCACTCTCGCTGTCCCCGTCGCCGGGTTGCCCATTACGATGGCCGCACATGG
>CAYLSK010000252.1:0-3016 GCA_964385975.1 uncultured Anaerolineaceae bacterium | reverse complement strand
CAGGGCGGGAGGCAGTACGCGTTGTGGTCGGAGAAGATCAACTCGAGGTTGGTCCGGCGAAGCCGGCGGACCTCCTCGGTCTGCGTCTGGACCTTCATCTCAGGCTCGCACAGGCGCGAGCACGAGATCGGTGGATGCTCCTCGCCTTCGACCTCGACGACGCACATCCGGCAGGCGCCGAACCCGGGCAGCTTCGGTTCGTAGCAGAGGGTCGGGATCTCGATCCCGTTGTCCCGACAGCCCTCGAGGATCGTCTGGCCCTCGAAGCCCTCGACGACCCGGCCGTCCACCTCGAGCCGGATGCGCGGCGACGACTGGGGGCGTTGCGGCGACTGGGTCTCCAGGAGGCGCTCGGCGAGCGTCACCGGCTCCATCGCGGGTGCGGCTGTGTCGGGGCGCGTCATCAGGTCGGCCATGGTCGCCTTATGGGATCGTGCCGGCGGCCACCGCGATCGGGTGGCAGACGCCGGCCGGGCAGGAGCTGCGCAGAAGGTGCTCGTCCAGCTCGGATCGGAAGTATCGCATCCCGCTCGTCAGCGGGAAGGTCGTCAGCCGCTCGTGGTCGCACAGCGCCGAGGCGACGATGTCGGCAGACAGGTCGCCGAGAAGGGTCGGATCGGTCGGACGTGGCCGTCCCTCAACGGCCCGATCGGCGATCTCCACCAGTCGACGGGTCCCGATCCGGCAGGGGATCGTCTTGCCGCAGGCCTCGCTCGCGCAGAAGCGGGTGAGCAGACGTGCCAGGTCCACGACGCAGGCCCGATCGTCGGCCACGACCACCGACCCGGAACCGATGTGAGCGCCGGCCGCACGAAGCGATTCGAAGTCGTACGGAGTGTCGAGCAGCTCGGGCGGAAGGAATCCACCGGATGGGCCACCGATCAGGATCGCCTTGATCGCGCGACCCTTGGGCAGACCGCCCCCGAGCGCCACGACCTCGCGGAGCGGGGTGCCGAGCGGCACCTCGGCGATGCCGGCACCGCCGGGTGTCCGCACCCTGACCAGGATGGTACCTGCGCTGCCAGACGTGCTGGTCGCGACAAAGGCGAGTGCGTCATGGCGGATGATCCACGGCACGGCCGCCAGGGTCTGGACGTTGTTGACGACGGTGGGCATGCCGTGCAGGCCACGTTCCGCGGGATGCGGCGGCCGCTGTTCGGGCTGGCCGCGCTTGCCCTCCAGCGCCTTCAGCAGGACGGTCTCCTCGCCGAGCATGTAGGCACCCTGGACGCCGCGGACCGAGACGGTCAGATCGTGGCCGGATCCGAGCACGTCGAACCCGAGAAAGCCCGCCTCCTCGGCGGCCGCGATCGCCGCCTCGAGGCGCCGGACCGTCTCGGTCGCCTCGGAGCGGACCGCGATGATCGCCTCGGTCGCACCAATGGCAAAGGCCGCGATGGCGGCACCCTCGATGACGGAGAACGGGTCCGACTCCATCAAGAAGCGGTCGGTGCCGGCCGCCGGGTCTGCACCGTAGCCGTTGGCCACCACGTAGCGCCGTGGTGCTTCCGTGGTGGCCGCCGTGCGCCACTTCTGGACGGTCGGGAAGCCCGAGCCACCGCGTCCGCGCAGGCCGGAGGCGCCAATGGTGGCGATCGTGCCGGTCGCGCCGAGGTCCCGGATGGCGCGGCGCAGGCCGTCGAAAGCGCCCGCCCGAGCCGCCATGTCGAGATCCGTGGGGTCCGCCGCGCCGGCCCGGCCGAGCAGGATGGCCGGCCAGTCGGCCGGAGTGCTCAGCAGTTCGGCCATCGGCTCAGGCCTGCGCCGGTGGCTTCGAGCGGGGGTCGCTCCCGCCGAGGGCCGCGTCGAACGCCGCGAGATAGGTCGCCTCGGACGGCCGGTTCGCATCCATCGCCGCGGCCTGGGTCGTGGCGGTTGGCGGCTCGAAGCGAAGGTGGGCGTAGTAGCTCGCCGTGCCGTAGATCATCGCGTACCACGCGCCGGTCAGGTTGCTGATCCGCTTGAGCGCCGCAACCGGCAGGTAGCCGTAGGCCGACTGGGTCGCCTCGAGGATCTCGAGCATGTGAGCCGGATCGTGGTCGAAATCCTCGAGGATGGCGTCCACGGCCGCGAGGTCGATCGGCGCGAACGGTTGGTAGGCCGGGTCGGGCACCGTCCGGCCTGAGCGACGGAGGGCGGATTCCTCGCGCCGTTCGCCGTAGGTCTCCGGTGCGCCCCAGTGGACGTGGTAGCGGCCGCGGGTGTCCATGCCGCCCATGTCGATGCACTCGATGGGGCAGGCCTGGGCGCACTGGAAGCAGGTCTCGCACTTGAGCGTGCCCCACTCGTCGTACAGGAGCTGGAGGCGGCCGCGGAACTTGTGCGGCGGGTCCAGCCGCACCTCGGGGTACTTGACGGTGACCTTGGGCTCGAAGAAGCGACGCAGGGTGAGGGCCATCCCGCTGACGATGCCGAGGCCGGGGATCAGGCTCATCGGGCGGTCCTCATCGGTTGACGACGACGATCGCGGCGGCCGTGACGAACAGGTTTAGGAGCGAGGCCGGCAGCAGCCACTTCCAGGCGAAGTCCATCAGCTGGTCGATCCGGACGCGCGGCAGCGTGCCCCGCATCCAGACGAAGATGAACACGAAGACATAGGTCTTGGCCATGAACCAGAGGACTCCGGCCACCCAGTCGAGCCCGATGTAGGCCACGGCGACGATCAGCCCGACCAGGAAGAGGTTGGCCGCGACGAAGCCACCGATGAGCGCCTGCCAGCCCTTGATCCGGGAGCTGGCGATCCAGAACGGGGCGGCGAAGACCAGGGTCAGGAGGAGGGGGACGACGGCGACCAGGATGAGCAGCTCGATTCCGAGACCACCCGGGTCGAGCGACAGGATGATCGGCCAGGGCCACGGGAACGGGGCGTTCCAGCCGCCGAAGAAGAGGGTGACCGTCAGGGCCGAGAGGATGAACACGTTGACAAACTCGGCGAAATAGAAGAACCCGAAGCGCATCCCCGAGTATTCGGTCGCGTATCCGGCGACGATCTCGGAGTCGGCCTCGGTCAGGTCGA
>CAYLSK010000251.1:0-3032 GCA_964385975.1 uncultured Anaerolineaceae bacterium | reverse complement strand
ACCGCCTCGATCATCACCTCGTGCTGGAGCGACGGGGTGCGGACCTGCATCCGCCGGGCCTTGCCGATGGCCGGATGCGGGATGTCGCCGTCGCCGGCGATCTCGTTGCTCGTATCGACCACGACAACGCGCTTGCCCATGTTGTCGGCGAGCACGCGCGCCGCCTCACGGAGCATCGTCGTCTTGCCGATCCCTGGGCGGCCCATGATCAGGATGGACTTCCCGGTCTCGACGAAGTCGTTGATGATCTCGATGGTGCCGTAGACGGCGCGGCCGATCCGGCAGGTCAGGCCCACGATCTTGCCGTTCCGGTTGCGGATGGCGCTGATCCGATGGAGCGTCCGCTCGATCCCCGCCCGGTTGTCGTCACCGAATGTCCCGATGTGCTCGACCACGAAGGCGAGGTCGGCCTCCACGATTTCGCGGTCGAGCAGGCCAACCTCGGAGTCCGGGAAGCGGGCTTCGGGTCGGCGGCCGAGGTCCATGACGACCTCGATCAGGGCCGTCCGATCCGGTAGCGCGTGGACCGCTGCGACGATCTCCGGCGGCAGCGACGAGAGCAACGCATCGAGATCGTCGATCGATTCTCGCTGGCGGTCGTCGGGTCCCACGCTGACCTCCTTTGGCATGGCGGCGTTGGTTTCAGCGAACGCCGGCCGGCACGAGGGCCGGTTCGGCGACACGGACGAGGGTTTCTTTCATGAGCAGGGTGACGTCGGCGATCGAATTGAAGCCGGCTTCCTCCAGGCGTCGATCGATCGGTGCCTCATAGGTTCGCACCGGAGCGATGACGCCCCGGTCGTGTCGATGGTCTCCACCCCTGGCCGTTCGGGCCGCAATGACGCCGAGCCCGAAGTCGATCAAGTCGGTGCCGTCGACCTCCGGCCGGGCGATCAGCTTGAGATAGTGGGGCTGGTCCTCCTTGGCCACGCCGATCTGGAGGAACGCGTCGAGTTGCGTCCCGTCGAGACCACCATCCGGAGCCGCCTGCACGAACCCCTCTACGTCGGCGAAGCGCAGGATCGGCGTCAGGCTGGAGCGCGGCACTCGCCAGTGCGGCCCCTGGCGCTCCCAGTCGGCCAGCCGGATCGCCTCGAGACGAGCCACCGGAGCCGGCGTCGCCTGGCTGTAGAGGCGGGCGAGCGCGATCGCATCGAGGCCAGTCGTCGGGCGTATGCCTCGCGCGGCGGCACGTTCCTCGGTCCAGGGAGCGGGCAATCCATCATCGGCGGCACGGAACAGGATTCGCTCCTCGCCATAGCGCATGAATCCAGCCTGCATCAGCAGCTCAATGTTGCCGTCGGCATCGGCGCAGGCCACGTGGAAGCGTGCGGCTCCGCGCTTGGCGCCTTCGCGCAGCAGTTGCTGGACGAGCCGATAGCGGATGTCGCCGGCGTTGGCCATTCCCACCGCGTCGAGCTCGACGATCGTCCATTCGTCGCGGACGGACTCGCGCTCCACCCGGACCAGGCCGGCAATGTGGCCCTGCTCGTCGTAGACGTACATCAGGTCGTTCGGTCGGAAGGCGCCCAGCGGCAAGCGGAAGAGGCTGAAGACGCCGATTGGCGGCCCATTCACCGGAAGCCCGAGCGATCGGGTCTCGGCGCTGTCCGACTGGCAGAGGCGCGACAGCTCGCCGAGCGCGGCGAGATCGGTCAACCGGGCCGGTCGGACCTTGCCCGGGCTGCGAGGCGCGCGAAGGCCGCTCATCGAGCCGGCCTCGTGCGGCGGGTCGGATGCGGTCGGCGGCCGGAACCCTCGCCGGGATCGTCGTGCTCGGCCGCCATCGTGGCGACCAGCCGGTGGAAGCGGGTCTCGCCGGCCAGCTCCGGATGGAACGCGGTCGCGATGATATTGCGCTCGCGAACGGCGACGATCCGGCCATTGTCGAGCCGTGCCAGGATGTCCACGTCCGGACCGGTGCGGTCGACGATCGGGGCGCGGATGAAGACTCCGTGGACGGGCGTGTCGCCCAGGACCGGGACCGGCAATTCGGCCTCGAACGACTCGAGCTGACGCCCAAACGCGTTGCGTTCCACGGTGACGTCGAGGAGCGGCAGGATCGGCGGCTCACCACCGGCGATCTCGCGAGCCAATACGATCATTCCGGCGCACGTGCCGAAGATCGGAGCACCGCTCTCGGCGAGATCGAGGATCGGCTGGTGGAGCCCCCAGCGCTCGATCAGCTGGCGCATCGTGGTGCTCTCACCGCCCGGCAGGATCAGCCCGCTGACCCCGTCGAGATCGGCCGGCTCGCGCACTCGAACGCCCTCCACGCCAATGGCGCGGAGCGTGTCGAGGTGCTCGCGGAACGCCCCCTGGAGGGCGAGGACGCCGATCCTCATCTGCGGACGGCTCGCCGGCGACGTCGTCAGTCGCCTTACCAGCCGCGGACGGCGAGTCGCTCCTGGTCCGGGATCTCCTCGAGCGCGATTCCACGCATCGGGGCCCCCAGGCCCTTGGAGACCTCGGCGATCTTCTTCGGGTCGTCGAAGAATGTCGTCGCCTGGACGATCGCGTTGGCCATCCGGGCTGGATCCTCGCTCTTGAAGATGCCCGAACCGACGAACACGCCCTCGGCCCCAAGCTGCATCACGAGTGCCGCGTCGGACGGGGTGCTGATCCCGCCAGCCACGAAGTTGACGACCGGGAGCTTGCCATCTGTCGCCACCTGCCTGACCAGCTCGTAGGGCGCACCGAGCTCCTTGGCCGCCACGAAGAGCTCGTCCTCGCGCATGTGCTCGAGGCGGCGGATCTCGGCCAGCACGTCGCGCAGCTGCCGGACGGCTTCCACGATGTTGCCGGTCCCGGCCTCGCCCTTGGTTCGCATCATGGCGGCACCCTCGTTGATGCGGCGGAGTGCCTCACCGAGATTCCGGCAGCCGCAGACGAACGGGACCTTGAAGGCGTGCTTGTCGATGTGGTGCTCCTCGTCGGCGGGGGTCAGCACCTCGGACTCGTCGATGTAGTCGACGCCGAGCGCTTCGAGCACCTGCGCCTCGACGAAGTGGCCGATCCGGCACTTCGCCATC
>CAYLSK010000250.1:0-3034 GCA_964385975.1 uncultured Anaerolineaceae bacterium | reverse complement strand
CCGCCGCCGACGGCGCCTGCCGGCCCGCCGCCGACGGCGCCCGCCGGCGCGCCTCCCGTCACCCCCGGCACCATCGTCGACTGACCGCGCCCCGAACGGGCCCCTCGCGCCGGCCCCGCCGGTCCGGTCATACTGGTCGAACCGATGGAGCCGACATCGATCCCGTCCGGTCCGCCGCCCCAGCGAACGCGCGCCCGTGAGCTCGGCGTTCGGATCGGGATCATGCCGCCGGGACCGACGAACTCGATCGTCGACGTGAGCGGCGTCGCCGTCGGCCACCGCACGGTCTGGCGCGACGAGCCCTCACCACCTGACGGTCGCGGGATCGCTCGGACGGGGGTCACGGCGATCGTCCCGTTCGGTGGCCACCAGCTCTTCCGCGAGCGGGTGCCGGCCGGCGTCGCCGTTCTCAACGGCGCGGGATCGGCGATCGGCCGGTCGGGGATCGAGGAATGGGGAGTCCTCGAGACGCCGATCTTCCTGACGAGCTCGATGGCGATCGGGCGCGTTTACGACGCGGCGGTGAGCGCGCTCATGGCGTCCGAGCTCGTTGCGGGGGGCGGCGACCCATGCATGCCCGTCGTGGCCGAGTGTGACGACGCGTTCCTGAACCAGGCATTCCCCGTCCAGGTCGAGGCCGCGGATGTCCACGGCGCGATGGCCGATGCCGTCGGGGCGGAGGCGGGGCCGGTCCGATCGGGCGTCGTCGGGGCCGGGACGGGGATGCGCGCGTTCCGCCTCAAAGGCGGGATCGGGAGTGCGTCGCGGCGCGTGGCGCCGGCCCATCGGTGGGCCGACATCGCGCCACCCCCGGGCGACGATGCGTACACAGTCGGCGCGCTCGTCCTCTCGAACTATGGGGAGCTCGACCGCCTGACGATCGACGGCGTCCGGGTGGGCGAGGCGCTCCTGGCCGACGGATGGCCGGCGGCCGGGCTCGCCGGCGCTGCCGGGATGGGCGGCGCTGCCGGGATGGGCGGCGCTGCCCGGATCGGTCGTGCGGCCGGCAGTGCCGCGGAGTCGCGCGGGGCCGACGGGAGCTGCATCGTCGTCGTCGCGACCGATGCCCCGCTCCTCCCGCAGCAGCTCCGACGGCTCGCCGTTCGGGCCGGACTCGGGCTCGCTCGGACCGGGTCGATCGCTCATCACGGATCGGGTGAGATCTTCCTCGCGTTCTCGACCGGGCTCCGCATCCCGCGCGGCAGCGGCGACCCGCTGCACCGTGTCGCGTACGTGGACGACGAGTACCTCGACCCGCTCTTCGGCGCGGTCGTCGAGGCGACCGAGGAGGCGGCGATCGACTCGATGTTCACGGCCGACACGGTCGTGGGGCGAGCCGGCCACGGCGTGCCCGGCCTCCCGATCGAGCGGACGCTCGAGCTCCTGCGGGCCGCCGGCCGCCTGCCGGGCGACCGATGACGGGCCGCCTGCCGGGCGACCGATGACGCCTCGCGCCGACGCGCTCGACCAGCTGCGTGCCCGGGCCGACATGCTCGCGGGCACGTGGGGTGCGCGCGCCTCCGTATCGACGACGGTCGGCCGGGAGCGGGCCATCCTGCGGCTGTTCGGCGTCCACGGACTCGATCGCGGCGGCCGGCCCCTCGCCGGCGAGGTCGTCGACCGGTATGTGGCGGGTCGGGCCGCTCGGCTCGCCACGGGCATCGCGATCCCGTTCGCGATGGCCCTCGTCGAGTACGACCTCACGGTGCAGGAGATCGCGCTCGACGTCGCGAGCGGAGCGATCGACCTCGCCCTCGAGGCCGAGCTCCTCGTTCGCCCCGAACAGCGCGCGGCTGCCGAACAGGCTGCGACGCGGCTGGCGGCGTCGGCGCTCGAGCGGATCGATGCCAACCGGACCGCGCGCGCGGAGCTGCTCTCCGTCCTTGGTGACCCGCCTCGACCCTGGGTGGGCGCGTCGCTCACCGACCAGACCATCGACGGCGCCCGCGACGAGGTGGCCCGGCTCGTCGCCGCCGGTGCCGATGTGGTCCGGGCGAGCGTCCCGGCCGGCCGCGAGCTCACGGATCGGCTGTTCGACGCCGGCGTGGCGGCCGCAGCATGGCGGCCGCGCGGGCTCGGCAACACCGAGGCCGAACAGGACACGACTCCGTCCGGCAGCCAGCGAGGCCTGGCCGAGCTGCGAGAGCGCGTCGACGAGGCGGCGGCCGAGCGTGGCAGCTATGTCCGGCTCGCCACGTCCGCGCCGCCGCTCGCCGCGCCGGAGCAGGCGGTCGTCGCGGCGTTCGAGCGGCTCGATGTCGTCGAGGTGGATCCGCTCGCGGAAATCGTCGATGCGAGCGTCGATCCGGACCGAGCCCTCGCCGACCACGCGTTCGCCGACTGGCTGCACCGGCGGTCGGGCTCGCTCATCGTCGTCGGCCCGGGTCCGCTCGTGGTCGCGCCCGACATGCGTCGGGGCATCCCGTCCGATCCGGCGACCCGCGCCGGGCGGGCGCTCGCGCTCCAGCTGGTCGCGGTCGGGCTCGCCCGGCACCAGGGTCTCGCGCCGGGGCAGATCGTCGTCGGGGCGCTGCCGTCGTGGCTCGCCGAGGAGCGCGATCCGGTCGCCCATGCGCTCGCGCAGGTCTCGCTCCGCCGAGCGCTCTTCCCGGAGCACCCGCTCGGGTTCGAGGAGCCCTCCACCTTGCCGTCCGGCTCGGCGACCCTCGCCGCCTCGGCCTGGCCGTTCGTCCTGGCCACCGTCCTGGCATCGGCCGGACCGACGGCGCTGGTCGTGCGTCGATCGCGCGGGGAGATGGCCGCCACGATCGCGGCGACCCGGGCGGCGGCCGCCGTCGCGCAGGAGGCCGCGGCGTCGCTCGGTCCCTGGGACCTGCACGGTCCCGCCCGGGAGGCGGCCGACGCAATCGTGGCCGGGGCGATCGAGACGCTCACGCGCCTCGCCGACGAGGGCTGGGACGCGATCCTGGGTGAGCCGATCGGCGGCCCCCACCGGGCACGCCTCGGCGCCGACGCGGTCGTGGAGCGAACCGAGGCGTTCGATCCGTTCGAGGCCGCTGACCTCACCGCCGGC
>CAYLSK010000249.1:0-3052 GCA_964385975.1 uncultured Anaerolineaceae bacterium | reverse complement strand
GCAAACCCCATCCCGGCCGGAGCGGTGGTGTAACGCGATGGCCCGTCCGGCATTCAGGAAGGTGGGCCGTCCGGAGGAGGACGGACCTCGCCTCGCTCCCCTCGATCGTGACCGCGCGCTCGTCGAGGCGGCGCAGGCGGACCCGGCCCGATTTGACGCCCTCTACCGGAAGTACGTCGCCCAGGTGTACAGCTACGCCTACTACGAGCTCCACGACCACCACGAGGCGGAGGACGCCACCGAGCGGACCTTCATGGCCGCGCTGACCAGCCTCGGCCGATTCGAGGAGCGTGCCCAGCCGGCCGATGGCGCGGGTGCCTCGACGTTCCGGGTCTGGCTCTTCCAGATCGCCCGCAACGCCGTGGCCGAGCGTCGCCGAAGGCTGCGGCGCCGCCCGGAATTCCCTCTCTCTGCCGCCGGAGCAATGACCGCCCCGCTCGACGTCGAAGGCGAAGCCACCCAGCGTGACGACGCCGTCGCGGCAATGCGCGCGATCGCCCGACTGCCCGACGATCGCCGCCGGGCGGTCATCCTCCGGTTCGTCGACGAGATGTCGACCTCGGAGATCGCCGGCGTGCTGGGCCGTTCGGATGGAGCCGTCCGGGTCCTCATCCATCGCGCGCTTCGCAGCGTCGCTCGCGACCTGGGCGACACGCGGCGGTGATCTGGGCGCCGGCCGGCCGTGACAGCCACGACATCGATGCGCTCGTCACGGACCGCTATCTCGAGACGCTCCTGGCGGCCCACGCCCGAGGTGCTGACGCGGGTCCCGCGTCCGCTGAGGCCGATCCGACGATCCGCCTGACGATGGCCCGGCTTGCCCGGGATCTGCCGCGGTTTCATCCGTCGTTCCGCTTCGAAGAGGCGCTGGCGGACCGGTTGGCGGAGGCCGCAGCCCGGATCCGGACGTCGGCATCAAACCGGGCGCCCGGCACCCTGACGGTTCTGCCTGAGGGGGCCGTCCGTCTCGCCCCGTCCGGCGATCTCCGACCTGCGATCGGTCGCCCGTTGCTGATCGGTGGCGCGTTGACCTCGGCGGCACTCTCGCTCGCCGGCGCCGCCTATCTGGCCTGGCGGTTCAAGCGGCCGCCGGCCGGCCCGATGGCACGCGCGGTTCGGGCCGTGGCTCGGACGAGGCTAGCCTGATGCCGCTCAAGCTGCCCTCGTTCCGCGCCCGGCGCAACGACTATCCGCCCGACCTCTGGACGAAGTGCCCCGACTGCGCGGAGATGCTCTTCAACAAGCAGCTCGACAAGGCGCTGCGCGTCTGCCCCAACTGCGGGCACCACTTCCGACTGTCGGCCGCTGCCCGCCTCGAGCAGCTGCTGGATCCCGGCTCCTGGAACGAGCGCGATGCGGGCCTCCAGTCGGTGGATCGGCTGGGGTTCGTCGACCGCAAGACGTACCCGGATCGGCTCGCAGCCGCCCGGATCTCGACCGGGATGCGAGACGCCGCCGTCTGGGGCACGGCGACCCTGGCCGGCACGCCGATCGCGATCTGCGTCATGGATTTCGGGTTCATGGGCGGATCGATGGGCGCGGTCGTCGGTGAGAAGGTGACCCGCGCCGCCGAGCACGCGCTGGAGATGCGGACCCCGTTGATCGTGGTCAGCGCGTCGGGCGGTGCCCGGATGCAGGAGGGCACGTTCGCCCTGATGCAGCTGGCCAAGACGCTGGCCGCCATCGAGCGCCTGCGCGACGCGGGGATTCCGTTCCTGAGCGTCCTGTGCGATCCCACGACGGGCGGCGTCTTCGCCTCGTTCGCCGCGGTTGGCGACGTCAACGTGGCCGAGCCGAATGCCCTCATCGGCTTCGCCGGCTCACGGGTCTCCGCCGGAACGATCGCCCAGGAGCTGCCGGTCGGCTTCCAACGCTCCGAGTTCCTGTTCGCGCATGGTTTCATCGATCGGATCGTGCCGCGTGCCGAGCTGCGCGACGAGCTCGCTCGACTGCTCAGGCTGCTTCCTGCGCGGGCCGTGAACGGATCCGGCCGCCCCCCGGCGGAGGTCGATCTGGCGGGCTTCCGGCCACTCTCGTTCCTGACCTCGCTCGTCGAGAGGGTCGGCGAGATGGGCGCGTTCGATACGGACCGCAGCAGCCCATCCGCGGCCGAGGCGGCAGGCGGCGGCGATCCACGCGACGCGGTCTGGGCGCGCGTCCAGGTCGCCCGGAATCTGAAACGCCCTCGAACGCTCGAGTTCGTGGCCGCCATGACCGAGGACTTCGTTGAGCTCCATGGCGACCGGCTGTTCGGCGACGATGCCGCGATCGTGGCCGGGTTGGCTCGACTCGATAGTCGGCGGATCGTGGTGATCGGCCAGCAGAAGGGCGCCGACACCGAAGAGAACATCCGCCGAAACTTCGGAATGCCGCATCCGGAGGGCTACCGCAAGTCGATGCGGGTGATGGAGCTCGCGGAGCGCTTCGGTCTTCCGGTCGTCACCTTCGTCGACGTCCCCGGCGCTCACCCGGGGGCCGAGTCGGAGGAGCGCGGGATCGCCGAATCGATCGCCCGCTCGATCGCCCTGATGAGCCGGCTGGGGACGCCAATCGTCACCGTGATCACCGGTGAAGGAGGCTCCGGCGGTGCCCTGGCGATCGCCGTCGGGGACGTCGTGATCGCCCTGGAGAATGCCGTCTATTCAGTGATTTCGCCCGAAGGATGCGCCTCCATCCTGTGGCGAACGGCCGACGAGGCGCCGGCCGCGGCGCTGGCGATGAAGATGACCGCGGCCGATCAGCAGGCGCTCGGCATCGTGGATATCGTGGTGCCCGAACCGGGCGCCGGTGCCCACGTCGAACCGGCCGAGACGGCACGGCGGCTCAAGGCGATCATCGTCGACCGGCTCGCAGCGCTCGAGGAGTTGCCGATCGACCAGCTGCTCGAATCGCGCTACCGACGCTATCGGGCGCTCGGGTCCTACACTGAAGCCGAGATGCCTGAACCCACGCTGCCCGTCGCGGGGCGCGGGCTGGGAGACCGGCTGCGCGACCTGCTCGATCCCGGTCGCCGAGCCGTCAGCGGCGCGGTCCCGAACTGGTCGCGCGACGA
>CAYLSK010000248.1:0-3065 GCA_964385975.1 uncultured Anaerolineaceae bacterium | reverse complement strand
CGTTGCCGGGGATGGGACTGGCGCTGACGATCACGGTGTCGCCCGGCTGAATCTCCACGAAGCGGTGATCGCGGTTGGCCATGCGCGCCAGGCCGGCCATTGGCTCGCCCTGAGCCCCGGTCGTGGCGATCACCAGCTTGGCGTCAGGGTGATCCTTGATCTTGTCCTTGGCCACGACCCGCGACGGCTCGTACTTGAGGTAGCCGAGGTCCGTCGCGATCTTGAAGTTCTGCTCCATCGAGCGACCGATCACGGCGACGCTACGGTTCATGTCGGCGGCGGCATCCAGGACCTGCTGGATCCGGGCGATGTTGCTGGCGAAGGTGGCCACGATGACCCGGCCCTCGAGCGGCTCCATGATCTCGCGGAACGCGTCGCCGACCGTCCGTTCCGACGGCGTGTACCCGGGGTTCTCGGCTCGGGTCGAGTCGGACAGCAGGCAGGCCACGCCTTCCTGTCCGAGCCGGGCCAGGATGGCGAAGTCGGACAACTTGCCGTCGACCGGTGTGTGATCGAACTTGAAGTCGCCGGTGTGGACGATCGTCCCGACCGGCGTCCGCAACGCGATGCCCATGGCGTCCGGGATCGAGTGGCCGACGCGGAAGGGCATCACGTGAAACGCCCCGATGTCGATCTCGTCGCCTGGTTCGAGGCCGATCAGCGGGTTGTTGTGGAGCTTGTGTTCCTTGATCTTGTTGCCCAGGAGGCCGCGGGCCAGGGTCGAGGCATAGACCGGGACGCCGGGGAACTCCGGGAGCACGTACGGGAGCGCGCCCACGTGGTCCTCGTGGGCGTGGGTGATCAGGAACGCCTTGACGTTGGCACGCCGTTCCTTGAGGTAGGTGATGTCGGGGATGACGAGGTCGATCCCGAACATCTCCTCGTCCGGGAACATCAGGCCGCAGTCGATCACGACGATCTCGTCGCGATACTCGAAAACGTACATGTTCTTGCCGATCTCGCCCACCCCGCCGAGCGGGATGATGCGGAGCGGCTCATCGTTGGTTGGAGGCATCTTGGTCCTTGGCATGGGTTAGAAGAGAGTGAGCTGAGGGGCGGGATCGTCGGCCGTGGCCGACGGATGTGGCGCGGCCGCAGGTGGCTCGGCTGCGGGCGGCTCAGCCGTGGGCGCCTCGGTCGCAGCTCTCTCGCCGTGCACGGCGGTCTCGCGGCGACGGCGCGCCTCGATGAGAGCGGTCGGCACACCGGCCATGTCGACGTAGCTCTCGCGCTCGATCGACGGTGTGCGCAGCGCGGCGGCCGGGTGGTACATCGCGAAGACGAGGGCCGATCGCGCACCGGTGGCCGGATCGACCGGTCGCACCGTGCCGTGGGCCTGGGAGATCCGGGCGCCCGGCATGAACCGGCCCATGGAGTGCCGGCCGAGGGTCACGATCACCGCCGGATCCAGGATCTCGAGCTGGCGACGCAGGTACTTGGAGCACGCCGCGATCTCGTCGGGTTGTGGGTCACGGTTGTCGGGCGGACGGCATTTGACGACGTTGGTGATGAAGACGTCCTCGCGCCGCCAGCCGATGGAGGCGAGGAGCTTGACTAGGAGGTCGCCGGCACGGCCGATGAACGGACGGCCCTGTCGATCTTCGTTGAAGCCCGGGCCCTCCCCCACGAACACGACCTCGGTATCGGGGTCGCCCTCGCCCGGCACGGCCTTGATGCGTCCCTCGTGGAGCCGGCAATCCGTGCACGAGCGGACCTCGGCGGCGATCGCTTCGAGCGCCAGCCGGCGCTCGGCATCCGTCACGCCGTGGCCTCGATGGCTCCGAGCGCCCGGTACGGGCGGGCGCCGCGTGCCGACGCCGACGTGACCCAGCCACGTTCGCGAAGGAGCTCCGCGAGCTCGACCGCGTTGGTTGCCGCGCCCTTTCGAAGATTGTCCGACACGACCCAGAAGGCAAGGCCTCGATCGTCCGCGATCGAGACGTCGCGGCGCACTCGCCCGACGAAGATTTCGTCACGACCGGCTGCCTCGGAGGCGAGTGGGTAGTCGTGCTCACTGGGATCGTCCTGGACGATCACGCCCGGGACCGCGGCGAAGAGCCGGCGGGCGCGCTCCGGGCTGATCGCGGCACGCGTCTCGACGTGTACCGCCTCGGAGTGGCCGACGAAGACCGGGATGCGCACGGCCGTACATGAGATTCGCAAGTCCGGCAGGCCCAGGATCTTGCGGTTCTCGTTGACGACCTTCCACTCCTCCTTGGTGTAGCCATTGGGCAGGAAGGCGTCAATCTCGGGCAAGGCGTTGAAGGCGATCGGGTGCGGGTAGACGCTGGCGTTTTTCGGCTCGCCGTTGACATGCGCGCGAATCTGGCTCTCGAGCTCCGCCAGCGCATCCGCGCCGGTTCCCGAGACGGACTGGTAGGTGTCCACGACAACCCGCTCCAGGCCCACGCTATCGCGCAACGCCATGAGGATCGGAGCAAGCTGCATCGTGGAACAGTTCGGGTTGGCCACGATCCCGTCGTGCCCCTCGAGGTCGTCAGGGTTGACCTGTGACACCACGAGAGGGACCGTGGGATCCATCCGCCAGGCCGACGAGTTGTCGATGACGGTGGCACCTCGCGCCACCGCTGCGGGCGCCAGTTCCGTGGAGATGTCGGCGCCTGCCGAGAAGAGGGCGAGGTCGACGCCATCGAACGCCTCCGGCACGGCCTCGCCGATCTCGAGCGTCCGTCCGTCGACCGAGACGGTCCGCCCCGCCGACCGACCAGAGGCAAGGAGACGCAACTCGCCGACCGGGAATTCCCGCTCGTTGAGGATCTGGATCATCGTCCGTCCGACGACGCCGGTAGCGCCCACGACGGCGACGGTGAGGGAAGTGCGGCTCATGAGGGACGTGGCTCCGCTCGCTCTGTCGCTGGGACGGGCACGGTCGGAGTATAGCAGCGGGTATCGGCCGCCCAGCCGGCAGGCGTCGCGGCGGGCCGGGCAAACGACGGAGCCGCCGGTCGCCCGGCGGCTCCGCGCGGAAAAGCGAGGGTGGCGACGGCCGCTATGCCGGATCCTTGGCCAGGTGGCGCTGCATCGCCGCCTTGCGAGAGAGGTTG
>CAYLSK010000247.1:0-3082 GCA_964385975.1 uncultured Anaerolineaceae bacterium | reverse complement strand
TGGGCCATGAGGTTGATGACCTCGGAGAGGAAGAAGGGGTTGCCCTCCGTCTCCTCAAAGATGCGGCGCACCAGCTCCGGCTTCGGTTCGACGTTCGCGGTCGCCCTGATGTAGGTCGCGACCTCCGGCTGGGTGAGGCCGCGCAGGACGATGCGGGTGAAGCCGGGGTCGCGGTTGAGGCCGGCGAGCGCCTCCGAGAGCGGGTGAGTGCGCGAGAGGTCGGTATCGCGGTAGTTACCGACGATGAGGACGCGAAGCCGCGACAGCTCCCGGCCCAGATGCTGGAGGAGCAAGAGCGTCGGCTTGTCGGCCCAGTGGAGGTCGTCGAGGGCGATGAGCAGGGGCGTCTGAGTCGCCATGGCCCGGATGAAGGCGGCGTAGGCCTCGAAGAGGCGGAACTGGGCCGACTCCGGGTCGGTGATCGGCTCCGGCTCGACGAAGTTCGGTTGGTTGCGCAGCCAGGTGAAGATGCGCGACAGCTCGCCGTTCGTGCCCGGCGGTAGCTGCTGGCCGATCAGCGCGAGGTCGTTAGTCGCGGCGTAGGCGTTGCCGACCTGGTACCAGGGCCAGTAAGGCGGCGCCCCGGACGATTCGTGCGTGCGGCCCCAGAGGACGGTCGCGCCGCGCATCCTCGCGTAGGTCTCCAGCTCCCGGGCGGTGCGCGTCTTGCCGATGCCCGGCTCGCCGACAAGCATCACCAACGAGCCGTGGCCGGCGAAGGCCTCGTCGAAGGCTTTGCGCAGCTTCTCCAATTCTGCGGTTCGGCCGACGAAGACGCCGCGGGCGAGCCGGTCGAGCGGGTTCTCGCTCGAGTCGGAGTGCGAGGCGCTCTTCTGGGCCGGGTCGACCTTGCTCAGGGCCTCACGGACCTCAGCGGCAGAAGCGGGCCGGTCGTCGGGTGCCTTCGCGAGGAGGTGGAGGATAACCTCTTCGAGGTCGGGCGGGCAGCGGTCGGTGAGCCAGGACGGCGCTACCGGCGGCGTGTTGATGTGCTGGGAGATGACGGCGGTCGGGTCTTCGCCCAGAAACGGCGGCCGGCCCGTCACCATCTCGTAAAGCATGCACCCCAGCGAGTAGAGGTCGGCCTTGGGCGTCGACTCGCCGCCAAGCGCCTGCTCCGGCGGCATGTAGGCGACGGTGCCGAGCATCGTGCCGGCCATCGTCACGCGCGAGCGGTCGAGGGCAACGGCCAGGCCGAAGTCGCCCAATTTGGCGGTACCGTCATCCGTAAGCCACACGTTGCCGGGCTTGAGGTCGCGGTGGACGACGCCCTTGCGATGAGCGAACTCCAACGCCTGGCAGACCTGCTCGGCAATCCTGAGCGCCTGGCTCGTTGGGAGCCGATGGTCGTCAACCTTCGCGATGGCATCCTCCACGGAGCCGCCGGCCACGTACTGAGATACTAGAAAGGGCTGGCCGTCCTCTTCGGCGACATCGAAGACGGTGACGATGTTGGGGTGGTCGCCCAGTCGAGCCATGGCCTGCGCCTCGTTGCGCACGCGAGTGAGGCCGGCCACGTCGAGGCCCTCGGTCTTGATCACGGCAACGGCTACGTCGCGGTCGAGGCGGATGTCATGGGCCAGGTAGACACGCTTGCGCCCGCCCTCGCCCAGGAAACGCCGCACGGCGTAGCGGCCGGATGCGAAGGAGGCGGGGAGCGCTGGCGTTGCCGAGGCTGAGGCTGCGGCCGGAGAAGCCGCCTCTGATTGCGGCCCGCCCGCGCCCGCTCTGTCAGCGGCGGCGATCATGGAGAGCGCGTCCGCGTTGGCGGGGTCGAGGGCGAGGACGTTGTTAGCCCGGTCGCGCACCCTGGCCCACTCACTCCGGCTGATGGCTTCGTCGGCCTCGTCGAGAAGAGCTTCGATGCGCCGCTGGATTCGTTCGCTGGGCATTTCTGGTGCCGCGATCATCGTTGGCGACGTGGCCGCCGTCAATCTATGACCACGCACAGAGGCTTGGCCATCGCTCTTGCTTCATAATGGCGGCGTGACGGACTCAGGCAGTGGCCATTATGGCGCACAGCCCGACCTCTCGCTTTCGAAAGCCGCGGCCGACTGGCTGAAGTCGCACCTCTCGCCGGAACGCGCCCGCACCGTCGTCCTGCGCCTGGAGTTTCACGTCCGCGACGGCCAGCCGGTGCACGCCCTCATCCCCGCCGACCGC
This sequence comes from uncultured Anaerolineaceae bacterium, assembly GCA_964385975.1. Classification (GTDB taxonomy): domain Bacteria; phylum Chloroflexota; class Limnocylindria; order Limnocylindrales; family CSP1-4; genus SPCO01. Next base: position 919 of record CAYLSK010000247.1, on the reverse strand, counting down.
ACCCGGCCCAGCGACCACGTCCTGCATCTCCACGGCCTGACGTTCGTCATCGACCCCAAAACCCTGGAGCTGGTCCGCGGCTCGAAGATCGACTTCGACCCTGAGGACCCCGATGCCGGCATTCAGGTCACGAACCCGAACATCAAAATCGGCGACAGCGACCCGGTCGCGGGCGGTTGACTTGCGGGCGCCGCGCTGGCACACTGCCATCACTTTGATGGCAGGGAGCGTGCCATGGTAACCGAGACCGAGCTGGCCCAGCAGCTCATGTCGCCCGCCTTCTTCGACGACCCCTATCCCACCTACAAGGCCATGCGCGAGCTGGCCCCTGCCCTGTTCCTCACGCCTATTAACGGCTGGGTGCTGACCGGCTTCGACGAGGCCTACACGGCCCTGCGCCGCCACGACGTCTTCTCATCGACCGCGATCAGCGGCCAGGGGGCCGAGCTGGGCGCGGACCAGGTGGTGCTGATCAGCGACGACCAGCCCCGCCACACCCATTTGCGCTCGCTGGTCAACAAGGCCTTCACCCCGCGCCGCATCAAGCAAATGGAGCCCCGGATCGCGAGTATCACCGACAAGTTCATTTCCGGGTTCCAGGGCGACATGGTCGACGTCGTCGACGCCCTCTCGGTCCCCCTTCCCGTAACCGTGATCGCTGAGCTGATGGGCATTGACCCCACCGACCGCGAGCGCTTCAAGCGCTGGTCCGACGCCGTTATTGCCGAAAATCGCCAGAGCAACGACGAAGTCATCGAGATGGGCGAGTACTTTGCCCGCACCATCGCGGCTCGCCGCGCAACTCCGGCTTCCGACCTGTTCACAGACCTGGTCCAGGCCGAGGTTGAGGGCTCGCGGCTGCAAGACTGGGAGATCATGGGCTTCGCCGTCCTCCTCCTGGTCGCAGGCAACGAGACCA
>CAYLSK010000246.1:0-3098 GCA_964385975.1 uncultured Anaerolineaceae bacterium | reverse complement strand
GATGAAGCGCGTGTACTGCGCCGGCCCGATGTCCGGCATCGCCGAGCTGAACTTTCCTGCCTTCTTCGAGGCCGAGGAGCGGTTCGCCGAGGCAGGCTGGATCGTCGTCAATCCGGCCCGTATTGACCAGGCCGAGGGCTTCGATCCCGAGTGGCCGTCGGAGGTATTCATGCGTCGGGACCTCCGGCTCGTGCCGACGTGCGACGCGATCGCCCTCCTCCCCGGCTGGCAGCAATCGCCCGGGACGCACAAGGAACTCACCGTAGCCCGCTGGTGCGGGCTCGACATCCTCGATGCCGTGACGATGGAGCCGCTCCCGCCCGAGTCGGTGCTCGACGAGGCCGAGCGCCTCGTTCACGGCGACCGCGGCGACTCGTATGGACATCCGGCCATCGACTTTGCCCGGACCGGCCGCATGTGGGGCGCGATCCTGGGCATCCCCGACGTGGCGCCCGAGAAGGTCGGGCTGTGCATGGTCGCCCTCAAAGTCAGCCGAGAAGTCAACAAGCCCAGCCGGGAGAACCGCGTAGACGGCGCCGGGTACTGGGAAACCGTGGACATGATCGAGCAGCGAAAGGAGACGCGATGAGCCTGCGTGACGAAGTAGAGGCCCGCCGCGGGACACCGGGCGGGACGTGCCCGGTGTCCCTCATCAGGGAACTGCGCGACGAGGTGCAGGAACTCCTCGACGACCCAACCACCCAGCTCTCCGCTCTGGAGCTGGCCCTCAAGGACCGCGGCGTCACCTGTCGGGCCGAGGCTCTCGGCAAGCACCGAAGGAAGGCGTGCTCATGTCGCTGACCGACGACGTGCTGGCGGCGCAGGCCGTCGAGGCCGGGCTGGACCCGGAACTCGTCAAGCTCGAACGGCTCGCGGCCATCCTCCACGACAAGGGTGTCGACTTCCGCATCGAGCACGGCAAGCTCATCACCGAGACGCATCCGGTCGACCAGGACCGCTCGGTGTCGCTCGATATCGGCAAGGATCACATTCGCCTCGCCGTCGTGTCCGACACGCACGGCGGGAGCCATCACGAGCAGCTGTCGGCGCTACGGACGTTCTACCGCTACGCCGACGACATGGGGGTGGACGCCTTCGTTCACGGCGGCGACTGGACGCAGGGCTCTGAGAAGATGCACCTCGAACAGCCGTACCAGACTCACGTCCACGGCGCCGACCAACAGGTCGATTACGTCGTCGGGACGTACCCGCAGTCGGCCCGCCCCGGGGTCAAGACTTGGGGTGTCGATGGGAACCACGACCAGTCGCACCTCAAAGACGGTGGGGTCAACGTCCTTCGCCGGATCGCCGACGCCCGGCAGGACATCGAGTACGTCGGCCAAACGGCGGCGTACTTTACGGTGGGCCGCCTGAACGCCTACGTCATCCACCCACGCGGCGGGATGCCCTACGCGAAGTCGTACCGGCTCCAGAAGATCGTCGAGGCCCTGCCGATCGACAAGCGCATCCACCTCCTCCTCGTGGGGCATCTCCACAGCTACGCGCTGGTGCAGGAGCACGGTGTCACCTGTCTCCTCTTGCCGTGCTTCCAGAGTCAGTACGGCTGGATGGCGGCGGGCGCCCTGCATCCCGCTATCGGCGGGCTCATCCTCGACATCTGGCTCACTGACGACGGCGGGGTCGGACGCATCGCGCATGAGTTCGTGCGCTTCCAAGCCCGCGAGAATGACTGGGACGCCGCTGTTTCCCGCGAGGTCGCGAAAGGCTGGACACCGACAGGGATGGTGGTCTGATGGGCGTAACAGGCGATCCGGTTTACGATGCCCCCTCCCCTCTCGCACCGCTGGACTGGGCGTGCTACGGCGATGATCCCCCACCCCCCGATGAGGCGGATCGCCACCGGCATGGCGGCGCTAGAACGACGCCGGACGGCTGGGCGTTCGGTCAGTTCCGGGTCGGCGCCGCGTCATATCACGAAGCGGGTCCGTTTTTTGCGCGACATCGGCGGCTGGCGGCCTTTCTCGCGGGGGTCGTCGATACGGTCCGTTCCGTATCGTTGTGGCGGCCATGAGCGGGCGCAGCTGGGCGGCATCGGGTCGACGGCCGGCGGCGGCGCGGTCGGCACGGCCGCCGGGGTCCTGGGGCGCGTCGGTCGAGCGGGCACGGGCGGCGTGGGACGGTCTGACGGGCGGCGGCACGGTGCGCCGGCACGAGATCGGGGAGGACGGCATCGCCCGGCCGGGCCGCTGGGTGTACTCCGACCAGGCGGCGGCGGCGATCCTCGATGTCGCGCTCGGGCTGTGGTCGGACACCGCGGCCAGCATGGGCGGGGCCGACGAGGGACAGACAGAGTGACCGCCGGCACGTCGGCCGGCGGTCCTGGGGCATCTGTGGGGCTCGTGGTTCAGTCGGCCAGTGTCAAGCCTCGGTCGTGGAGCGACCACAGGGCGGCGCTCAGGGTCGGGTACTGGCTCGGGTCGTTCGGGTCGCGGCGATGGGTGGCGGCGTTGACGATGTACCACCCCTGCTGTCCGCGGTAGGTGCAGACGATGTAGCGGGGGCTCGCGCGCTCGATCCTCCTGCGGGCCGGTTTCACGGGTGGCGCTCGGTGCCAGTGGGTCGGATCGCGGGCGTCTCCGTTGGTCTGTGCGTGGTACGGGTGTTCGGTTCGGGCCGATCTTGGCGGATCTCGGCACGCATCATCGCCTCCCAGGCAGCGGCATACTTCGCGTTGGCCTGCCCGAGATACGACGTAGCAATCGCGATTTGTCGCCCGGCTTCGACAATGTTGCTCCAGAGTTCCTCGTTTCCCGCAAGTTCGGGAAACAGGGCATGGGTGAGTTTTCGGACCGTCCGATAGGCGCGCACGAGTTCCCGCGTGGGCGGTGGGCCTTGTCTCATCGCTCGCTCCTTTCGCTTGTGTCGGTGATTGTGCGCCACAAGGCCAGCTGTGCGGCGTCGATCGGCGGCACGGGCGCGACGTGGATGGTCCCGTCGGGCGTGCGCCAGAGTCGATGACCGGGCACGGTGACGGGCTCGGGGCCGGCGAGCGGGTCCAGCGTGGCGCGGGCCGCCGCTACTCGGTCGGCCATCTGGTCGACTCGGTACAGGGTCCGGGCCGCTCGGTACTGGCGGCG
>CAYLSK010000245.1:0-3112 GCA_964385975.1 uncultured Anaerolineaceae bacterium | reverse complement strand
AGGTTGAAGCCGTTCGGACGCCCGTCGCCGTACTTGATCCAATCGCCCGTATCCGTTTCTGGCCCCACCAGGACGTCGAAGTCGATGATGATGCCGGGCCGACCGCCGACCGTCGTCTCACGGGGCGCGGACGGTCGGAACTCAGGCCGGCCCGCCAGCCAGGCATGGATGTCGTCGGGCCAGGGAATCCAAGGATCCGCCGCCGTGGCCCCACGGACGGTCAGGGTGGCGATGCTCATGATCCCGGCGTCGAGGTCGGAGCGTTGCAGGTCGACGGTCGGTGGCTCGGAGGCGATCGTGTCGACGGTCCAACCATCGACGAGGGTCAGTCGGATCGGAGGATCGAACGCGGACGGCGAATCGAAGGCTTTCGGTGAGGGCGTTGCCGACGAGTTTGGGCTGGGCGTCGCCGACGAGCCCGGAAGCCCTCCGACCCCGTTTCCGGGCGCGAATAGGTAGATGGCGCCGCCCAGGGAGACAACGACCACGGCGGCCGCGACCGCGATTCGGGCAAATGGATTCATTCGGAAGGTCCTCCAGGGCACGCCAATGGCGCGCCGCGTTTGACGGTTGGTTCGGGTCACGACCGCGATCGCGCGGCGAGTGGATTCCGGGAGCTCGGTCGGCCCTTCATCCAGCCAGGCGGCGATGATCGAATCGGGATCGCGCGGGGCGTTCATGCCGGTCGTGCCTCCGTGGTATCGACCTGGCTGTCAGCGACGATCGCCGCGCGCAGGGATCGGGTTGCGTGGTGCAGTCGGGACTTCACCGTGCCGATCGGCACGCCGACGATGTCGGCGACGTCGGCCAGCGGAAGGCCCGTATGGTGATGCAGGACGAAGACCGCGCGATGCTCCGGCGTCAATCGCCGAAAGGCGCGATCGAGGGTGTCCCGGTCGTCGACCGAGACATAAGGGTCGGGCCCGCTCGGTCCGTCGACCGGCAGAACCCTGATCTGGGTGCTCCAGCGTCGATGGCGACGCAGCTCCTCGTAACAGGCATTCACGAGGAGCCGGTAGAGCCACGGCGAGAAGCGGTCCGGTTCACGGAGCCGCGGGAGCTCGCGCCAGGCGAGGAGGAAGGCCTGCTGGACCGCGTCCTGGGCACGCTCGACATCGCGCAGGATCCGGTACGCGATGCCGTAGCACAGGTCGCCGTCCAGGTCGACCAGTTCCGAGAAGGCGACGTCGTCGCCCTCCCGAGCCCGTTCGACCAACCTCGTCCGCATGGGCGGTTCTCCAGCGGCGCCCGATCGGGCGCTTCACCAAGTACAGATGGTCGCATCCAGACAAAGGTTCAATGCGTGACGGTGCGCGCCGGAACCGGACCACTGAACCGGCCCACCCGGGACGACCGAGGCATTCCCACGGCGGGTACACCGGCCGCACCATCGACAGGTGGAGGATCGAACGCGCCGTCGTGCATGGAGCGTCATCCTCGCCGCGCTGCTGATTGGCGGGCTGCTTGCCCCCGCGGCCGTCGTTGCCGTAACGGATACCGACCACGACGGCCTCTCGAACACATTTGAGCGAACCCGGTCACTGACCAATCCGCGTCGGTGGGACTCGGATCACGACGGGTTGTCAGACGGACGAGAGGATCCGGATCGCGACGGCCTGACCAACCGGGCGGAGCAGAATCTCGGGACCAACCCGCGAGTCGCCGACAGTGATCACGATGGCTGGACAGACGGGGTCGAATACCGGGCTGGGACCGACGCCCGCTCCGCGGCGAGCCATCCGCGGCCCAAGCCCAAGCCGACCCCGACACCCACGCCGACCGCGACGCCAGCTCCCACAGCCACCCCCACCCCGCTCGGAACGCCCACCCCGAGCCCGACGCCCACCCCGACCCCGACCCCGACACCCACCCCGACGCCGTCGACCGGCGGAGCCCCAACCCTGCCCGGCGCGCCCGACTGCCCCGTCTTCCCGGCTTCGAACGTCTGGAATGCCCGAATTGACGGTCGCCCGGTGGCTGCCGACTCGGCCACGATGATCAACTCGATCGGACTGGATCGTGGCCTGCACATGGACTTCGGGTCGTACGCCGGCTACGGCATCCCGTACGACATCGTGACCGCCTCAACGCCGCGCTCAACAGTGACCTTCGACTACGACGACGAGTCCGATCACGTCGGCTACCCGATCCCGACCAGCCCCAAGATCGAGGGCGGATCGGACCACCACATCCTGCTCGTCGACAAGGATGCCTGCCAGCTCTACGAGCTGTTCGATGCGCGCAAGGTCAATGGGGCGTGGGCGGCCGGCAGCGGCGCGACCTGGGACATGCGCTCGAATGCGCTCCGGCCAGCCGGCTGGACCAGTGCCGATGCTGCCGGGCTGCCGATCCTGCCGGGCCTGGTCCGTTATGACGAGGTCGTTGCAGGCGCGATCCAGCACGCCCTGCGCTTCACCACGAGCCAGACGAGGCGCGCATACATCTACCCGGCGCGCCACTACGCGAGCTCATCGACCTCCCTCTCGCTGCCACCGATGGGTCTGCGCGTCCGTCTCAAGTTGTCCTACAACACCGCCGGGCTGTCGCCGCAGGCGAGGGTCATCGCCGAGGCGCTGAAGCGCTACGGCATGATCCTCGCCGACAACGGGTCGCCCTGGTACATCACCGGTGCCAGCGCCCCCGGCTTCGACGACGACGTGCTCCACGAGCTCGACGTCATCACGGGGCGCGACCTCGAGGTCGTCGACACGAGCGGGCTGGTCAACGGGCCGTAGGCTTAAGGGTCGGCACTCAGCTGGCCAGCGGGTTTCTGAACCTCAGACCCGGAAAGCGCGCGAAGTCCCGATCAGTGGTCGCAAGCGTCGCGCCGTGCTCAATGGTCAGGGCGGCGAGGTGTGCGTCCATGAGGAGCGGACCCCGGGCCTGACCGGCAGTTGCCAGATCGCCAAGGATCTGCCAATGGCGATCGGTTGGTGTCGCGATCGCGACATTCGGGAGCGCCAACCATTCAGACATCATGATGCCAAGTTTGGCTCACCTTCCTGTTGCGCATGGGTCACAGCATCGACGTGACCTGTTAGCTGCCGCGTACCTGAGCGCGGACAGGGCCATCCCGCGCATCATTCGGCCATGACAGATCCAACCGCTCTCG
>CAYLSK010000244.1:0-3145 GCA_964385975.1 uncultured Anaerolineaceae bacterium | reverse complement strand
GAACCTACGACCAAGCGGTTAACAGCCGCCCGCTCTACCACTGAGCTACGCCGGAGCGAAGGACGCAGGGGCCCGGGCGCGCCGGAGCCGCGAGCGTCGTGGGCGCCGGTGTCGGCGCCGGGCGAAGGATAGCACGAGGTCCGCGGCCGGTCGGGCATACTCGGGCCATGACAGCCCGGTCACCGATCGTTTCGCCTTCCGACCTGTTGGCTCGGCTCGGGGCGCCCGACATGCGCATCGTCGACGTGCGCTGGGTGCTCGGTGGGCCCGGCCGCGGGCGCCAGGCGTACGACGCCAGCCACATCCCGAGGGCCATCTTCCTGGACCTGGATTCGGACCTGATGGCGGCGGAAGGACCTGGTCGGCACCCGCTCCCCTCCCCGACCGACTTCCGAGAGCGCCTCGAAGACGCGGGCATCGGCACCGAGCATGAGGTCGTCGCCTACGACGACGTCGGTGGCTGGGTCGCCGCGCGACTCTGGTGGATGCTCGACGACCTGGGCCACGAGCGGGTCGCCGTGCTCGACGGCGGCTATCCGGCATGGGTCGCCGAGGGCCACCCGGTCACCTCGGAGGTGCCCTCGTTCCCTGCCGCACGGCTGGAGCTCGCCGAGGGTTGGACGCGCACCATCGACCGTGACGGCGTGATCGAACGACTCGGCGGGATGGTCCTCCTCGATGCTCGAGGCGGGCCGCGCTACCGAGGCGAAACCGAACCGATCGACCCCGTCCCCGGCCACATCCCCACCGCCATCAACGCACCAACGGACGGGAATCTTGGCCCGGACGGCCGACTCCTGGGCACCGACGAGCTGGCCACGCGATTCCGGGTTCTCGGAGCCGACGGGTCCGGCGGACCGGTCGTCAGCTCGTGTGGCAGCGGCGTCTCGGCCTGTTTCAACAACCTGGCGATGCGCCTCGCCGGCCTGCCCGACCCGATCCTCTATCCCGGCTCGTACAGCGACTGGAGCCGGGCCGGTCTCCCGGTCGCGGTCGGTCCGGAACCGGGCGCGGTGCCGGACGCGCTGACGCGTGACGTGCCGACGCGGTCCAGCGCGGACCGGTGAGCTTGGCGCCCCCGGTATTTCGAGCGCTCGCGCTCCTCTACCTCGTCACGAATGCGAAGTACGGCTCGGGGCTCGGTCGCAAGCGCCTGCAACGGGTGATGACCCGCCCCGAGCGCGAGGCCGTGACCGGGGTGCTCGAGCAGTTGCCCGCGACGATCCGCGAATGGAGTGACGGACTGGCGACGCTCGATCCCCTCGACATCGTCGAGGTCCGGCGACCGCTGGGCAGCCTCTCCTCGAGTGGCGGCGGTCGTTGGTGGGCGGGGCCGCGTGACTGCCGCGAGGAGCTGATCGAGCTGGCCTCGGAGCATCGATACGATTCGGTGATCGTGCTGTGGCCTTCAGGTCCAAATGTGCCGCTGTGCGGATGGGGCTGCACCATCGGGCCGTCGGAGGCGACGTTCGGGGCCGGCTTCACCTCGATCGCGTCCGATCACTGGCCCACCCTCGCGACCGACCCGGATCCCGAGCAGGGCTATGTCCACGAGTGGCTCCACCAAATCGAGGCGATCTACCGCGAGCTCGGTGTGGGCGAGGAGGAGCTGCCCGGACTGCACGACGCCGGCGACTTCACCTCGACCCGACCGGCGACGGAGCCACCCTTCGGCGAGTCCTATGCCGAATACCACGACGGCGCTCCGGGCCGCGCCGGTGCTCAGACCTGGGCGCCCTGGTACCGGGACTGGATGACCGGTCGGCTCCGGCGGGTCGATCGTGATGGCCGGCCTCCTCCGTCGGTCCCGATCGGCCTCACCCCGGATCGCTGGGCGCGCCGGACCGGATAAGGATCGGGTAACCGTCCCAATGCATGATCGGCCTCTATGGGTAGTCGCGAGCGGGCCGTTGACGTTGGCGCAGCACGTGGTCGGTCGATCACGGCAACCCTGCTCGCCGAGCTGCGAAGCAATCGGCTGGATCGCGGTCTGGGCGGCGCAGACATCGCACGCTCGGCCGGAATCTCACCCGCCCAATACAGTCGGATCGAGCGAGGCCTGACCGGATCACTGTCCATCGAGCAGGCTTCCGTTCTACTGGCGGCCGTGGGTCTCGATCTCTCAGTCCGAGCGTATCCCGGCGGCGAGCCGCTGCGCGACGCCGCGCACGTTGCGCTCCTCGATCGCTTGCGCATCCGCGTCCATCGATCATTGCGGTTTCAGACGGAAGTTCCCTTCCCTTCGCGAGGCGATCGCCGAGCGTGGGACGCTGTCATCGCAGCGCCGGATTGGCGGCACGGTATCGAGGCCGAGACCAGGCCCCGTGATCGGCAGGCCCTGGAGCGGCGCCTCGCCCTCAAGCTCCTCGACGGAGGTGTGACCAGTCTTTCGTTGTTGTTGCTCGACTCTCGGCACAACCGCGACTTCGTCCGTGCGAACCGGGAGGTCCTCATGGAGCGATTCTCGGTCCCAGGTCCGCGGGCGCTGGAACTACTGAGCGCTGGCGTCAACCCGGGCGGGAGCTCGATCATCTTGCTTTGAAGATCAGCGCTTGCGCCCCGCCCCAGACCGGCGATGGCGCTTGCATGAAATGCAACCATCGTCGCCGCCCTCGGCGAATCAACGGATTCGTGCAGTTGGAGTGCGTAAAACGCATTGTTTCAACCGGACTCACGCGGGGCGCCCAAGAACGACCGCGACAATTGCGTCAGGCGTAAGGATTCGATCGCGTCCCTAGCCCCCGCCGACAGGACGTGCATTTCACGCAACGTCTTTCCCGAAGATTGCATCCCGCGCAATCCACGCCCCGGATGGAGCGGGCGGAACGGCCGCGACGCGCCCGGTTACTCCAGGTAGTCCTTGAGCTTGCGGCTGCGCGACGGGTGACGAAGCTTTCGGAGTGCCTTGGCCTCGATCTGGCGGATGCGCTCCCGGGTGACGTTGAACTCCTTGCCGACTTCCTCGAGGGTCCGTGCTCGGCCGTCCTCCAGCCCGAATCGAAGCTGCAGCACGCGCCGTTCGCGCCCGGTCAGGGAGTCCAGCACGGCCTCGACCTGCTCCTTCAGGAGCTGGTGGGACGCGGCCTCGGCGGGTGCCAACGCTCCCCGATCCTCGATGAAGTCGCCGAGGTGGGAGTCCTCTTCC
>CAYLSK010000243.1:0-3151 GCA_964385975.1 uncultured Anaerolineaceae bacterium | reverse complement strand
GGTGTCAGCGCGATCGCGACCTGGAGACTGCTGTTCAGGATCAGGCTCGTCGCCAGGTCGGTCTTGTTGGCAGCCGCGGCCTGGATTCCGACGACGTTTTCGACGGCGTTCCCGGCGATCGCCACGATGACGAGACCCACGAACGCCTCCGAGAGCCCGAGGCTCGCCATCGTCGGCCTGAGCGCCTCGACGAACAGGTCCGAGGTCAGCGCCGCACCCACCGCGCCGACGATGAGCACCCCGAACGCCACGGAGAGGGGCCAAACGGCCGCGGATGGCTCCTCGAGCTCAGCATGGGCGCCGGGTCCGCCGCTGAGTGAGAACGGGATGGAGGCCACGAAGACGACAAGGAGGACGATCGAGACGATCACGCTCAGATCGACCTGATGCCCCGCGTCCGGTTCGCCCGGCGCAGTCGCCAGGGTCGGAATCGCGAGGGCTGCGACGGCGAGCAGGAGCAGGGTCGCCATCGTTCGAACGGATGGCGCATGGAAGGTCTGGGTCCCGTGGCGAAGACCGCCAACGAGAAACGCGAGGCCGAGCACGAGCAGGGTGTTGGCCAGGATCGAACCGATCAGGGCGGTCTGCACGACCACGACCAGGCCGGCCTGCAACGCGAAGATCGAGATGAACAGCTCGGGCAGGTTGCCGAGCGCTGACTGCAGGATCCCCGTCGCGCCGGGTCCAAAGCGATGGCCGAGCTGGTCGGTCCCCTGCCCGATCAGGACTGCCAGTGTCGCGAGCGCGACCGCGCTGACCACGAAGACCGCCGTCTGATTGACGCCGACGGCGTCGAGGGCGAAGGCGCTCGCGCCGGCCGCCACGGCCACGACCAAGGTGAGCCCCGTGGTGCGGCCAAGGATCCCGGGGACGGTCGTCAGGGGTGGCACAGGCTGAGGATAGTGGAGCGGGAGACGGGGTTCGAACCCGCGACATGCAGCTTGGAAGGCTGCCGCTCTGCCAACTGAGCTACTCCCGCCCGGTGGCGCCTCCGAGAGGTGCCCTGAGAAGCTACCACGACGAGGGGCCAAACCGCGCTGGACGTTGGGATTCGATGCCGGCTCCGGTTCCGCCTCAGCGGTCGCGCAGGATCAGGCGGCCACGACCTGATTGCGTCCGCCGCGCTTGGCCATCTGGAGGGCGACGTCGGCGACCTCCAGCAGCGTGCCGACCGACGACACGCTGGGCCCGAGGGCACTGCACCCCGCGGAGACGGTCGCAGTCAGCGGACCACTCGGCGAATCGATCGTGGCGGCGGCAAAGGCCATTCGAACGTCCTCCGCCGCGCGGCGGGCCTCATCGATCGTCCCCCCGTCGAGGATCACAAGGAACTCGTCGCCACCGTACCTCGCGACGATGTCACTGGCACGGAACCGTCCCGCGAGCGTGGATCCGAAGGTGCGCAGCACGGCGTCGCCGGTCTTGTGACCGTGCCGCTTGTTGAACGCCCCGAAATGGTCGAGATCGAACATGATCGCCGAGAGCGGCCGACGATCGACCGGATCGATGCGCCCGCGGGCTGCAGCCAGCCGCTCGACCAAGACGTCCAGGTGGCGGCGGTTGGCCAGGCCGGTAATAGCGTCGTGGATAGCCGCGTCGGCGACCTGGCCATGGAGCGCGGCGTTGGCGATGGCAAGGGCCACCAGGCCGGCAACGGTCGGGGCGACCTCGAGGTCGAGGGCCGAGTATGGATGGGAGAGGTCACGCCGAACGAGGCTGATCGCCCCCAGGACGTCGTTGTCGCGCACGAGTGGGACTGCCAGTGTGGAGACGGCATCATCGCCGCGCACCATCTGCAGCGTCGAGGGATAGCGTTCGGGGTCGAAGTGATCGTCGACCACCATCTGACGCTCGGCGATCGCGACGCCCGCCATGCCCTCACCTTCGGGAATACGAATGCCGACATATCGCTGGTCGGGTCCGGTCATCGCCGAGATCCGGTAGTCACCAGTCGTCGTGTCCAGGAGGGTCAGGACCACGACGTCGCTCGGGATCACCGCTGAGACCGCCTCACAGATGAGGGGGTAGACCTCCCGCGGATCGAGCGATGCGTTGATCCGCCGTGCGAACTCGGCCAGGGCCGCGAACCTCGCCGCTCGCTCCGTCAAGGCCTGGCGATCGCGCCCCAAGGCGATGGCCGCGGCCAGGCGCTCGGCGACCAGGACGAGCGTCGATCGGTCGGTCTCGTCGAGACCTCCCACGCGGGGATCCTCGAGATTGAGCACGCCGATCAGCTTGCCGCCGGCGAAGAGCGGTGCACTGATCTCGCTGCGGACGTCGTCGTTGGCGCTGCGATAGTCCGGATCGATGTTGACGTCACGGATCAGCTGCACCTCGCCAGTTCGCATGACCCGGCCCACAACCCCGGTGGTCCCGTCGAACCGCTCGATGACCCGGTCGTACCCGCGCTGGGCGCCCAGTACCAACGATCCATCGTCTGCGTTCAGATAGATCGATACGTGGGTGTAGCCGAAGCGGCGCACGAGCAGATCCATGACCTGGTCAAGAGAGTCCGGTGACGGGTCGCTGGCGAGAATCCGCCCGACGGCTTCGACGCCGGCCATCTGTCGCGCCCGCCGGCGCTCCCGAAACATCGACGCCCGGGCCCGACGGACGGTCGCCTCCAACGCACTCACGGTCTGGCGGGTGCCGATTGCGAGGAGCAGCATCGTGGCGACGAACCCAGGGATCCGAGCAAGCGCCACTGGCAGGGACTCGGATCCAAGGGTGCCCGGAACGATCGCCAGTGCGAGGGCGGCGATCCCAACGATGATCGCTTCGCGGCGACCGTAGGCCGCGGCCATCGCGACAATCGGGAGATAGAGCGAGGCGAGCGGGAGGGCTCGCCCTGGCCCGAGCGCGAGGCCAAGCCCGGACAGAAACGCCAGCGCGATCAGGAGTCGCGGCGTCGAGCGCGAGAGGCGTCCTCGCCGAGCCGCGACGGCGATCTGAAGCGTGACATAACCGAGTCCGGCCAGTGCAACCAGCGGCGTCGTCGGAGCTGAGATGACGGCTTCGATGATCGTCGCCGAGACGGCGATGGCAATACCGAGGAGCACGTGCGCGTCGCCGAACAGCCGCCGTTGAGTCGGACCGAAGACGCGTGGATACCCGAGGGCCGAGAGCGATCCCATCGCCCGGATCGTGGTCA
>CAYLSK010000242.1:0-3178 GCA_964385975.1 uncultured Anaerolineaceae bacterium | reverse complement strand
GGCGTCCCTGCGGGGCCTCCGGCGCGTCAACGTCGGAGTGCCCGAGCCCCGCGACAAGAAGCTCAAGACGTTGGTGGATTTGGCTCCGCTGGAGGGCGCTCGCTGACAGGAGCCGGTCGAGGTCCGCCGCCGTTTCGTCCGCCGCGGAGTAGATCGAGCGCAAGGTCGCGTCGACCATCACGCCAGCCTCCGACGTAGACGGTGACGAGCACGGAGGCGCAGGCACAGGAGCGTATCCAGAGCTCCGGCGCGGAGACGGCCGCGATGACCAGGACGACGAGCAGGGCTATCCGCACCGGGGCCGTGGCCCCCCAGGGCAGAGCCGGCGTCGTCCGCCATCGCGGCCGTCTCCGCGCCGGAGCCGGAGCGGCCTCCCGCGGAACCCGGGCCATCGTCAGGAGCCATCTGTCTGCCGCACAGCAGCATCGTACTGCACGGCGATCGCGTTGGCGAAGGCATCGGCCTCGCGTGGCGTGGCGTGCCTCGGGCCCACCGGCGTCGGGAGGCTCCCGTTGCGGATCACCACGACCTGGTAGCTCGTCTTGCCGCCGACCCCCGAGAAATCACCCGACGGCAGGCGCTCGCCGAGCTGGTGCCAGACGACGACCCCGACCTCAGTCACGGATCAGCCGATGGCCGCGGCGACCGAGGGCCAGGCCGAGGACGTGCGGCATCCAGGAGCGCGGGATGGGCAGCCCGTCGTGCTTGTACCACCACATCGCGAGGCGGCCGAGCCACTTCGGTCGATGCGCGAGCAGCCGGTCAGTCATTCGGGGTCGACCGGCAACGACCAGGGCCAAGCCGCCCTGCGGAGCATTTCGCGAAGGTGGCTGGGGCAGTACGGTTTCCCGTCCCGAGGAACGATCCAGGTCAGCGCCGTGTAGTGGCCGCCTACCGCGCACTGGCCCGGAACGGCGACACCCCCGGTCGGGTCGAAGGCGTCAGGGACGCCTAGCCCCAGCGACTCGACGAGCACCCCGAGGATCCGCCCATCGTCGACGGCACGATCCAGGTCCACGACCCTGACGCCGCGCGGAAGCTCATGGGACGGCTGCCAGCCGCTAGGGTCGATTATCACGGCGCTGCCGCGCCTCCGGCTTGACCGGACTCGGAGAGGGCGGCGATCGGATCGCCCCAACCATACGAACAGTTGCGGCAATGGCGATGTAGGTGCTCGCCATCCGTGCCCGGCTCACGGCGACTTGCCCATGAGCAGCTCGTCTGAAACCGGTCCCAGCGAGTCGAAATGTCGATCCCGCCGCACTTCGCGCAGCGCAGCCGCTCTACCTCTGGCGGCGGGGCGGGGCGGTCGAGGATGGCGAGGACGGCGGCGCGCTCAACGAGATCGCCACCATTGACGAGGGTCACGACGCTTCGCAGCGCCTCTACCTTGGCTCGTGGGTCAGTCATCGTCTCTCCAACGGTCGTGCCTGATGCTGTGGCGGTTGTCCCACACGAGCGCGGCCCAGGTGATGAGCCCTATCAGGATCAGGAGCAGGCCCAGGATCACGCCGTCATCCCCCAAACCGCCACCGGCGGGGACCAGAGATTGAGCGCGATGTGCGCCATCGCTCGCGCGGCCTGCGGCAGCATCGCGATCTCCGCCCGGCGATAGTCGCGGACGGCACGGGCCTCCTCGGGGCTCATCTGGAGAGGCATGGCGCCTGATCGCCGCCGCCGGTAGCGGTGGTCGCGCTCGTCCCACAGCGCCAGTAGCACGTCCCAGGTCATCAGTCGGCCGGCTCGTAGGTGGCCGCCATCCGCGCGGCCGAGATCGACCAGAGATCGGAGCCCGGGTCGTCGGCCGGGTGGTTCGTGACCAGCCAGTCGCCGGCGACGCCAGCCATGATCCCGCGGTCCGTCTCGACGGTGAACGGGACGTGCATTGGGATCGCGATGATCCGAGCTCGCTTGCGGAACACGCGGGCCGTGGTGTCTCCAATGAACACGTCGCGATGTTCCTGGGTGATGCGGATGACGGCGTCGGTCATGACTTCCTCGGCGGCTTCGGGGGCCTCTTGACGGAGGCGTTGGCTATCCGGGCGGCCGACTCCTTCGAGTGGCCCTCGGCGCGGAGCTTCTCGTAGAGCGACCAGTTTTTGACTTCGGAGCCCGGACTCACGGCCTTATTCCCCAACAGGGGGCGCAGCGCGCCTCGGACACACCGTTGCCGTAGTCGGAGTGCAGGGTCAACCGGTAGAGGACCCGCCTGACATGGCAATTCGCGCAGCGCCCTCGGAGCGCCTGGCGGGCCACCGAGGCGAACGCCGAGAACCCAAGCTCGACATAGGCTCCGGTGCCGCCCGGCACGAGCCATTGCGAGCGGTCGGCGATCCGCTTCCCCTGCCCTTGGGTGGTGGGCCAATGCGACTCGATCACGACGGCCTCACAAACGGCACGATGATCCGTGGCCCCGGGTGGAGCATCTGCCGTAGCCCGTTCGGGTTCCCCATCCAGCTCACGATCTCGAGCAGCTCCGCCTCGCTCAGGTCCGGCGGCACCGCCACCACGAACGGGCGCTGGGTCGAGTCGATCGTGATCGTGAGCTGCTTGAGCACGTATGGGGCGGTCGTCGTCTCGTCAGTCACCGGCTACCACCGCTCGGCCGGCCGATCCTGGAGCTCGACGGGCATGGACATGATCTTGCCGCGCTCGGGAGTCGTCACCCACAGCGCTTGCTTCGCCGTCTCCGGCCGGAAGTTGTGATGGAAGGCGTACTCGTCGTAGCCCTTCATCGAGCCGCCCATGATGACCCCCGGGAGATCGAGGTACTGGTGCATGTGCCCAAGCACCATCAGCTCCATCGGGACCTTCGCGACCTCCTGGCGGACGCCCTTGCGGTGCTGGCCGAGGAGCAGCGGAGCCATCGCGCCTGAGATGCCCGTCCCGCCGTGGAACGCGTCCCCGTGGGTGAGGAGATGATTGCGCCCGTAGATCGGGACGTTGAGGTCCGTCGCATCCGACACCTCAACCACGACCCGCGACTTGCGATCCGCCAGGCGGTCGCGGACGACCGACCAGTAGAGCCATTCCACGTTGTCGTGCGCCCGCCCCTTGAAGATCGGCTTGTCGGAGAGGCGCCCGTGGTTGCCCACGACCGCGTGGACCGAGACGTGACCGGCATACTCGTGGTCGAGCATCTCGAGGGCGGCGATCATCGGCTCCATCCAGAACAGGA
>CAYLSK010000241.1:0-3187 GCA_964385975.1 uncultured Anaerolineaceae bacterium | reverse complement strand
GGTGGCCGTTCGGCCGGATGGCCGACGACGACGTCGGCATAGACGGCCCGGAAGAGGGCGCCGAACGTATCACCGAAGCCCTCGACGTGGCCGGCAGGAAAGGCTGACGCGGCACGACCCGCCGGGCCCATCAGTGACGGGTTGCGGAGCAGGATCTCGTTCGCCCGCTCCCGGTGCCCGAGCCACAGGTGGTCGGGTGTCTCGGAGTCCCAGGCGGTCGAGCCCGTAGCACCGTCGATCTCCCATTGCAACGAGTTTTTCCGCCCGGCGCTGATCTGTGATACCGCCACCGTGCCTCGAGCGCCATTGGCGAACCGCAACAGGATCGATGCGACGTCCTCGGTCGCCATCTCGCGCGGAACCGTGTCCGTGCTGCGATCTGTCGAAAAGGTCTCGACGGGGCCGCGTGGTTGCTCGCGCAGCGGGATGAACGTTGCGAGGTCGGCCATCACGGACACGATCGGTTGCCCGGTCAGGAAGGTGACGAGGTCGAGCCAGTGCGAGCCGATGTCGCCCACGGCTCGGAGCGAGCCGCCCTTGTCAGGCTCCAATCGCCAGTTCCAATCGGTCTCCAGGAGCAGCCAGTCCTGGAAGTAGTGGCCGGTGACGAAGCGGACGTCGCCCAGCTCGCCGCCCGCGACGAGCTCGCGAACGTGCTGGTGGAGCGGATAGAAGCGGATGTTGAAGTTGACCGCGTTGACGCGACCGGTCTCGCCGGCAAGCTTGACCAGCTCCGCCGACTCCCCGGCCGTCATCGCCAGCGGTTTCTCGCAGACCACGTGCCGGCCCGCGGCCAGGATCTGTTTCGCCTGGGGGACGTGGAGGTGGTTCGGAGAGGTGACGTGGACGACATCCACCGCCGGGTCGTCCAGAAGCGCATCGAGGGACCGGTAGGCGCGCGCGACGCCGAGCGCCTCGGCCCGAGACTCGCCGCGCTCCGGCGTGCTGCCGAGGACGCCTCGAACCTGAACGCCGATCCGGCGCAGCGCCTCCACGTGGACCGTGCCGATGAAGCCCGTGCCGATGACGGCCGCGCCGACGTCGGCAATCCTCTTCATGCCTGCTCACCCACTTGCTGGTGCGGCGCAAACGTCTAGACAGTCTAGCTAGATTAGGAGGGGCCAAAGATCCGGATTCAGCGCGTCCAGCACTTGCGAGTGTTTGACGCGCTGTCGAACTTTATCCGTCACCCATCATACTTTGTCCTGTCAAGAGCAAAAGTGGGTTTCCGCTGCCCTCTCGGCGTATCATCCGCTGGTGACCCAGCGGTTGACCAAAGACTCACCCGGATCGCCCGACTCGATCGAGGCCGGGGCGCGAGTTGACGTGCCTCCGGCTCGATACGGGCCGCTCCCCGATGAGGCTCTCGACGCGCTCGTCATGGTCCTCGACGAGGTCCGCCTCGGCCGTTCACTGTCTCGATCAGAGCTGGTTGCTCGGACCGGGCTCGGGCGGGCGATCGTCGCCCAGCGGGTCGGTGAGCTGATCGAGCGCGGCCTCGTCGGCGAGGGGGACGTCGGGCCAAGCACCGGGGGCCGCCCGCCCCGCCAGCTGGCTTTCCGCGCCGATGCGGGTCACGTTCTCGTCGCCGATCTCGGAGCGACCAGCATCGACGTCGCGGTGACGACCCTCGACGGCCGGATCCTGGGCCACCACGACGAGCCTGCACGTATCGAGGCCGGGCCGGAGCGCTGCCTGGACCGGGTCGACGCCCTGTTCGACCTGCTGCTGCGCACGACGCAGGGCCTGCCCGGGCACCTGTGGGGGATCGGGATCGGCGTCCCTGGGCCGGTCGAGTTCCAGGCCGGCCGGCCGATCTCGCCGCCGATCATGCCCGGCTGGGACGGTTATCCGATCCGCGAGCGGTTCGCCGAGCGCTACCGGGCGCCGGTCTGGGTCGACAACGATGTCAACGTCCTGGCCCTCGGCGAATGGCGTTCAGGGGCCGCCATCGGCCACGACAATGTCGTCGTGGTGAAGATCGGAACAGGGATTGGCGCCGGCATCATCTCCGACGGCCGGCTTCATCGAGGCGCCCAGGGAAGTGCCGGAGACGTCGGCCATATCCAGGTCGTCGACGACCCGACGGTCGTCTGCCGCTGCGGCAATATCGGCTGCCTGGAGGCGCTAGCCGGAGGCGAAGCGCTGGGCCGGGCCGGCGAGGCGGCCGCGCGCGATGGCCGGAGCGCGAGGCTGAAGACTGCGCTCGATCAGCATGGCGCGGTGACCGCCGAGGACGTGGCCCGGGCGGCATCGTTCGGCGATCCGGTGGCGGTCGCCATGCTCCAGACCGCCGGCCGCCGCGTCGGCTCCATGCTGGCCAGCGTGGTCAACTTCTTCAACCCGTCCTTGATCGTGATAGGCGGCGGCGTGGCCAACAGCCCGGACCAGCTGCTGGCCGCCATCCGCGAAACGATCTACCGGCGCTCCCTGCCGCTCGCGACGCGCGACCTGCTCGTCCAGCGATCCTCGCTCGGCGGATTGGCCGGGGTGATCGGGGCTTCAGCGATGGTCGTCGATCAGCTCTTCGCTCGAGACGCCATCGGTCGCTGGATCGAAGCTGGCGAGCCGTTCGGGATGCCGGACCTGGCATTCGCTCGCGCAGGGTGACGCCGACAGGATGACGCTCCCCATCGAGACGGCCATCCGGCCGGTTAGCCCGCCGCCACGGTCCGGTCGCTGAAGTCGCCCGAGGCCGGGTCCTTGAGGATCAGCTTGTGCCGGCCATCCGGCAGGATCTCGCGCTTGATGACGACCTGCCCGTCGTACGTTTCCGGGGTCGAGGTGATGCGTGGGGTCGAGCCACCACGCCACTCGAGCTCGACCGGCACCCAGGCCCGGGCCTTCGCCGATCGGTAGGCGGCATCCATGATCGCATTCACGACGTAGCCGTCGTAGAACGTCTCCTGGGGCGCTCGACCCTCGTCGATCGCCCCGAACATGTCGCTGAACATGTCGACATAGCCTAGTTCGCTGACCTCGTCGCCGACCGGGAAGAGCCAGCCGGCCGACGTCTCGGCCTTCTCGGCAACGTAGCCGCCCCCGCCGCGGGCGCTGAACATCTCGAAGCCGGTCCGCAGGAAGTGGTTCATCCAGATCGTGCCGTGGGTGCCTGCCACCTCGTCGCGCAGGTCCATCCCGCCGCGGAAGGTCCAGCTGACCTCGAACTGGCCGATCGCGCCCGACT
>CAYLSK010000240.1:0-3189 GCA_964385975.1 uncultured Anaerolineaceae bacterium | reverse complement strand
TCGTGGATCCAGGCTTCGGCTTCGGCAAGACGCCCGAGCAGAATCTGGCGATCGTGCGCAACCTCGCCGCCCTGCGGACCCTGGGCCGCCCGATCCTGCTCGGCACCAGCCGAAAGTCCACCCTGGGGCTGATCATGGACCTGCCGGTCGACGAACGGCTCGAGGCGACCCTTGCGACGACGGCGCTGGGCATCGCCGGCGGTGCCGACCTGGTTCGTGTTCACGATGTCCGGGCCAACGTTCGCGCGGCTCGGATCAGCGACGCCATCGTTCGCGCGAGCTGGCGGTCGGGAGCCGCCCAAGGAGGCCCTGACTGAGCGACCGGATCGTCCTGGCGAACATGCGCTTCCAGGGCCGCCACGGCTACTACGACCACGAGCTGCTCACGCCGCAGCCGTTCGAGGTCGACGTCGAGATCGTGCTCAACCTCCAGCCCGCCGGCATCGACGATGACCTCTCGAAGTCGGTCGACTACAGGCGTGTCTACGACGCCGTCCGGCAGATCGTCGAATCGACGTCGTTCCGGCTGCTCGAGGCGCTGGCCGAAGCGATCAGCCACGAGCTGCTATCCGACTTCGACGTGACCGAGGTGGGCGTCCGGGTCCGAAAGCCCAAGGTCCAGCTAGGCGGACCGCTCGACCACGCCGGCGTCGAGATCTGGCGACGTCGCTCTGCGGGAGACCGCCGGACCTGAGTCGAGCCGACCGGTCAGGGCGTCGGTTCGGGCGTCGGATCCACGATCAGGCTTGGAGTGGGCTCCGCTGTAGGCGGGGGCGTCGGTTCGGGGGTCGGGGGCGGTGTCGGCTCGGGGGTGGAAATCGGGGTCGGCTCGGGCGTCGGCGTCGGGGTTGGCGATGGGCTCGCCGATGGCGATGGTTCTGGGCCGGTCGAGACGACGTAATCGATCCGCGTGTTCTTGGCCACGACGATGCCGGCCGATGGGCTTTGCCCCGACACGAGGCCGGATGGCACGATCGGGTCTGGTGCCTCTGTTCGATTGCCGAAGTCCAACCCGGCATCGGCAATCGCCCGGAGGGCTTCGGACTCACTCTTGTTCATGAGATCCGGGACGGGCACGCTGTCCGCGGACGTGGCGACGGTGACCTTGACCTCGCCACCCCTCGGGATCAGCGTGCCGACGGCGAGATCCTGGGCCAGGATCGTGCCGACCGCCTGGTCGGATGCCTCGCCTGTCTGGGTGACTCTAATTCCGAGCCCGTCGGCCTGTTGGGTCGCATCGGCGATCTGCTCCCCGACGAAGTTGGGGACGCTGACCTGCGCGGGTCCGTTGCTGGGGGCGGGGCCACCGCCAGAGACGAGCTTGAAGACCAGGAATGCAATCGCGGCGAGGATAGCGATCGCGGCGATCCCGGTCAGCCAGACCAGGGGCCCCGGACCGCCACGCTCGTCGTCTCGCTCGGGATCGCGGTAGGCCCTCCGGCGGGCAGGCGGCGGCCGCCGACCCATCGTCGCCCGGTCCCGGGGATCCAGCTCATCGGCGTCGTCGACGTCGGCGCCGACATAGGCCTCGGGCGGATACGGGACTCCGACCGGGTTCGGGCGGGCGGTCCCGGAGATGACGCTTGCTCGCGGCGGCGGCGCCGTGGACGCGGCCGCGGCGGCCGCCGCGGCTCCGCCGGTGGGCCCTGCCGTCGCGGGCTGCGCGGCCGCGAGCCAGGCCTCCAGCGCGTCGGCCATCGCAGGGGCGGAGGTGAAGCGATCCGCCGGCTCACGCGCGAGGGCCGTTCGGGTGATTGAGGCGAGCTCGGGCGGGACCGTCGCCCGCACCGAGGCTGGGTCAGGAATCGGTCCGCTCAGCCGGGCCAGCGCCACCGAGGCGGCGCTGTCGCCCTCCCAGGGCCGGACGCCGGTCAGCATCTCGTACAGGACGATGCCCAGGCTGTAGATGTCCGACGCGGCCGTCGCGGGATCGCCGCGCGCCTGTTCGGGGCTGAAGTAGTGAACGGAGCCAAGTGTCGTGCCGGGCAGCGTGACCTGCGCCTCGGCGACGGCACGTGCGATCCCGAAGTCGACGACCTTGACCCGCCCATCGCGCCCGATGAGGACATTGCCCGGCTTCACGTCTCGGTGCACGATCCCGCTGGCATGGGCGGCCGCCAGGGCACGCGCGACGCCCGCCGCGATGCGGGCCGCCTGACGCGGCGGGAGGGCGCCACTCCGGCGCAGGATCGTCGCCAGATCCTCGCCGTCGACCAACTCCATGACGATGAACGGACCGGACGGGTCCTCACCGTAGTCGTAGACTGTGACGACGTTGGGGTGGCTGAGCGACGCCGCTGCCTGGGCTTCCTGGCGAAAGCGCGACGAAAAGTCGGGGTCGCGCAGGTACTCCGGGCGGAGCAACTTGAGGGCCACATCGCGGCCGAGACCGGTGTCGGCGGCCCGGTAGATGGTCGCCATCCCGCCCTGGCCAAGCAGCTCACTCAGGCGGTAGCGCCCACCCAGGATCTGGCCGATTTCCGCCAAGCGGTCTGCCCCTCATCAGGTCCGCGGCCATCCAGCCGCGCTCGCGCGGCATCGTACCCCAAGCCCGTCGGTGAGCACGCCGACTCGCCCTCCGGCATCACCGCCCGGTCAGCCGCCGTCAGACGAGGTCGATCGCCTCCAGCGTCCCGATTCCGTCGAACAAGCGCGCGGTGGAGCCGGCGATCCGGACCGCCGCGCTGACGATGACCTCGAGGGTCATCTCAGAGCTGGAGGCCCTGCAGGTAGGTGCGGAACTCCGGCCCGAGGTCGGCGCGCGCCAGAGCCAGCTCGACCGACGCCTCGAGCCAGCCCATGACGGTCCCGGCGTCGTAGCGGGTGCCCTCGAACTCGTAGCCGAAGACCTCCTGCTCCTCCATCAGCGCCGCGATCGCATCCGTCAGCTGGATCTCGCCGCCGGCGCCACGCTGGGTCTGCTCGAGCTTGTCGAAGATCTTGGGCGTCAGGACATAGCGGCCGATGATCGCGAGGTTGGACGGCGCGTCCTTGGCGGCCGGCTTCTCGACCAGGCTGGTGACCCGGTGCACTCGCCCGTGATCCAGCGGGTCCACCAACGGCTCCGACGCGATCACGCCATACCGGCTCGTGTCGTCAGGCGAGACCTCCATGACTGCAACGACCGACCCATGGTGCTGGTGGTAGGCGTGGATGAGCTGGCCGATGCACGGCCGCTCGGCGATCACC
>CAYLSK010000239.1:0-3202 GCA_964385975.1 uncultured Anaerolineaceae bacterium | reverse complement strand
GCCGGCTGGAGGCGCGGATCCTCCTGGGAGCCGACGCCGCTCCGGGCAGGCGACCCCGCGGCCAGCGACGTCGCGAGGATCGCCACCGAAATGGCGGCCACGATGACCGCTGCGATGATCAGCGCGGGGCCGAAGAAACGTGCCTGCCCGCCCATTCGCCCTGCCTTCGCGCTCTGCTGGATCAGATCCATTGCCGTGCCTCCTGCTGCAACCCGACCGTCGAAACGATGTCAGCCCTGGAGACGGGCTCGCGGCGGGTGCTTTCAACAAGTCGAACGTAGGTCGCCGCGCAGGCTCGTTCATCCGGGAAATCACCCATTTCCAGCTACGGTCGAGGACCGGGCCGCGGCTCAGGGTGCGGGAGGGACCCTCGGTTGGCGGCTAGATGCCGCGGGCAGCCGCGCTGCGAGCTCGGTTCGGTTACGGGCACCGAGCTTGGCGAGGACATTGGACACATGCCGCTCGACCGTCTTGCGCGAAAGAAACAAGCGCTCCGCGATCTCGGGGTTGGTCGAACCATCGGCAACGAGCTGAGCGACCTCGCGCTCGCGAGGCGTCAGCAGCTCGCGAGGGCCCGCTCCCGCGACTCGCGATCGCCGCCAGGTCCGCGTGCCCAGGCTACGCAGACCCTGCTCGGCTAGTCCCTGGAGCGTGGTGGCCCCGAATCGCTTGGCCGTCACGTCCACCTCATCGAGCACGCTGCGAGCCGAGCCGGCGTCTGACAGGCGGAGAACACGGGCGAGGTCGAGGCGGATCCACAGAGCCTCGATACGCCGACCCATTTCCTCGGCGGTCCTCGCCGCTTCCGACAGGAGTAGCGCGCTCCGGTCAAGGTCACCCTCGGCCGCCTCGATCAGTCCCTCAGAGAAGAGACTCAGCACGTGGTGCTCCTGGAGAACGCCCGAACCGCGAGAGGCCTCGAGCGCTTCGCGCGCTCCCGCAACATCGCCAATCCGGGCAAGGACCTCGGCTCGCCGCGCCTGAAGTTCCCCTGTGCAGCGCGGACAAGCCGCCTCGGCGGCGTCACGCTCGGCCGCCTCCAGGTGCGCACGAACCGTGTCCGCGCCGCGCGGCCCGCCGAGACGAGCGGTGGCCACGGCTAGAATCAGCTCGTACGCCAGGCGGTAATGCGGGTCCGGCTCCATTCGGCCCTCGGCGGCGAGGGCGCGTGCACCGGCCCGCCAGTCGCCGCGCACGATCCCGAGCTCGAGCGGCATGTGCGCCCGCCGCCGCGTCACGAAGCCCGCAATTCGACGCTGAAACGCCATCGCCTCCGCGGCGGTCGCTTCGGCGTCGTCGAGCTGACCGAGGTCGAACAGCGTCCCGGCCAGCGCGTGGCCGAGCTCCACTCCGATCGCCAGTCGCAGGGACCGTGTCGCATCCTGCCAGCCCTGGCGAAAGCGCTGTCCGGCCGCGTCGATCCGGCCGAGGGAACGCAGAGCGAGGCCGGCATCGAGCACAGCTTCGAACTGTGCCTCCTCGTCGAATCCGCGTGCGGCCTCGAACATCTCGTCGGCGATCACGAGGGTCCGTTCCGCGTCCGGCTGTTGGGTGGCGGCGTCGAACGCTCCATCGAGGGCCGAAAGGTAGGCGGAGCGAAGCTCCGGATCGAGCCGGTCCACCCCTCCGCGCTTCCGCAACTGAGACCGCGCGAGGTCAACCGTTGCATCTGCCAGCTCTCGGCCTTCTCTCGTCTTGTGTTCGAGCCACAGCAGGACGGAGGCCTCGAGAGCATCAACGGCGATCTGATGCGCGAGCCGCAGCGGGTTCGCGTTTCTCACGCGACGAATGGCCTCGCGTACCTCGCTGAGCCGACCAAGTTCATAGGCCTCCCGGCCCGCGCTCAGCATCGCTCGAACCCGGATCACGGGGTCCGGGTCCTCGTTGGAGACGACCAGCCATTCGCTGTAGGCGACTTCACGGTCGGCGAGCTGCGACGCCAGTGCAGCCGCTTCCCTGCGAAGCTGCGCCGTCCGCGTGTCGCTGGCTGGCATCTCATCGGCGATCTGGCGGAGCAGATGGAGCCCCTCGGGGCCGAGCAACCGCCGCTGAGGGGACATCGCAAGGCGGAGTGCCAGGTCTCCCACGTCCCCTCCTGCCGCGCGCCGGTGCTCGAGCGCGGTGCGCAGCAGTTGGACGTCTCCTCCGGCCTCTGCTTCGAAGCGGTCGGCCAGTCGTCGGTGAAGCCGGCGGGTTTGCTCTTCCGGAATCGTCTTGGCGACGGCGTCGCGGATGAGATCGTGGACCACCTGTACGGCGCCTCCCCTCTGCACTGCCAGCGCGCGGTCGAGGAGCTCGCCGACAGCCGACTCCAGGCGCGGCGTCGGCCAGTCGAGGAGTCCGGCGAGATCGGATGGCATCAGCGGCCGCGCAGCCACCGCCAGCGCGGCGAGCACCGTACCGCCGTCGGGATCGACCAGGCGTAGCCGCTCCGCCACGGCGTCCTCTGACCGGGCCCCAGGCTGGCGTCCGCGTGCCAGAACCTCGAGCCAGAACGGCGAACCACCGGATGCCTCCGACAGCCTGTCGGCGCCATCCTGGTCGAGATATGGGACGAGCTGCCGTGCCAGGGCGACGACATCATCTTGCGGGAGCGGCGCGAGCTCGATCGTCCGGAGGACGGGGACGTCGCCCGAGATCGACCGCAGCGCATCGCTCAGGATGCCAACAGCAGAGCTCGGTCGCGCCGCGGCCAGGAGAACGACGGGACGATGCGTCGCCGCCCCTGCGCGGACCAGGTAATGACACAACGCGATGGACAGTTCGTCGGCCCATTGCAGGTCGTCGAGGACGATCATCGCCGGGAGGCGCTCGCCCAACGCGACGTGTATGGCCTCGAACAGCCGAAGCGGATCGAGCGCCGTCCAATCGGTCGTTCCAACGGTTGGACCGGGGGTGCCGCGGCCAAACATGTGGGGGGAAAGTGCCCTGAGCAGGTCGCTCGCCGCGGCCAGCGGGACGCTGCGCTCGGGCTCGTACCCGGTTACCCGAAAGACGTGGCGAAACTCGAGGCGCCCTGCGGCCTCGCTCAGGAGGCGGCTCTTACCCAGGCCAGCCGGACCGACGATCAGGATGGCCTCGGGTTTCCGGGCATGGACCGACGCCCGTGCCGCCTCAAGAATGGTCTCGAGCTCGGCCTCCCGGCCGACGAACTCAACGGTCACATTCGTAGCGTGGTGCCGGCCTCCCTTGGCGTCAACAA
>CAYLSK010000238.1:0-3227 GCA_964385975.1 uncultured Anaerolineaceae bacterium | reverse complement strand
TAGACGTCGCCGGGCAGGCCACGGGCCGAGATCGCGTTGGCGACGGAGAGGGCATCGAACTCCGTGCGGCGGATCTCGGCCTTGATCTCGCCGTCGTTGATGTCGAGGCGGGCCCACGACGCTGTGGGTTCGCCGTCGAAGACATAGCCCGCTGACCCGTCGTTGACGATCAGCTTCCAGCCAAGGTCGCGGATCTCGGGCAGGTGGGTGTGGCCGCAGGCGATGACCCGCGCGTCCGTCCGCGAGACCCGTTCGATGATCACGCTCGGATCGAGCTCCGGATCGAAGCCGCTGGTCTGGGAACCGGGCGAGCCGTGACAGATGAGGATCATCGTCCCGTCGTCGGCGCGCAGCCGCCGCTCCGAGGGGAGCCGCCGGAGCCAGGAGACCCGCTCGTCGCCCAACGCATCGTGGGCCCACTCGGCGGCGGCCTGGAACGTCTCGGGGACCCCGTCGGTCATCCACGGAAAGGCGGCGGCGTAGTCGAAGTCGGCCACGGCGATGTCTGTATTGCCGCTCACGATGACGGCCCCGTCCGCCTCCATCTCTCGCAGCAGGTCGACGGTCCCGGCGGGATCCGGACCGTTGAGCACATGGTCGCCGGCGACCGCGACCATGTCCGGCTTCTCGCCACGGAGCGCCTTGCGGACAGCCTCGAGGGCCACGGCGTTGCCATGCACATCCGAGAAGATGACGATCCGGGTCATCGTGGGGCCCCGTTCATCGGAGGACGCCTTCGCCCGGGATGATGAAGCTCAGCGTCGCCTCGCAGGCTGTCTCCCCGTCGACGCTGGCGATCCCTCGGCCGCGTCCGAAACGTCCACCGAGCTTGTCCATCGTGACCTGCAGACGGAGCGTGTCGCCGGGGCTGACGACGCGCTTGAAGCGGCAGTCGTCGATGCCCGCGAAGAGTCCGATTCGATCCCCGAAGCCAGGCTGCTTGGCGACGAAGACCGCCATCGTCTGGGCCAGGGCCTCCACCTGGAGCACCCCGGGCATGACCGGCAGGCCCGGGAAGTGTCCCTGGAAGAACCACTCGCCAGCGGTTACGCCCTTGAGTCCGACAATCCGCTTGGCCTCCGCGTCGTACTCGACGATCCGATCGACGAGCAGAAACGGCCAGCGGTGCGGGATCAGGCCTTCGATCTCACGAGTCGTATGGATGACGGTGTCGGTCACGGCGGCTCCAGGCTATCGGCAGTCAGTTTGGGGGTGGATGCGTGCGATACGCGACGCGGTGTGTGCAGGTGTGCACCGCGCGCCAGGCCGCCTCAGCTGCGTGCCGCAGCCGCGAGGAACGCGGCGCTCCCAACCCGATCGAGGAGATTCGTGGTCATCCGGCCCTCCAGGAACGTCTCGTTGAGAAGCATCGCCTGATGGATCGAGACGTTGGTAGCGACGCCCTCCACGACGAGCTCGTCGAGGGCGACCCGACTCCGGGCAATGGCGGTCGCTCGATCCGGGCCCCATACGATCAGCTTGCCGAGCAGCGAATCGTAGAAAGGCGGAACCTCATAGCCGCTGTACAGGTGCGAGTCCATCCGGACGCCCGGTCCCCCCGGGGCGTGGTAGCGCTCGACCCGGCCGGCGCCCGGTCGGAACTCGTGCGCCGGATCCTCGGCGTTGATTCGAAACTCGATGACGTGACCGCGCATCGTGACGTCCGGCTGGCTGAATCCGAGCGGCTCGCCGGCAGCGATCCGGATCTGGGTCGCCACCAGGTCGAACCCGGTCAGCATCTCCGTGACCGGGTGCTCCACCTGGATCCGGCAGTTGATCTCGATGAAATAGAACGCGCCCGCCGGATCGACCAGGAATTCGAGGGTGCCGACGTTCTCATAGCCGGCGGCGACCGAGGCGCGGGCCGCGAGCTCGGCGAGCTCGACCCGGGCGGCGTCGGAGAGGGCCGGCGTTGGCGCCTCTTCCAGGATCTTCTGGTGGCGCCGCTGGACCGAGCAATCGCGCTCCCCGAAGTGGACGCCGTGGCCGTAGCGATCCACGGCGACCTGGATCTCGACGTGCCGATTCTCGTCGAGCCACTTCTCGAGATAGAGCGAGTCGTCACCGAAGGCAGCCTTGGCTTCCGAGCGGCAGACACGCATGGCCGACTCAAGCTCGCGGGCGGTGCGGACCATCCGCATCCCCTTGCCGCCGCCACCGGCCGATGGCTTGATCAGCACCGGGTAGCCGATCTGCTCGGCCTCCGAGAGGGCGTGGGTCTCGTCGCGCAGCATCCCGTCCGAGCCCGGGATGGTCGGCAGGCCGTGCGCCGCGAACAGCTCGCGTGTGCCGGCCTTGCTCCCGAACCGCTCGAGGACCGAGGCCGACGGTCCGATGAAGGTCAGTCCGTGAGCCGCCACGACCTCGGCGAAGCCCTCGTCCTCTGAGAGGAAGCCGTAGCCCGGATGGATCGCGTCGCAGCCCGTGACGAGCGCCGCGGAGATGACCGCCGAGGCCGACAGGTAAGAGCGTTTGGCATCGGCCGGACCGATGCAGATCGCCTCGTCGGCGAGCTGCACGGGGAGGGAGTCGCGATCGGCTTCGCTGTACGCGACGACCGACTCGGCGCCAAGGACCCGACAGGCGCGCAGGATCCGCAGGGCAATCTCCCCGCGGTTGGCGATGAGGATCTTGCGAAACACGATCAGCTGTCCGCCGCGGTCGCGGGCGGAGGCGATGCGGCCGAGGAGGTTGGCGCGGCGGCAGAGGCGAATTCGATCACGACGAGACCCTGGCCGTACTCCACGGCATCGCCGGGCTCAACGAGGCTCGCCCCGACCAGACCGTCCGACGGCGCCACCACCTCCTGCGGAATCCCGAGCATGTCGACGGTCCCAATTCGATCGCCGGCGCGAACCCTCGTCCCGGCCCGGGCTCCTGTCCGCGGTTGGAAGATGCCGACCGCCGGCGACGTGGCGACCGCGCGCCCATCGTCGCGGGCATCGCTCTCGCGGCCGTCTCGGCCATCGCGCCCTTCCCGTCCAGGCCCGACCGCGGTCAGCCCGGAGGGATGAGCGGAGGCACCCGCCCCGGCAGTGCCGCGTGGCGCTCGGTCGCCGCGATCGGTCCGGTCACTGCTGCGACGATCGCGCGTTCCGCTCCCATCGGTCGGGCGGCGGAGGCGCACCCGCAGGCCGTCCTGGCGGACCTCGAGCTCGGCCAACCCGGTGGCGCCGAGCTTGGCGATCAGAGCCGGGAGCAGCTCGGTGATCGAGCTGGCGATCGCC
>CAYLSK010000237.1:0-3255 GCA_964385975.1 uncultured Anaerolineaceae bacterium | reverse complement strand
GCCACGACGGCAGCGCCTTCGGCCTGTGCATGGTCGCCGACCTGACCGATCTCGGTCAGACCCAGGATGCCCTGTCGGGTGCCGATGCCGTGGTCCATTTCGCAGCAATCCCGGCTCCGAGCCTGAGGCCGGACGGTGAGACCTTCCGGATCAATGCCATGTCGACCTACAACGTCTTCGCCGCCGCCGTCGCGCACGGCATCAAGCGGGTCGTCTGGGCGTCGAGCGAAACCGTGCTCGGCCTGCCATTCGATATCCCGCCCGCGTTCGCGCCGATCGACGAGACGATCGAGCCGCGACCGGAGTCCTCGTACTCACTCTCGAAGCTCGTCGGCGAGACGATGGCGGCCCAGTTCGCTCGGCGGCGCGGCACCGCGTTCGTCGGCCTGCGGATCTCGAACATCATGGAGCCCGAGGATTACACGCTCTTCCCGACCTACTGGGACGATGCGCGGTTGCGAAAGTGGAACCTGTGGGGCTACGTCGACGCGCGCGACGTGGCGTCAGCGGCTCGCCTCGGCCTGGAGGCCGACGTCCACGGCTCCGAGGTCTGCATCGTTGCCGCCGCCGACACCGTCATGACCCGCCCGAGCTCCGACCTCATGGCGGAGGTCTTTCCGACGGTTCCCTTGCGACGCACCGTGACCGGTCGGGAGACCCTGCTCTCGATCGACCGCGCGCGCCGGTTGCTCGGCTATGAGCCGAAGCACCGCTGGGAAGAGCACGTCAGCCGGTAAGCGACCAGCCGACGCGCAGGCGTCACGGGCGGATCATCCGAGCGGTCGCCTGCAGCACCGACGCCGCTTCCTCGGCCAGCTCCCGCACGATCTCGCCGGCCGGCCGAACCCGATCGACGAGGCCGACGCTCTGTCCCGCCCACAACGATAGGGCCTCGATGTCGCCGGTCACGCCGATCCGTGCAGAGGTCGCGGCGTAGCGCGGGATCGGATCGCCATCGACCCATGTCGCCACCGTCTCCCCTTCGCCGGGTCGCGCTCCCGACGGCGGACGACCGGCGGCCTCCCAGGCCTTGACGGTGCTGTTCCGGAGCGTCCGATGCGGCGCCTTCGGCCAGCCGATATCGAAAAGCGACGAATGGACCGTCGAGGTCTCGACGGCCGCCGCCAGCAGTTCGCGGTAACGCGGCAGCGCCGGTGCCTCGGCAGCCATGACGAAGCGGGTCCCAAGCCAGCCTGCCGAGGCACCGAGGGCAAGGACCGCCGCCAGGCCTCGGCCGTCGCCGATCCCTCCGGCCGCGACGACCGGGGTCGGCGCGACCGCGTCCACGACGCGCGGAATGAGCGGTAGCGTCGCCACGTCTCCCCACACGTGGCCGCCGGCCTCCCAACCCTGCGCGACCACGGCGTCGACCCCGGCATCGACCATTCGGCGGGCCTCCTCGGCGCTGCCAACGGTATGGAGGACGAGCGCCCCAGCCTCGTGCGCGATTGGCACGAGCGGACCGGGATCGCCCCAGAAGAACGACACGATCCTGACACCGGCATCGAGGCATTGCCGCAGCCGCGCTTCCTGCGGCCACTCGAGAATCAGGTTGACGCCAAACGGCCGATCGGTCAGGTCACGCATGCGCGCAAGTGCTGCGCCGATCTCCTCCGGATCGCTCCAGGTGAGCGAAAGCATGCCGAGCCCACCCGCCTCGCTGACCGCCGCCGCGAGCTCCGGCGTGGCCATGCCACCGATCGGCGCCTGGACGATCGGGAACGGGATCCCAACGAGCCGGCAGAACGGGGTATCGAAGGCCTGCGTCATCGCTCCCTCCCTGTCACTTGGGCTCGCCACTCGACGAGCACGGCACCAACAAACCCGCCGAGGGTCCCGAGCGCGAGATCGCCAAGCGTATCGGTGTAGGCGGTCGCGAGCTCCGGTGAGAAACGGATGAAGGTCGCGTACTCGGCGAGCTCCCAACCGATCGCGGCGACCGCCGCGAATCCAACCGCGAGCCCGAGGCGATTCCAGCGCCCCAGACTCGTCGCGTTGAGGGCGAGCGCGGCGCCCGCAGTCAGGAGGCCCCAATTCACGAAATGATTGGCGTCGTCCCACCAGTCGATCGAGTCATACAGGCCCAGCGCGTTGCCAGTGACGTCGATCAGAAACGGCGCGGTGAACAGGAGATCGATCAGGGCGGGAAACGGCCGGTGCCGGAAGCGAAGCCACCAGATCGCCGGAATGACCACCGCCGCAACCGGAAACGTCAGGGCTCGGCCGGCCATCGCCTTGCCGTGGTATTGCGGCAGATCCGGGTTCAGGACGGCGTGGAGCAGCAGGCCGATGAGCCCAACCTTGACCGCAAGGTCGATCGCGATCACGGTCCGCTTGCCCATCACGCGACTGTACGGCCCAGGCATCGCGCTTGGAAGGGCTGCCGTACCTGTGGTCGGTTCGGCGCGAGTGGCCGAATGCGCTGAACGGTGAGCGCCGGCGTCCCTCTCCGTGCCCGTGGCCTTGCCTTGCTCGACACGGGTGCGCGATGCGGCAGCGCATCATGTGGGAGGGCTCCGCGCTCAGCGGCCCGGCGTTTCAGGCAGAAAGTGGCGGGCGCCACGCACGAATAACGGGACCTTGATCCCCCCGCGGATCATCGCCTCCGAGCCCGCCTGCGCTGCAGAACGGCGTTCCGCAGTCCGGGGAGTCAAGTCGCGAACGTTCGCGGGACCTACGGCTGATTCGGCGGCTGAGCGTCGCCGTACCGTCGACCGACCGTCGCGCCAAGGGCCGCCATGAGGACGATCGCGATGAAGACGAGCAAGCCGGACATTGGCCCAGGCATGCTCGATGGCGTGCCCCCAAGGGTCGAGGTCTCGGGGAGGTTGGCTGCCACGATGGTGAAATCGGCTGCCGCCGTGTCACCGAAGGCGTCTCGCGCGGTGATGGTTCCCGAATGCCTGCCGGCCGGCAGGGTCGTGTACACGATGGTGTCGATGTCGGGGATCTCGCCGAAAGCGCCGGTCTCTCCGGTGACATCTGAGGTCGTGACGACGGTCGAAAACGACGGAACCGCGTTGCCGTCCATCATCCAGAAAATCGTGCACGGCGACATGCATCCGGTGACAACGGCCGAGATCGTGCTCGTTTGACCCACCTCGACAATCGGTTTGAAGGTCAGGTCGACGATGTCGATCCCTCGCGGCTTGACAGGGGTCGCTCTGGGCGTCGCGTCCGGGGTCGGGGTCGCGTCCGGGGTCGGGGTCGGGGTCGGCGTCGCGTCCGGGGTCGGCGTCGCGTCCGGGGTCGGGG
>CAYLSK010000236.1:0-3280 GCA_964385975.1 uncultured Anaerolineaceae bacterium | reverse complement strand
CGGGACGCGATGGGCAACCTCATTATCGAGGAGGTGGGATGAGCGCCGCGCCGGTGGGCGACCGCTTCACGATGGACGTGCTGCGCGAGGCCTTCCTGGCTGTCTCGGACGAGATGTTCGTTTCGCTGCAGCGGACGTCGCAGAGCCCGGTGATCTACGAGGTGCTCGACTTCGCGGTCGGGATCACTGATCCGGCCGGAGAGCTGGTCTCGCAGGGCAACGGGATCGCGGGGTTCCTCGGGCCGCTCGGCGACGCCGTGCGCGCCACGATCGAACGGGTTCCGGATCTCGGGCCGGGCGACGTCGTCGCGACGAACGACCCGTTCGCGGGCGGCGGCACCCACCTGTCGGACGTCGCGCTCGTCCGGCCGGTGCTCGTCGACGGGCGGTTGGTGTCGTTCGCGGCCGCGAAGGGCCACTGGACCGAGGTCGGCGGCAAAGATCCGGGGTCGTGGACCTCGGACTCGCGCGACGTTTTCCAGGAGGGGCTGCAGCTGCCCTTCGTGAAGGTGGTGCGCGAGGGCGTGCTCGACCGCGATCTCGCCGCGGTCCTGCAGGCGAACTCGCGACTGCCGGATCAGGTGCTCGGCGACCTCGTCGCACAGGCCGCATGCCTGGAGGTCGCCGAGCGCCGGGTGCTCGAGCTCTGCTCGCGCTACGGCGTGAACACGGTGCTCGAGGCGATGCGCGAGGTCCATGACCGGAGCGAGCGCCTCGCTCGCGCCGCGGTCGCGCAGCTGCCCCGCGGCGTCTACGAGGCCGAGGACATGATCGACGACGACGGTGTCGGCGGCGGTCCCTTCCCGATCCGGGTCCGGGTCACCGTCACGCCCGAGGAGATGGTTTGCGACTTCACCGGCAGCCATCCGCAGGTCGGAGGGCCCGTGAACTGCACGTGGAGCGGTCTGGTCTCGGGCGTGCGGACCGTGTTCAAAGCGGTGACCGACCCGCAGGAGCCGCCGTCGGACGCCTGGTTCCGGCCGCTGCGGATCGTGTGCCCGCCGGGGACGATCTTCAACGCGCAGCGCCCGGCGCCGGTCGCCGCCTACTTCGAGGCGACCGAGCCGGCCACGGATCTGGTCTGGAAGGCGCTCGCGCCGGTCCTTCCCGAGCGTCTCACGGCTGGGAGTTTCGTCAGCGTCTGCGCGACCTCGATCGCGACTACGCACCCCGATACGGGCGAGGACACACTGCTCGTCGAGCCGCAGCCCGGCGGCTGGGGTGCGAGCGAGAGCGTCGACGGCGAGGCGGGACTCGTCTCGGTCGGCGACGGCGAGACCTACGTGATCCCGGTCGAGGTGTGCGAGCAGCGCTACGGGGTACGCGTGGAGCGGTTCGCGTTCGACATCGTCGAGGGCGCGGGCGCCGGACGGCGTCGCGGCGGCCGAGGGCTCATCCGCGAGTACCGGATCCTGTCGGAGCAAGCGCTCCTCACCGTGGCGTGGGGCCGGCACCTGTTCCCGCCCTGGGGCGTCGGCGGCGGACACCAGGGCTCGCCGAACGCCGTCGAGGTGGTCCCTGCCGACGGCTCGCCGAGGGTGCGGTTCGGCAAGGCGGCGGCCTACCCGCTGAAACGGGGGGATCTCGTCCGCCTGATCACGGGCACCGGTGGCGGCCATGGCGACCCACGCGAGCGAGAGCGCGAGCTCGTGGCACAGGATCTGGACGACGAGGTGATCACGGAGCGCGAGGCTCGCGAGACGTACGGCTTCTGGGAGTGACCCGAAGGCCCGAGAGCCGGGCTCTGTGTCCATCTGATGTCGCTACCATCCCCTCGTGGGATACGCGACCCTGCCGCTGTGCGAGGCCTGGTTCGAGGCCGGACGTCTGAACGACGACCTGTTCTGCATCACCGAACCCCACGTCGGTCCGTTGATCCAGTCCAACATCTGGCTCCTGCTGGGTGAGGCTGCCGACCTGCTCGTGGACTCGGGCAACGGGCTCGCGCTGCTGCGACCGTTCGTGCAGCGCCTTCGGCCCGACCCGGACAAGCCGCTGATCGCGGTCGCCACGCACGCGCATATGGATCACGTCTGCGGGCTCCACGAGTTCGATCATCGCTTCCTCCATCGCGCGGACGTGACCGAAGCGGCATCGCCCGACCGCCTGCTCTTCGCCGACGAGGTCTGGCCGGGTGCCAGGGAGCAGATGGCTGAGGCGGGGTACCCGGTGGCCGAGCTCGGGATCCAGGCGGTGCCGGAGCGGGAGTTCGATCCGTACGGTTTCACGCCTCCCGGAGCGGTGCCGACCCGGCTTCTCGAGGAGGCCGACACGATCGAGCTGGGCGACCGAAGCTTCGAGGTCCTGCACCTCCCCGGTCACACGCCCGGCTCGATCGGGTTGTGGGACGGGTCGCGCGGCATGCTCTTCTCAGGCGATGCGATCTATGCCGGCGAACCGATCCTCGACACGACACCGACGTCCGATATCCCGGCGTACCTCGCCACGATGAAGCGCCTCCGCGAGCTCCCGGCCGAGGTCGTGCACGCCGGTCACGACGTGAGCTTCGGCCGGGACGTGCTCATCGAGCGGTGCGACGCATACCTCGGCCGTCGAGGCCGTTCGGACTGATCCTTCCGATCCCACTTCCCCAGGACGCCCGACGAGGCGTAGTGTTCGGCCACGGAACGGGGGGGAGGGCGCCGGTGCGGATCGACGAGAGCAACCTGCGGGCGATGGCGATCGGGTGCTCGATCCTCGGAGCCGGCGGTGGTGGTGACACCGCGGTCGGCGTGCTCGCCTCGCTCCAGGCCGTCGGTGATTTCGGGCCGGTGGACGTGGTCGACCTCGACGATCTCGACGACGACGATCTCGTCATGCCGTGCGGTGGGATCGGCGCGCCGCTGATCTGGATAGAGAAGATCGACCGTGGCGACGAGATCGGGCGCATCATCCCCGTCGTCGAGCGGATCCACGGCCGCAAGGTCGTGGCCCTGATGTCCGCCGAGATCGGCGGCTCGAACGGGCTCGCGCCCGTGACGTGGTGCGCGCGGGCCCGGCTGCCGATGCTCGACGCCGACGGCATGGGCCGAGCCTTCCCCGAGGTGCCTCAGGTCACGATGGAAGTGGCGGGCATCTCGCCGAACCCGGCGGTGATGACCGACGAGCGCGGCAACGTGGTGATCTTCGAGGGCATCGACGGCCACTGGATGGAGCGGATGGAGCGCGCGGCGGCGGTCGAGTTCGGCGGGCAGGCGTACTCCTCCGAGTACCAGATGACCGTGGCCCAAGCGAAGACCGCGACCGCGCGAGGTACCGTCACCCTCGCGATCCGGATCGG
>CAYLSK010000235.1:0-3375 GCA_964385975.1 uncultured Anaerolineaceae bacterium | reverse complement strand
CGCGTTACCGGCGTCTGTCGAACCCAGAAGATGGACTTCGTCCGGTCGCTCGGCGCGGACGAGGTCATCGACTACACGACGGCCGACTACACGAAGAGCGGGCCATACGACCGGATCATCGATGTCGACGCCCACCGCTCGATCTTCGGCTACCGCAAGGCGCTCAGGCCCGGTGGCGTCTACATTTCGATGGGCGGGAACGGCGTCTGGATCCTGTCGTACTTCGCAGCCGCGCTCACCTTCAGCCTCGCCCGAAGCGGCAAGCACCTCGGGCTGATGCCCGGCTGGCGGGCATTCCACCCCGACGACGTTGCGATCCTCAAACAGTTGGTCGCCGAGGGCGCGATCAAGCCGCGGATCGACCGACGCTACCCGCTCGCCGACATCGCGGCGGCGCTCCGCGACGTCCACGAGGGCCGGAACATGGGCAAGATCGTCGTCACCATGAACCTGCGATGAGGAGAACGATGGTCGACGCAACCGCCCAAGTTGCTCCGCGCGACCTCGATGAGCTGCGCCGATCCGCCGGCGAGGTCATCACACCTGACGACGCGACCTACGACGATGCGCGCCGGCTCTGGAATGCGATCCATGATCGACGGCCCGCGGTCATCGTCCGTCCCACGAACAGCCAGAGGGTCGCGGTGGCGGTGCAATTCGCTCGCGAGCACGACCTCGAGATCGTGGTCAAGTCCGGTGGCCACAGCGCGGCCGGGTTCAAGGGCGCCGACGGCTCTTTCCTCATCGATCTGGCCGAGATGCGCGGGGTCCAGGTGGACCCGGCAACCCGGATCGCCCGATCCAATGGCGGCTCGTTCCTTGGCGAGCTCGACATCGCTGCCCAGGCGTATGGGCTCGTCTGCCCGGTCGGCGTCGTCGGCCACACCGGCGTCGCCGGGCTGACGCTCGGCGGCGGGGTTGGCCGTCTGCAACGGAACTTCGGCCTGACGATCGACAACCTCGCGGCCGTCGAGCTCATCACCGCCGATGGCCGCCTCGTGCGGGCGAGCGAAACCGAGGAGCCCGAGCTCTTCTGGGGCCTGCGCGGCGCCGGCTGGAACTTCGGGATCGCGACCGCCTTCGAGTTCCGCCTGCAACCGTTCGGGCCCGACCTCCATCGGGGCGTCCTGACCTTCCCGGCAACGCAGATCCAGGATGTCTGGACCGTGTTCCGGAATTACGCGGCCGGGGCGCCCGATGCCGTGTCGGTCATCTTTGGCATCGATCGTGCGGGACCGGACGCCGGCTACCCGGACGAGATGGTCGGCAAACCGATCACTTTCCTCGCCTGGAACCACAGCGGCTCCGCCGACGAAGTCGAGCGCGACACCCAGGGACTCCGCGTCGGCCCGAAGCCGACGACCACCACGATCGGTAGCGCCAACTACCTGGACGTCCAGACCGCGCACGATCTCGCGTTCGCCTGGGGCAGCCGGTCGTTCATCAAGAGCCACAACGCGAACGACGTCCGTCGCGAGGCACTCGACGAGCTGGTCGAGCTCGTCGCCACCGCGCCCGGGGAGGGGACCTTCTCGGTGACCGCGCTCGGCGGCGCGATCGGCCGCGTCCCCGAGGATGCGACGGCGTATTCGGGGCGGGATTCCGCCTACGACCTCAGCGTCGATTCGAGCTGGTCCGACCCGGCACTCGACCAGGCGAGCGCCGACTGGTGCCGGCGAGTGATGACCGTGGTCGAACCCGACCGAGCCCTCGGCGCCTACGCGAACGGCAACAGCGACGCGAGTCCCGAGGAGTCGCGCCGGATCTACGGCGACGCCAAGCTCGCCCGCCTCGCCGCCCTCAAGCGGGTGTGGGATCCCGATAACGTGTTCCACGTCAACCCCAACGTGGCGCCGGCTTCGATCGAGCCGCGCGACCAGGACACACGGCCGATCTGAATCTATGAGAGGCCGGAAGCGGCCGTGCCACCGATGAGTTTCCGTCCGAACGGTCGTCTAACCATCGACGATCACTTGCAGGGAGCGATGACCATGAAGCTGACCGCATCGATGATGGTGAGCTTGGACGGGGTCTACCAGGGCCCCGGAGGCCCCGGGGAGGACTCGCGCGGCGGATTCGACCGCGGCGGTTGGACGGCGCCTTACGCCGACGAGGAGGGCTGGCGCTTCCTCACCTCGATGTTCGAGCGCGCGGATGCGCTGCTGCTCGGGCGCCGAACCTGGGAGATCTGGGAACCGTTCTGGCCGCTCCACGATTCGGGCGACCCGGTCTCCCATGGCATCAACGTCCTGCCCAAGTACGTGCCCTCGACCACGCTCAAGGACCCGGCATGGCAGAACACCCACGTCATCGATGGGGACGTCGAGGCGGCGGTGCGCGAGCTCAAGGCGAAGCCCGGGCGCGAGCTCCAGGTCCATGGCAGCGGCGAGTTGCTCCGATGGCTGCTCGAGCGCGACCTCGTCGACGAGCTCAACCTGCGGCTCTACCCGGTCGTGGTGGGCGACGGGCTGCGGCTCTTCCCGGAGCAGGGGCAGACGCACGCCCTGACGCTGGTCGAGTCGCGGTCGGTGCCGTCCGGCGTGACGCTCCTGACGTATCGACTGGCCGGGCGGGCGACGTTCGGCACGGCAGGGGAGTGACGCCGGGCCGCCGCAGTGTGGTCCGCGCGCTTACTATCGTCCCGGAGGCTTGGATGGATCGGAACGATCCGGCGTATCGGGGGCAGAGCGACTACAGCCCGGCTCTGCTGCGGCTCTACGACCCCCTCGTCCTCGGGCCGATCTCCCGATTCGTGTGGCGCTTCCGGATGGAGGAGCACGCCCACTTCTACCCCGAGCACATCCGCCCGAATCACCTCGACGTCGGTCCGGGCACCGGGTACTTCCTGGAGCACGCGGGCCTTCCCGACGGCAGCAAGGTGACGATCCTCGATCCGAATGCGAACGTCCTTCGATACGTCAAGCGCCGCCTTCGACGGCTGGACGTCACGACCGTCGAAGCCGATGTCCTGAAGCCGTTCCCGATGCCGGGCCCGTTCGATTCGGTCGGGCTCAGCATGGTGCTGCACTGCCTGCCCGGGCCGATGGAGCGAAAGGCTCTAGCGATCGAGAACATCGCCCGAGTCATGGCGCCTGGGGGCGTCCTCTTCGGTGCATCCGTTCTCGGAACGTCGGCTCCGCACACCCGGCTGGGCAGGGCGTTCCTCAGGGCGTTCAACAGGCGTGGCGCGTTCAGCAACCTCGATGACACCGAGGCCGGCCTCCAAGACATCCTGGGGCGCTCGTTCCACAACGTGGAGCTGAAGACCATCGGCGGGATCGCCGTCTTCGTCGCGACCAACCAGGCGTAGATCGGCTGACATTGGGCGAGGACTTCTGATGCGCAGCGTGACCTATTCGATGGGCGTCTCGCTTG
>CAYLSK010000234.1:2914-3406 GCA_964385975.1 uncultured Anaerolineaceae bacterium | reverse complement strand
ACGCCGCGATGGTTTCGTTCACGATGGCCGGCGGCCAGAATGACGACGCGAACCGCGCCCTCGTGCGACAGGCTCGAAGCCAGCTGGACCCGTCGGTCTTCAGCGCGTTGCCGGACGTACGTACCTACGTGACCGGCGACGCGGCCTTTTCGGTCGACGTCACCAAGATCTATGCAGACGGCGTGCCGACGATCTTCGTGTTCGTGCTCAGCCTGTCGTTCTTGCTCATGCTGGTCGCCTTCCACTCGATCGTGATTCCGATCAAGGCGATCCTGCTCAACCTGCTCTCGACGGCGGCCGCCTATGGCGTGCTCGTCCTGGTCTTCCAGGACGGCTGGCTGGCTTCACCGATCGGGATCACGCCGAGCGGTGTCATCGAGAGCTGGGTCCCGCTGTTCATCTTCACGATCCTGTTCGGGCTCTCGATGGACTATCACCTGTTCATCCTGACCCGGATCAAGGAGGCCAAGGACCGCGGGCTCGACTCGCGAG
>CAYLSK010000234.1:0-2904 GCA_964385975.1 uncultured Anaerolineaceae bacterium | reverse complement strand
CGAGATCGCGGTCTCGCCTCCCGCGAAGCGGTCGCCAAGGGAATCTCGGTGACGTCGGGGACGATCACCAGCGCGGCCTCCATCATGGTCGTGGTCTTCGGCGTCTTCGTGACCCTGAAGTTCGTTTTCATCCAGCAGCTCGGGCTGGGGCTGGCCGTCGCGGTCTTCATCGATGCGACCGTGATTCGGAGCGTGCTCCTGCCGGCGTCGATGACCGTGCTCGGCGACTGGAACTGGTGGATGCCCCGATTCCTGGACTGGATCCCGCGGGTGACGATCGAGGGCGATCCAGACGAGCCGATGGATGGTCCGTCGCTGGCCTATTGACAAGGTTACTTAGTAGTTAGTAAGCTGTGCGCCATGAACGCCGTGGCCGCCTCGAGCCGACTCACTGCCGATGAACGCCGCCACGAGATCGTCGCCGCAGCGATGAGCGAGTTCGCCCGGCATGGCCTCGGCGGCGCGTCCATCCAGGCGATCGCCCACGAAGCGGGCGTCTCGCAGCCCTACGTCTTCCAGCTGTTCGGCACCAAGAAGGACCTCTTCCTGGCCGTCATCCGCGACGGGTTCGAGCGGACCCGACGGGCCTTCGAGGATGCCGCGAGCCGGCAGCAGGCTGGGTCGATCCCCGGCTGCAACTCGGTGCTCGAGGCGATGGGCCGGCGGTACAAGCAGCTCCTGGCCGATCGAACCCTTCTGCTCGTGCAGCTCCAGGCCTACGCGGCCTGCGATGACGCCGATTGCCGGCGTGTCGTCAGGCTCGAGTGGGACGCCCTGCACCGGTTTGTCGCGGAGGCTTCCGGCGCCACGCCCAAGGAGCTCTTCGAGTTCTTCGCGATGGGAATGCTGCTCAACGTGGGTGCGGCCATCGGGCTCGAAGGCGATCCGGCCATCTGGATCTCCGACTTCATGCGGGGGAACGCCCACCGATGAGCTGAGGCCCGCCCCTTTTTTCGCCTCTGTATCTAGCGACTAGTCACTAACAGGAGACCCATGCTCATGCGTCCCGGCAACCGCACGCTCTGGACTTTCGCCATCACCTCGATCGCGGTCTTCATGGCCGCCCTCGACAATCTCGTCGTCACGACCGCCCTCCCGGTCATCAGGGCGAGCCTCGGAGCCTCGCTGTCTGAGCTCGAATGGATGGTCAACGCCTATACACTGACCTTCGCGGTCCTGCTGCTGACCGGCGCCGCGCTTGGCGATCGCTTCGGGCGCAAGCGCCTGTTCGTGATCGGGCTCGCGATCTTCACCTTCGGATCCGCGGCAGCCGCGCTGGCCCCGTCGAGCACGACCTTGATCCTCGCTCGAGCCGTCCAGGGATTGGGTGGCGCGATCCTGACGCCGCTCAGCTTGACAATCCTGTCGGCCGCCGTGCCCGTTGAGCGACGCGCCGTCGCCCTGGGAGCGTGGGGCGGGATCGCCGGTCTGGCCATCGCGGTCGGGCCGCTCGTCGGCGGCGCAATCGCCGAGGGCGTGGCCTGGCAGTGGATCTTCTGGCTCAACGTGCCGATCGGCCTGCTGGCAATCCCGCTGGCCTACGCACGCCTCGACGAGACCCACGGGCCGGAAAGTCGGCTCGATCTGCCCGGGTTGGGTCTTGCGTCCGGCGGCCTGCTGGCGATCGTCTGGGGGATGGTCCGCGGCAACGAGCTCGGTTGGACGAGTGGCGCGATCATCGGTGCCCTGGTAGTGGGGGTCGCGCTCCTCGCTGCGTTCGTAGCATGGGAGGCGCGCGCCGATCACCCGATGCTGCCACTTCGACTGTTCCGGTCTCGCGCCTTCTCCGCGGCCAACGTCGTCTCGCTGTTCATGTACTTTGGGATGTTCGGGTCGGTCTTCCTGCTGGCCCAGTTCTTCCAGGTCGTCCAGGGCTACAGCCCGCTGCAGGCCGGCCTGCGGACGCTGCCGTGGACGGCGATGCCGGTCGTGGTCGCGCCCTTGGCAGGTCTGCTCTCGAGTCGGACCGGCACTCGGCCGCTGCTCGTCATCGGCATGGCCCTCCAGGCAATTGCCCTTGCCTGGCTCTCGCTGATCACGACCCCGACCGTCGACTACCTGGCGATCGTCCCGGCCTTCATCCTCGCCGGGACGGGCATGGGCCTCTTCTTCGCTCCGATCGCCAACGTCGTCCTCTCCGCGGTTCGACCCGAAGAGGAGGGCAAGGCGTCGGGGGCGTCGAACGCGATCCGCGAGCTTGGTGGCGTCTTCGGGGTCGCCGTCCTTGCCGCGGTCTTCAGCGCGAACGGCAACTACGGGTCAGGCACCGACTACGTCGATGGCCTGATCCCCGCGATCCGGCTCGGGGCGATCGTCGTGGCGATCGGCGCGGCGGCCGCGCTGGCCTTGCCGGGTCGCCAGCGGACCGGCGCGACGGTCGAGGTTCGGCAGCTGAGCGGCGAAATCGCGGCGGCCTCGTAGGGCCGTGCCTGGGTCCGCGGGCTCAGTATCCGCGGGCCCGGCGCGGGCCGGGACGCCGCGCTCGTCACCCCTCGCGGGCGATCGGCTCCAGGGCGATCGGCTCCAGATCGATCGTGCGGACCTGGCGGGTGCGGCCCGCCTCGGTGCGGACCAGCGCGGCGGGGATGACCCCGGTCGCCATCTTCTCGATCACCGCGGCTTCGCCGGCGTAGAGGCCACCGCCCGTGATCCTGACCCGATCCCCCACCGAGAGGCCGGCTCGACCGCCTCCGGCCGCGAGGTCGATCGTCGCGACGGTTGGCCGCACGTACGGTTCGGGGCCTGCGCCGGGGCGCACTGTCTGCTTCGTGTCGGTTCGGGCCGGTGGGTAGACGGTCTTGCGCTTGCGTGTCGCCACAGTGGCTGAAGTCCTCCTTGGGCCGCGTCTCATGTCAGCACGGCTCCGCGATGCTACATCGGGGCGTCAAACCGTGATCGGCGCGA
>CAYLSK010000233.1:1755-3487 GCA_964385975.1 uncultured Anaerolineaceae bacterium | reverse complement strand
GCCGTCCTGGCCGGCGACCGGGACGCGTTCCGAATCCTCGTCGAGCACGAATCGGCCGCCGTCATCCGCGCCTGCCATCGCGTCCTTGGCGATCTCCACGAGGCTGAAGATGCAGCCCAGGAGGCCTTCGTGACCGCCTTCCGGAGCCTCGCCGGCTGGCGCGGCGATGGTCCGTTCGGGGCGTGGCTGACCCGGATCGCCATCCGGATCGCGCTCCGCCGAGCGCAACGCCGGCGCGACGTGACCTGGATCGACCCGACCGATCCGTCCTCCGGCATCGATCTGCCGGGAGGGACAGATCCCGCGATCACGTCGCTGCGGGCGGAGCGCGCTGCCGCGATCCGGGCGGCCGTCAGCCGACTCGACGAGCCCTATCGAGAGGTGGTCGCCCTGCGCTTCTTCGGCGAGCTGAGCCTCGACGCGATCGCTGCCCAGACCGGTCGTCCGACAGGGACCGTCAAGACCCATCTCCGGCGCGGCCTCATCCGGCTCCGCTCAGCAGTCGAGGAAGGATCGCTATGAGCGGACGACCGCCGATCCACACCGACGACGAAGAGCGCGTTGCCGCGGAGATGGGCCGCGAGCTCGAGGCGCTGGCCGCGCGGAGCGGGATCCGGCCACCGGTCGGGTTCGCCGATCGGGTTATGGCAGCAGTCGCGGACGAGCCGCTGCCGCAGCCAGCACGGGCGTTCGGGGTCGCGCTTGCCGGTGGTCGCGTGCGGGCCGCCATCGCCTCCATCGGCGATGCCTGGCGGGTGGTAGTCGGCGGGTCGACGCCGCTCGGGG
This sequence comes from uncultured Anaerolineaceae bacterium, assembly GCA_964385975.1. Classification (GTDB taxonomy): domain Bacteria; phylum Chloroflexota; class Limnocylindria; order Limnocylindrales; family CSP1-4; genus SPCO01. The sequence continues at coordinate 2,701 of CAYLSK010000233.1, read as the reverse complement.
TCCGGGCACAGGCCTTGGCACTCGTCCTGGTCGTGACGGTCGGGTCGCTGGCCGTCGCCGGCGGGGCGGCGATCGGTGCTGTGAACCTGTTGACCGTCAATCCGACGCCGAGCCCAACGACCCCGCTACCGACGCCTGGCCCGTCACCGAGCCTGAGCCCCAGCCCCTACCGATCGCCTCATGCGTCGGCCACGCCGGACGCGAGCGAGACACCGGAGCAGAGGGATACGCCCGGCGCGACCCAACAACCCGGGACGGAGGCGCCAAGCCCGACCGGGACGGACGACCACGGTGGTGGTTCAGGCGGCGGCGATCACACGCCAAGCCCGACGGCCACTGAAACGGACGACCATGGCGACGGCTCCGGTGGTGCCGATCAAACGCCTAGCCCGACGGCCACCGGCACGGACGACCACGGCGGCGGGGACGGCTGACGATCTCGGACCGAGCCCGACACGTTGCGCCTCCGGGTGACGCGCCGTCAGCGCGTGTGATGCTCGCGGCGATGCAGCCGGCTAATCAGGGCATGCAGGAGCTCGAAGGCAAGCTCCGGATGCTCCTTCAGCAGCGCGCGGAACTCCCATGCCGGTACCAGCATGCAGGTGAGGTCGTCCTCGGCGGTGACGGTTGCGGTGCGGCCGTGCTCCTCGATGAGGGCCAACTCCCCGAAGAAGTCACCGGGTTCCAGGCGCCCGACCCACCCCGGCCCCGCCTGCTCGACCTTGGCATGTCCGCCGGTGACGAAATAGAGATGCATGCCCGGATCGCCCTCGCGTACCACGACGTCCCCGGGTTCGTAGGCTTCGTGCTTCGCGTGCGCGAGCACGTTTGCTCGATCCTTTGCGCTCAGGACCGAGAGGAGCTGGATCTGGACCGGGCTAGTCGAATCCATAAGGCCTCCATCAGGGGGTGCTGGCGTACATCGTAGAGCGCGGCACGGGCTCGA
>CAYLSK010000233.1:0-1655 GCA_964385975.1 uncultured Anaerolineaceae bacterium | reverse complement strand
GTCCCCGACCGCCCCCGCCACCGAGGAGACCGCTAGCGCATGTCCTCTGACCAGCCTCGAAGCTCGCTGAACCGGGCGCCGGCGACCGTTCGCGTCGCGATGTGGAGTGCCCGCCACCGCTGGCCGGTGGTTGGCCTCTGGTTCGTGGTCACGATCGGGCTGTTCGTCACCAGCCTGGCGATGGGCGGGATCAAGTCGGCGGACCCTAATGCCAACCCAAACGAGCGCAAGCTCGAGGCGAGCGAGGCGTATGACGTCTTCAACGCCGGTGGCAAGATCGATCCCTCCGAGCAATTCCTCGTCGTCCTCGGCGGCGGCCAGGGAGCGACCGCGGATCCGGCATTCAAGGCGGTCGTGGGCAACCTCGTCGGTCAACTCCATGACGCCTCGGTCGAGATCGACGGAGTCAAGACGTCGACCTTCGACCAACTGGTCGACCCATATCAGGCCCCGCCTGCGGCCGGCATGGTCTCCGCCGACGGGACGACGGTGCGGATCGTGGCTCGGGTCCCGGGTGACGACGCCCGGGTCAAGGCACTCCTCGAGCCGGTCCGCCCGATCGTCGATGCCGCCCGGGCGGCCAATCCGACCCTCACGACCCACGCCATCAGCAGCACGTTCATCTCGGACGACATCAACGACCTGATATCGAGCGGCCTCGACGATTCGCTCAAGCTCACGATGCCGCTGACCTTCGTCATCCTGCTGTTCGCGTTCGGGGCGATCGTCGCCTCGATCGTGCCCCTCGTGCTGGCGGCGACCTCGCTCGTCGCCGCATTCGGAATCCTGGGCATCTACAGCCAGGTCATCGGCAGCGTGAGTCCCAACGCGACGCAGCTGATCGTGCTGATCGGTCTGGCCGTCGCGGTCGACTATTCGCTGTTCATGGTCACGCGCTTCCGGGTCGAGCGGCGTGCCGGCCGCGACCGCGCCAAGGCGATCGAGGTATCCAGCAGCACGGCCGGTCGTGCCGTCTTCTTCTCGGGCCTCGCGGTGATGATCTCGCTGGCTGGGCTGGTCACCCTCGGGGTCTCGCTCTTCACCTCGATGGCGATCGGGACCATTTCGGTCGTGCTCATCTCGGTCATCGGCAGCCTGACCTTCATGCCGGCGACGCTTGCGATCCTGGGCGATCGAGTCAATCTCGGCCGGCCCTCCACCTGGCTGCCGCGTCTTGCCGCTGCGCTACCACTCGGGGCGATCCGTCACTGGGGCCAGTCAGGACTCGGATGGCTGGACCGGCGGGCGAATCGCCAGGAAGGGAGTGGCTTCTGGGGCGGACTGGTGACCGCGGTGATGGCGCGGCCGATCCGGCTGATGATCCTGTCCGCCGCGCTCCTGCTGGCCCTGGGGACCCCGGTTCTCCACCTGCGAACCGGGATCACGGACATCACCGCCTTCCCCGATTCCATTGATGGCGTCGCTGGGATCAAGCTGCTCAACGAGAAATGGCCGCAGGGGACGGAGCTCCAGCTCCAGGTCGTGGTGACCAATGCGGACGAGCCGGAGACCCAGGCGGCCATCGAACGCCTCAAGACCGAGGGCCTGAAGCTCCACGGTCTCAGCGAACCGGTCGAGGTCACGTCATCACGGGACGGCCACGCCGCGATGGTTTCGTTCACGATGGCCGGCGGCCAGAATGACGACGCGAACCG
>CAYLSK010000232.1:0-3498 GCA_964385975.1 uncultured Anaerolineaceae bacterium | reverse complement strand
GCGCCTGGGTCGGGAAATGTCAATACCTCCCGCGGTCACGGTAGGGAGCGTGATGAAGTGACGCATCATCTGGGAGGGTTCAGCGGCCCGGCGCTTCAGACAGAGATCGGTGGGCGCCGCGCATGAATGGCGTGACGTTGATCCTCCAGGGGTCATCGCCTCGGAATCCGCACGGGCGCAGCCCAATACCCCCTTGACAGCCGGCGCGGACGGTGGTTACATCGCAACGCGATAGAACGCAATGCGATATAGCGTCCGACAGAGTTTCGAAGAGGAGCCTCCCATGTCCCTGGCCCGACGCCTCACCGCGGTCTCGGCCGCGCTCGCCCTGACCGGCACCCTCGCCGGCGCGACCCTCGCTGCCGGTGCGCAGCACGCATCGGCCACGTTTGTCGATGCGACCGGCGCCACGATCGGCTGGGCGCGCCTCGTGGAGGACGCGACCGGCGTCGTCCACGTGAACGTCCACGTCGAAGGTCTCACCCCGGGCCTGCATGGGATCCACATTCACGCGATCGGTGCATGCGCGCCCACCTTCGCCGCAGCCGGCGGCCACTACAACCCGTTTGGTGACGAGCACGGGCTGGACAATCCGAACGGCCCACATGCGGGCGATCTGCCGAATCTCATCGTCAATGCAGACGGCGTCGGGCACCTGGACATAACCACGGATCGCGTGACGATCTCGGCTGGTCCGGCGACGCTGTTCGACTCGACGCCGCTGGCAGTCGGTAGCGCCTTCATCATCCATGCGAACGAGGACGACCAGGTCACCGACGTGGGCAATGGTGGCAGCGGCGCTCGCATCGCGTGCGCCGTGATCGGGGCCGACTGAGGTGACGGGTGTGCGGTTCGGACGCTTCGGCGAGACGGCGATGTGGATCCTCGTCGCACTTCGCGCTGGACCGCGCACTATCGTTCGGCTGCTCGACGAGGTCCGCTCGCTCGACGGCCACGTCGGGCCCGGAACGCTCTACGCGGCGGTTGCCCGTCTCGAGCGGCTTGCGCTCATCGAGCGGACGACGAACGGTGACGGGCGGCCGGCGTATCGTCTGAGCGAACAGGGGACGGCCGCACGCGTCGCAGCTCGGGGAGGGGTCACGTCATGAAACGGCTCATCCGCCTCTATCCGACCGCCTGGCGCAACCGATATGAAGTCGAATTCCTTGCCCTGCTCGCCGCGCGGCCACCCACGAGTCGCGAGGCGATCGACATCGTGATGGGGGCGATCGACGCCCGCCTGGACCCGCAGGTTGACGCCGAACCGTCGCCGGGAGTGCCATTGGGAGCACGCCTTCCGGGCCTGGCGGCGATCGTGGGCGGACTCGTGTGGTGCGGAACCTATCTCGGGCCGGCGCTCTCGCAAGGCGAAGGCGAGTGGGGCGGTTTCATCCTGCTGGCGCTGGGCTTCATGTTCCTGAGCTTGCCCGGGGCATACATGGCCGCTTACTCGAGGCAGCTCGGTGTCGGGATCGCGGCTGCGACCGTCAGCCTGGTCGCATTCGTCGGGAACGTGCTTCCGTGGGGACTGCTGCTGCTCGTGCCCGGCTTGACGCTGATCGCCACGCTCGGGGCGGGGACGCTGGCGCTCGCCGCGGCACGAGCAGGCCTCGCCGCTCGTCAACGCTGGCTGTTGCTCATCGTCGTCCTCGGTGGGCCGGTCGTGGGAGCCATCCTGGCGAGCTTCGGCCTGTTCGCCTCCGGTAACTGGATCCCGCTGTCCGTCGCAGCCGCCCTGCCCTTCGGGATCGCGTGGATCGCCATGGGAGCGCTGATCGCTCTCAAGGGTGCCCCGACGTTCGGGGCGCCGACCTCGCCTGTGTCCGCGATCAAGGACCTCGCTCGATGAGTGAGCCGATCGCCGAGCTCGGCCGGTTCGCCGAGCCGTCGCTCTACATCCTCGTCTCGCTGGCCGTCGTCGGCGCCTGAGGTTAGCGCCAGCCGCTCCGCGCTGCGTCCGGGTAGAGCCGGACACGCCGGTACGGCTCGCGCCCCCGCGAGCGCGACACGAGGTTGGCGCGCTCGGCCAGCTGGTGCTGCAACCTGCGGATATAGGCGTTCTGGGGCGACAGCTCGACGGCCTCGGATGACGACAGCACGGCCTCGATCGCGTCCTCCGTCTCGCGCATCGCCGCTTCGCGGGGATCGATCTCGAGCGAGAAGATCGAGGTCAGGCTCGACTGCATCTGCGGGATCGTGTTGCTCTTGAGAACGTAGATCGGCATCGACCGATCCTCGGCCTCGCGGAGCGTCGGGGTCTTCTGCTTGTACTCGTTGCGCAGGGTCATGACCACGTCTGCGTCGTCGACATCGCGGGCGATGACCACCGGCAGCTGGAGATCGCGGACGGCCTGCTCCAGGCGCTTCCGGCTGATCCCCTGCAGCAGGACGCGGAGCGTCGGCAGCGGCGAGCCCCCCGGCACGAGAACCGTCCCACCGTCAGGGCCTTCCTCGGAGCCCAGCGGGAGCTTGTCCAGGTCGTCGTCCTCGAGCTCGTCGGCGTTGACGGGTCCCGTCCCCTCCTCCGCCTTCATCGCGCTCAGCGCACGGCTCGCCTGGTCCCGCCAGGCCTTTTGGCGCTCCAGCTCCCGGGCCTCTCGAGCCCGCGTCTCGGCGGCAGTCGGCGTGGCCCCGCGCTCGAGCGGACCGCGATCGGCGATCTCACCGGCGACGAACGGCACCTCGGCCGGGTGCTGGCCGTCGCGGACCGGGCCCGGCGAGGCGAATCGTTCACCGGGCAGGGTGCCTGCCAAGCCACCCTCCGATACGGGGCCTCGGGTCGCGGGCTCGCGTCCCGAACCGCCGCGGGATTGGCGCCAGCCGCCGGACGCACCGGGCCGGTAGCCAGGCCGGAAGCCGGCTCCACGCTCGGCCTCGCGGTAGCCGCCGCTACGGTAGGAGCCCTCGCCCCGCCAGCCGGGCTCCATCCGCCACGGCGAGCCGGCCCCCACGAGGCCGGCGAAGCGCTCGGCACCGAGCTGCTCGCGCGGCGACGGACGCGGTCGACCCTGGCTGCGATGGACGCCCTCCTCGTCGCGCCAGCGGAGCTCCGGGGCGACCGGATCGCCGCGCAGCATGGCGTCGATGGTGTCGGCCACGTCGGGGTGGACGACGACGCGCTCCCGATCCACGATCTCGACGATCACGTCGAATGTGGGCGGTGCCTTGCGCTCGAGCACGCTCTTCTGGGTCCGCCGGCGGCGGGCCTCCTCGTCGCCGAGGGTCACGCTCTGGATCCCGCCGATCAGGTCCGACAGAGTCGGGTTGAGCATCAGGTTGTCCAGGTTGTTGCCGTGGGCCGTCCCGATCAGCTGGACGCCCCGTTCGGCGATCGTGCGCGCCGCCTGGGCCTCCAGCTCGGTCCCGATCTCGTCGATGACGATGACCTCGGGCATGTGGTTCTCCACCGCCTCGATCATCACGGCGTGCTGCATAGCCGGGACAGCCACCTGCATGCGACGAGCCGTGCCGATCGCCGGGTGGGGTATGTCGCCGTCG
>CAYLSK010000231.1:0-3539 GCA_964385975.1 uncultured Anaerolineaceae bacterium | reverse complement strand
GAACAGATAGTTCTTCCGGCCCAGCGCGATGTCCCTGAGCTGCTGTTCGCAAACGGAATGCCGCGTGCCCGATTATGCCGCGTTGGCGGCCCGGACCGCCTCTTCCTCACGGATCGCGGCTGTGTGTCACTCGACGACACGGCATAATCACAGGCCCTCGAGGAAGGCGAGCACGGGATCGGGAGCGCGATAGCGATCGGGGACGAGGCCCGATGGTGTGGCATGGGCGAGCGCGCGCTCTTTCAGCCGCATGTCCGCATGCAAGTAGACCTCGGTCGTTTCCGTCGATTCGTGACCGAGCCACAGCGCGATCACACTCAGGTCGACCCCGCGCTGAAGGAGCGCCATGGCCGCGGCGTGCCGCAGGGTATGTGGCGTGACGTGTTTCCCGTTGAGCGACGGACACGCCTGACGGGCGGTCGTGGTGTGTCGCTTGACGAGTCGCTGGACCGCATCGGCACTCAGATGTCCCCCGCGTGAGCTCGGAAACACCGGGTCCGCTGGTGCGCTCGGCTGTTGCGAAAGCCAGGCCTTGAGGACAGCGGCGACATCCGGACGCAACGGCGTCGCACGCGTCTTCCGTCCCTTGCCCAGGCAGCGGATGTGGGCCCCGGCCTCGAGCTCGACGTCCTGGCGCCGCAGCGCGGTGATCTCGCTGTTGCGCAGGCCTGTTTGCACGGCGACGAGCAGGAGCGTGCGATCGCGTCGGCCGATCCAGGTGGCCGTGTTCGGCGCCGACACCACGGCCGTCGCTTCCTCCTCGGTCAGAAACGCCACCGGCCCTCGCTCGAACCGCTTGGCGGGGATCGCCAGAATGCGCTGGCAGTGCAAGCTCAACGCGGGTTCACTCAGGGCGACGTACCGAAAAAAGCCGTGCAGCGCCGAGAGGCGATGGTTTCGCGTGCGCGGACCGTTGCCGCGATCCTGTTCCAGGTGTGCGAGGAACGCTTCGAGGAACGCGACGTCGAGCTCCTCGAGACGCAGCGTGGACGGCGCACGCCCGAGGCGATCTCGGGCGAACCGCAGCAGCAGGCGGAACGTATCCCGATAGCCGGCCACGGTATGGGCACTGACGTCCTGTTGCGTCGCCAGTCGCTCGGTGAAAAACCGTTGGAGGAGCGCGGGAAAGCTGGAGGCGGTCATTGGGTGCCTCCGGGCTGGCGGGCGCTCCCCAGGCGTGTCGTCGCGAGGGCCAGTAACTCGGGGACGGCCTCGATGTACCAGTATGTGAGGCCGATCTCGACATGTCCGAGATAGGTGGCCAGCTTCGGCAGCTCGCGCTCGACGTCGAGCCCGGCCCGGTACCACTCGACGAGCCGTCGCGTCGCGAACGTGTGACGAAAATCCTGCAGGCGGGGACCACGCCCCCACCGCCGCCGTCCGATGACGGGTCGCAGACCGATCGCACACGACAGCAGCGCAAACATGCGCCGGGCCGTCCCCCCGTGGACGCGCCGGCCGCGCTCCGAAAGGAGGAACGCGGGACTCCGGGGGCGGATACACAGGGCGTCGCGCCGTGCGGCGTATGCCCGCAAGGCCTCCCGGGTCGAGGGCTCGACGGGGACGACGCGCGACTTGCCGAACTTCGTCTGCCGGATCGAGAGCAGGCCGTCGTCGAGATCCACGTCGGCCGTGTCGAGCGCCAGCGCCTCACCCGGGCGCAGGCCGGTGGCCGCGAGCAGCCCGATGAGCGTCGTGTACGTGAGCGGCCGCAGTCCGGTCGGCGATCGTCGTTGGGCGGCTTCGGCCATGAGGCGGCCGATGTCCGCATCGGTGAAGATGTGCGGTGGACGGCGTCGCCGACGACCCGGGAGCGATCCCCGCGGCGGCACTTCGGTCTGCGGATCGAAGGCGCTGAGCCAGGTCGCGAATTGCCTGACCATCGAGAGTCGGCGGGCCCACGTCGCGCGCTGGACGCCTTGCGGGGCCATCGCCCATCGGAGCGCCAGCGTGGTCGTGATGCGCGGCGATTCCTCGCGCTCGAGGAACGCCACAAACTGGCTGAGCGTGGCCGCCGGCTCCGCGAGCCGTGTACCCAGCGCGCGACGGACCGTCACATACTGCGCGAGGGCGTCGTGCAGGGTGCTCATCGCACACCTCCGACGGCCGGCCATGGCCGAGCGACGGTGCGGAGCGCCTCGAAGGACACCTTGGCGTAGATGGCGGTCGTGCTCTGCGAGCGATGCCGGAGGACTTCGGCGATCTCTGCCATCGACGCGCCGTGGCGGATCATCCGAGTCGCGAGGCTGTGCCGGAACAGGTGCGCGACCCGACGATGGCGCGGGCGTACGCCCGCGCGCGCGAGGGCGAGCCGGACGATGTGGTCGATCGCGCACGGGCGCGCCAGGCCGACACGCGGCGGGATCAGACGCAAAAAGACCCGCCGAGAGGGACTTGTCCCGCGGTCCTCGCGGAGGTACCGCGCGACGGCGTCACCGATATCGGCGAGGAGTGGCACCTGATCGAGCCGCGGACCTTTGCCGCGGACGGCGATTTCGCCCGCGCGCCAGCGGAAGTCGCAGAGCTCGAGCGACACGATCTCGCTGGCCCGCAGACCGAGCCGAGCCAGCAAGAGCAGGATCGCGTAGTCGCGGCGTCCTCGCGTCGTCGATCGATCGGTGGCGGCGAGCACGCGTTCCAGCTCGTCGGGTGCCAGCACGGCGGGCACCCCTGACTGCCGGTACGTGCGCACCATCGGCACCGCCGCCGACAAGTCACGAGCGGTCTCGCCGCGAAGGAAGATGAAGCGCAGCAACGAGCGGAGGGCGACGGTCAGCAGCCGGGCAGACTCCGATGAGCGGTGGGCGATCCGCTCGACGAGAAACGCGCGAATCGCCTCAGCGTCCAACGTGTCGAGGGTGAGACGGCCTGCCGTGGCCACCCGATACGCCAGAAAGTCGCGCGCACACGGGGCGTAGACGAGAATCGAGTTTTCGGCCAACCCCCGATCCGTGCGCAGGAAGGCGACATAGCGGTGCTCGAGGTCATCGGCGGGTGAAGCCGGTCTGGCGGGCGCCGGAAGCATCCCCCACGCGCGGAGGTGCGCCAAGAACCTGCGCAGCGCGGCCAGCTCCTTGTCTCGAGTATCCCGCGTGTGCGGTCGGCGCTTCACGAACGCCGCCAGATGGATCTCACCGAGATCCTGCACCGCGAGCCGCGCTGCCCGGGTCCACCGAACGAACGCCATGACGATGGACCTTCTCTGTGCCAGCGCGGGTGGGCCGTACCCAGTCGCAGCGAGATCGTCTAGAAACGACTGGACGTGGGTCTCAAGTGGCCCGAGGAGTGCGGCAGCGTCGCAACCGTCTGTCCTCATGTGGTCTCTCCTTGTCCGGCACCATTGCCAGACTCAGGAGACCACGCCGATTATGCCGTGTCGTCGAGTGACACACAGCCGCGATCCGTGAGGAAGAGGCGGTCCGGGCCGCCAACGCGGCATAATCGGGCACGCGGCATTCCGTTTGTTATGCCGAGCTCGGCATAACAAACGTTATTGTCGAGGCTCACCCGTCCGTCCTTCACGAATCGCGTCAGCGCTT
>CAYLSK010000230.1:0-3569 GCA_964385975.1 uncultured Anaerolineaceae bacterium | reverse complement strand
GTTGATCAGGACGATGTCGGCGAACGCGAACGAACCGGCGACGACGAGCACCACGAGCGCGGCCGACGTCACGATTCGCCCGCTCCGCTCGAGGCCACGCGCCACGGCCTCGGGATTGTCTCCGGTGCGGTCCCAGACCTCCTTGGTGCGCGACAGGATGAACACCTCGTAGTCCATCGACAGCCCGAACAGGACGCAGAACAGGATCACCGGCTGGGTCGTCTCGACAAATCCCAGGGGCTGAAAGCCGAGCAGGGCTGAGAGGTTGCCGTCCTGGAAGATCCAGACCAGGGCGCCGAAGCTGGCGACGATCGAGAGCGTGTTCATGATCAGCGCCTTGGCCGGGAGGATGACCGAACGGAGCAGGACGAAGAGGACCAGATACGTCGAGATGGCGATGAACAGCGCGGTTCTCGGGAAGTCGGCCCGGACCCGTGCCACCACATCCGAGACATCGGCGGCGCCACCGCCGACCAGGACGGTCATCCCGACCGGCGGGGCCAGCGCCCCGGTCGGATCACGCAGGGCCGACACCAGGTCCTTGCCCTCGTCGCGGTTCGGCCCGTACGGAGTATACAGGGTGAAGGCCGTCAGATCGCCCCTGGTGGTCGCGGCCAGTGCCGTCTGGATGTAGCGATCACGCGGGCCGTTCGGGTCGCCATACAGGAGCGTGTACTGGTCGAGGGTCAACCTCGGATCCACGTCGACGAGACCATCGACCCTGGTGACTCGCGGATCTGCCTGCAGCCGCCGCGAGTAGTCGTAAAGCACTGCCAGGTTGGCCGGCGCCGTGGCACGGCCAGCGGTCCGGATCGCCAGCACGATCGGCGCAAACTCGCCCTCGCCGAATTCACGTCGGAGTCGATCGAAGGCGGCTCGAGACGGCACGGACGCCGGCAGGATGGAGGAGTCGGGCGCGTTGAACCTGACATGCAGGAAGGGCCACCCGAGCAACATGATGCAGCCCAGGGTTGGGATCAGGACCGCCACCGGGTGACGCATGACTCGCCGGGCGAGGCGGGCCCAGGGGCCGTCCGACCCGGGTCGCGGCGAGACGCGCCGAATGGCCAGCCGATCGATGCGCGGCCCCAGGATGGTCAGGATCGCCGGCAGCAGCGTCAGCGCGGAGGCAACGGCCAGGCCCACGACGATCGCCCCAGCGATCCCGACAGAGCGCAGGATCATGAACTCGAAGAGGATCAACCCGAGCAGGCCGAGGAGGACGGTCAGGCCGCTGAAGAAGACGGCGCGCCCGGCCGTCGCGACCGTCGCCCGGACCGCCTCCGACACTCGATCCGGACGATCCGGCCGCAGCGCCAGCTCCTCACGAAAGCGGCTGGTCATGAGCAGTGAGTAGTCCACGCCGAGCCCGAGACCGAGGAGCGTCGCAAGGTTCAGCACGAAGATGCTCATCGGCGTCAACGACGCGACGACGAAGATCGCGGCGAGCGCGACGATGACCGCTGCGCCGCCGACCACGAGCGGGACGCCCGCCGCCACGACCGACCCAAAGACGACCAACAGCGTCAGGGTCGCCAGGGGGAGCGAGATGATCTCGCTCCGGCGCAGGTCCGCTTCGGAAACGGTTTGGACGTCGCCGTAGAACGCCGGCCCGCCGGCCAGTTCCACCTCCAGCCCGGGCGGCTGCCGCAACCGCTCGCGCAGGATGGGCAGCGCGTCGGGCGAGTCGTCGGCCGGCAGGTCGAGGAAGACGATGTCGTAGGCGGTATGGCGATCGGCCGAGACCTGGCGCGGCGACAGCAGGTGCGAGACGACCCGGGCGACGTGCGGCGCCGTCGCGATGTCGTGAGTGGCCTCTTCGGCCGCTGCCTCGAACGCCGGCGCGCCCGCCACCAGGGTCGGGCTGCTGAGCACCACGACCAGGGCCGATGGCGGGACCCCGAGCTCCGACTCGAGCAGCGACTTCGCACGCGCAGATTCGAGGTCGTCGAGGATGAAGCCGCCCGCGCTCAGCTGGCCGGTGACCCGAGGCGCGATCGGGATCGCGACCAGGAGCACGATCGCCCAGACGCCCACGATCCACCAGGCTCGCCGGACGACGAACCGGCCGAGTCGATCGAAGGAGGTCACGTCAGGATTCGCCTCGGTCCGGAGTCGCGTTGGGGTCGGCGTCATCGTACCGGTCGGGGCCGTTTCAGCACGCCCCGCGCAGGGCCCATCTGCTAGCATCCGCGCGTGCAGCTCTTCCTGATCGCCTTCCAGCAGCCGATTCCGTTCGGCATATCGGCCTTGCTGGTTATCACCATGATCGCGATCATCCAGCGCTCGGCGATGACGGCCGAAGGCGGATCTCGATGGGTGCGCAGGATCACCAGCCCGAATGCGAAGTTCCTGTTCACCTTCCTGTTCATCGCCTGGGCGATCGTATTCGGCGTCGGTCTGCAGCTCGTGCCTCACACCGGCGCGAACTCGCCATACGGCGGGATCGGCCTGATCGCGCTATTCACCGGCTTCTTCATCATGATGGGCTTCCTCTGGGCGGTGATCGGCGAGTAGCGACGCGGAGGCGGACTCGGAGGCGGACTCGGCGGCGATGATCCGCGGGGGGATCAGCGTCACTGTATTCGTGCGCGGCGCCCCCAATTTCTGCCTGAAACGCCGGGTCGCTGAGCGTGGAGGCCTCCCAGCTGATTGCGCTGCGGCATCACGCTCCTGTGTCGAGCGGGGCCGGGCGGGGGATGCGGGACGGCAGCCCTGACGATTGGCCTACTGGACCCCAGTCCGGCCGTCGCGCTATGATGCGGGAACATGCAGACTGCATAGACTTTATGCGTTGCAACCCCGGAGGCCGGCCCGCGTGGACGCCCATGAGATCAGGACTGCCGTCGCTCACCAGGAGGCGGCTCGCGCGCTGACCGAAGCGCCGTTCGTCAACCTGGCCGACCCGGCTCGAGCGCTGGGTCCTGACGGCAAACCGGCCATCAGCCGGCGTGCCCCGCGCTGGGAGGATATTCCGGACGCGCAGTGGAACGACTGGCGCTGGCAGCTGAGTCACCGGGTGAACGATCTCGACGAGATCGAGGGGATCCTGGAGCTCACCGACGAAGAACGGGCCGGACTCTCCGCCCCGGACAAGTTCCGAGTCGACATCACACCGTACTTCATCAGCCTGATCGACCCGAAGGATCCCAACGATCCGATTCGTCGCCAGGTGATTCCGCTCGGGCGGGAGCAGCAGGCCTTCACCGCGATGATGGGGGACTCCCTGGCGGAGGACCGCCATTCACCGGTGCCGGGACTCGTCCATCGCTATCCGGATCGGGTCCTGATGCTGGTCACGACCCAATGTGCCAGCTACTGCCGCTACTGCACGAGAAGCCGGATCGTTGGCGACCCGACCCAGAATTTCAACCGGCGAGATCATGAGGCGCAGCTCGAGTACCTGCGCCGGACGCCCCAGGTGCGCGATGTCCTGATCTCCGGCGGCGACGGCCTGACCCTCGCACCGAAGCTGTTCGAGTCGATCCTGCGCGGCCTGCGCGAGATCCCGCACATCGAGATCATCCGGATCGGTTCGCGAGTGCCGGTGTTCCTGCCCCAGCGGATCG
>CAYLSK010000229.1:0-3678 GCA_964385975.1 uncultured Anaerolineaceae bacterium | reverse complement strand
CGTCGGCGAACACGATGGCGGCCGGGCCATCCCACGGGGCGAGGAAGCCGGCGGTCCGCCGCCGCAGGGTCGCGACGTGCGGGTGTGGTGCGCGTCGCAGCGCGAGCGCCTCGGGGATCGCGGTCAGCAGGGCCGGTGTGAGCTCCCAGCCGGTCACCAGCAGGAGCTCGAGCGCTTCGTCGAGTGAGAGGGAGTCCGAGCCGTCGGGCGACAGGAGCGGACCGGCCGCAATCAGCTCGCGAGCCAGGGCCGAGCCCGCCGCATCGGCGGACCGGCCGCGGACCTCCTCGCGGTTTCCGCGCACCGTGTTGATCTCGCCGTTGTGGGAGATCGACCGGAACGGCTGCGCGAGCCGCCAGACCGGGTGCGTGTTCGTCGCGTAGCGCTGGTGGAAGACCGCGTAGCTGAGACGCAATGGGGCTCGCAGGTCCGGATAGAGGTCGGCCAGCCGCCCGCCGATGACCAGGCCCTTGTAGACGATCGTCCGGGCCGAAGCGGACGGGACGGCGAGCTCGGCGAGCGACCCACCGGCGGCCCGCGCCGCGGTCTCCAGCCGCCGCCGGGCGATGATCAGTCGCCGCTCGAAGGCGTCATCGGGGAGCCGGCGACGGTCGTCCGGCCCGCGCTTCGGACGGCCGACGATCGCCTGCGCGAAGGCCGGTCGCGAGGTCGTCGCCGCCGCGCCCAGGGCCGAGATGTCGTTCGGGACCCTGCGCCAGGCACTGACCGGCAGACCAGCCTCGGCGAAGACCTTCTCGACGAGGGCGCGGGCCGCTTGTTCGGCCGTTCGGCTTCGAGGCAGGAAGAGCGAGACGATCCCGGGCCGACCGGCTGCCGCCGCTGGACCAGCCAGCAACTCGAGCAGCGAGCGATCGAGCGGCAGGGCCACGCCCGCGCCATCGCTCGATTCGCCGTCGGCCCCGAACGCACCGCGATGACCGAGAGCGCCCAGCCCGGCCAGCGCGAGCGGCAGGACCCTGGCGCGCGATCGCCCACCGGCATCCGCGACGAACCCGACACCACAGGCGTCGTGTTCGAAGCGCGCGTCGTACAGCGGAGTGACCGGACGACGGTGGCGGGGACGCTGGCTCGGCTCCATTTCTGTTCTCCGAGGGGGAGGGACGGATCGGCCGCCGTCGAGAGGGGTCGACAGCGGCCGATCGCGATGGCGGCGACGTCATGGCGAGGGGGAGGCCCTCGTCAGGAGTCGCCCGTCACACCTGATAGGCGACCTCACCGTGGACTGAGAGATCCAGTCCAAGCGCCTCGTCGGCGGGCTTGACCCGGATCCCGAGGATGACATCGACGACCTTGACGATGACGAAGGTGCCCACGACCCCGTAGCCGATGGTCGCCCCGACGGCGACGATCTGATGAGCGAGCTGCAGGCCGTTGCCCTCGAGCAGGCCGGTGAAGGCCGGCTGGACCGCGGCCGTGGCGAAGACACCGGTCGCCAGGGCGCCGAACATGCCGCCCACGCCGTGGACCGCGAAGACATCGAGCGCGTCGTCGACCTTGATCCGCTCGCGCAGCAGGGTCGCGCTGTAGCACAGGCCGCCGGCCACGAGGCCGATGACCAGGGCGCCGCCGGCACTCACGAAACCGGACGCCGGGGTGATCGCGACGAGACCGGCCACCGCGCCGCAGGCCGCGCCGATGACGCTCACCTTGCGCTTGTGCAGGTAGCTGGCCAGGACCCACGTGATGGTGGCCGCGGCGGCCGACGTGTTGGTCACGATGAACGCGCTCGCCGCGAGGCCGCCGGCGGTGACCGCCGAGCCGGCGTTGAAGCCGAACCAGCCGAACCAGAGCAGGCCCGCCCCGAGGACGGTCATCGGCACGTCATGTGGTGTCATCGGCTCGCCGTTCGTGCTCCGGCGGCCGATCAGCAGGGCGACGATCAGGGCGGAGACGCCGGAGCTGATGTGGACGACCGTGCCGCCGGCGAAGTCGAGGGCACCGAGCTTGTAGAGCCAGCCGTCGGTCGACCAGACCCAGTGGGCGAGCGGCGAGTAGACCAGGATCGACCAGAGGATCGTGAACAGGACGAAGGCCCCGAAGCGCTTGCGCTCGGCGAACGCGCCGGTGATCAGTGCTGGGGTGATGGCCGCGAACATCAGCTGGAAGGCCGCGAACAGCACGAACGGGACCGTCGTCGCGTAATTCGGGCTCGGCGTCAGGCCGACGCCGTTGAACATCGCAAAGTCGAGGCCGCCGATCAGCCCTAGCCCGCCGACGTCCGGCCCGAAGGCAAGCGTGAATCCGACCAAGACCCAGACGACGCTGACCAGGGCGAGGCCGAAGAAGCTGTGCATGACCGTCGAGAGGACGTTCTTGCTACGGACCAGTCCGCCGTAGAAGAGGGCCAGCCCCGGCAGCATGACCATCACCAGGGCGGACGACATCAACAGCCAGGCGGTATCTCCGGTGTCCAATCCGCGTTCCGTCCTTCCGCGATCAAGGGCCCGTGGCACGTACGGGTGTGAGCGGAAGGCTATGGAGCGGTGCCGTCACGGGCGACCCCGTGGCAGGACCAACAAGGATTCGGTTCGGTGCCGAACGCCGCCGTCCTAAGCGCCACGGTTGCGACTCGGGGCCGGCGAGGCCCTCAGCTCGCGTCGAACCGGTACTCGTCCAGATCGCGAGCCGGCTCGTAGCCACCGGCGCCGGACGCGGCCCTCGAATATTCGCTCGCAGACTCGTCGAGGCGAGAATTGGCAGCCAAGCGTCGCAGACGCCCGCGTCTTGAGCGTGAAACCTCCTTGTTCAGGCCCGAACCTGCTCATCAATGCCCGAAATCGATCACAACGAGTCCTGGATGGAATATATGAGCGAACCCGGAGTCTTGAAACCCGTCACCCTCAGCTCACCTGGAACCGGTACTCGTCCACATCGCGGACCGGCTCGTAGCCGATCGCCGGGTAGATGTGGTTCGAGGTGACGAGCCACTGGGATTCCCGCTGCGCGCATGGATTGAAGAGAGCCAGGAATCGCGCCGGCTGCGAGGGGTTCGCTCGGGAAACCGCAGCCCCCCTATTCCCATTCGAGGGCGGTCGGCACAACGTGCGTTTCGTGACGCGATCGCGGACCTTCTGCCGCCGACATACGGCTACGCCCCCACGCTCAGAATCTCTGACTTCGAGGTCCTGCCGTGGATCTGGGATGAGCTCGGTGCTGTGACGAGGCTGCGCGCCAGGGTTGACGAGAGGTTCGCGTCGTGAGCGGACCGCCCGAACCTCCTTGACCCACAGCGTCGCGATGCGCCGGACCAGCTCCTGGAGGTCCTTTCTTAGATCACCCGGACGTCAGACCCAGAAACCGGCGTGGACCAGACGGACCTCGTCCTCGAGGGCCGGCCCCTCAACCACGATCTGCCGCTGTCCGCGTGAGAAGACCTCCCGGCAGGGTAGCGAAAGGGTGGGGTTGGCCGCGTCGTCGCCGGCCAACTCGCGGAGATTCGCCTCGCTGAGTGCGAAGACCACCCGCCCGATCCCGGCCCAGTAGATCGCGCCCGCGCACATCGCGCAGGGCTCGGTGCTCGTGTAGAGCGTGCAGCGGGTGAGAAAGTCGGAATCGAACCGGCGCGATGCGGCCCGGACCAGGTTCGTTTCCGCGTGGCCCGTGCAGTCCCGTTCGGTCACGACGGTGTTCTCGGCCTCGATGAGCACCTCACGGTCC
>CAYLSK010000228.1:3459-3680 GCA_964385975.1 uncultured Anaerolineaceae bacterium | reverse complement strand
GTCCGCTGGGCGGTCTCTCGATCAGTCGGCGGCCCAGATCGTGGAGACCGCCCAGCGGACCGGTGCCGACGTGGTCGGTCCGGTGCCGCTCCCGACCCGGATCGAGAAGTTCACCGTTCTGCGCTCGCCGTTCATCGACAAGGACAGTCGCGAGCAGTTCGAGATCCGCACCCACAAGCGGCTCGTTGACATCCTGGACCCATCGTCCAAGACCGTGGACG
>CAYLSK010000228.1:0-3391 GCA_964385975.1 uncultured Anaerolineaceae bacterium | reverse complement strand
AATACGAAACCCTCATTGCCGCTCAGGCGAGCTCAGGCCAAGGCGGCAACGAGCACGAGAGCGAGCGCACCTGGGGGGTGCGTGGGCGAACGCGCGCAGGTGCCAACGCGGGCATGAGCCGGATGAGCGCGCAATGAGCATCGGATTGATCGGCCGCAAGGTCGGCATGACCCAGGTCTTTCAGGATGACGGCACGATGGTTGCCGTCTCCGTCGTCGCCATCCAGCCCAACACGGTGACTCGTCTACGCACGTCCGCACGCGACGGCTATGTGGCCGTGCAGCTTGGGACGGAAGTGACGACCAAGCTCTCCAGGCCCGAGACCGGCCAGTTGAAGGACCTGCCCAAGGTCAAGACGATCCGCGAATTCCGAGTCGACGACGTGGACGCCTACGAGGTCGGTCAGACGCTCAACCTGGCCGATCTCTTCTCGGCCGGTGACGAGGTCGACGTGACCGGCGTCTCGAAGGGGAAGGGGACCGCCGGCGTGATCAAGCGCCACAACTTCCAGCGCGGCCCCAAGACCCACGGCTCCGACCATCACCGGGCGCCCGGCTCGATCGGTCCGGGCACCACGCCCGGCCGGGTCTATCGCGGCCTGCGCATGGCCGGCCACATGGGCGATGAGCGGGTCACCGTCAAGAAGCTGCGCGTCGTGCGCACCGACCCGGATCGCAACCTGCTGCTGGTCAAGGGGACGCTCCCCGGGGCCCGCGGCGCGTTGATCCTCGTGAAGAAGGCCTGACCTCATGCCGCAGACCAATCTCTACGACCGGACCGGCAAGACGGTTGGCACCGTTGAGCTCAGCGACGAGCTCTTTGCTGCGCCGATCAATGCCGCGGTCCTCCACCAGGTCGTGACCGCCCAGCTCGCCGGCCGGCGAACCGGCACGGCCGACACCAAGACCCGCGGTGAGATTCGCGGCGGGGGCAAGAAGCCATACCGCCAGAAGGGGACCGGGCGCGCCCGCCAGGGCTCGACCAACGCCCCGCATTACCGCGGTGGCGGCACGGTCTTCGGCCCGCATCCGCGCTCGTACGAGCAGCGGTTGCCGCGCAAGATGAAACGGCTCGCCTTGCGCGGTGCGCTGACGGCCAAGTTCGGCGACGAGGCGATCAAGATCATCGACACCTTCGGCCTGGATGAGATCCGGACCCGGGACCTGGTCGGCGTTCTGCGTGCCCTCGAGGCGACCGGACGGATCCTGGTCGTGGCGCCGGGGCGGGACGAGACGCTCGAGCTGTCGGCCCGGAACCTGCCGACGGTCGAGATCATCCTGGCCGACTCGCTCAACGTGGTCGACCTGCTGAACGCAGACACTGTCCTGATCGAACAGCCCTCCCTGGCTCGGATGCAGGAGGTCTACGCGTGAGCGCCCTGACTGCCCCCGAGATCATCCTGCGCCCGGTCATCAGCGAGAAGTCGATTGATGAGTCCGGCCGCGGCAAATACACCTTCGCGGTCAGCGATCGGGCCAACAAGATTCAGATCAAGGCCGCGATCGAGGAGCTCTACAAGAAGGAAAACGTGACCGTCGTCTCGGTCAACGTGCTCACCACGAAGGCCAAGGAGAAGCGTCGCGGCAACCGTCGCGGCCAGACCATCGGCCACACCACGCCGTGGCGCAAGGCGATCGTGACCCTTGCGGCCGGCCAGAAGATCGAATTCTTCGAAGGGGTCTGACCGATGCCGCTTCGCAGCTACAAGGCCACCTCGCCGGGGCTCCGGCAAATGACGCGATCGACCTTCGAGGAGATCACGACCAGGGAGCCCCACAAGCCGCTGCTCGAGCCGCAGATCCGCGGCTCCGGGCGCAACAATGACGGCCGCATGACCGTTCGTCACCGCGGCGGCGGCGAGAAGCAGCACTACCGGCGAATCGACTTCAAGCGAGACAAGCTGGGCGTGCCGGCCCGCCTCGCGACGATCGAATACGACCCGAACCGGTCGGGCCGGATTGGCCTGCTCCACTATCGGGACGGCGAGAAGCGCTACATGCTGCTGCCCCACGGCCTCAAGGTTGGCGACGTCGTCGTCGCCGGACCCGAGGCCGAGGCCCGGATCGGCAATGCCCTGCCGCTGGCCAACATCCCGCTCGGCACCACCATCCACAACATCGAGCTGGTCCCGGGCAAGGGCGGCCAGATCGTCCGTTCAGCCGGGGTGTCCGCTCAGCTGCTGGCCAAGGAGGGTGAGTTCGCCACCGTCCGGCTTCCGTCGGGGGAGATGCGTCGCGTCCCCATGCGCTGCATGGCCACCGTCGGTCAGGTCAGCAACCTCGATCACGAGAACCAGAACCTCGGCAAGGCGGGACGTGCCCGCCACATGGGCCAGCGGCCAGAGGTCCGCGGCGTCGTCATGAATCCACGTGACCATCCGCACGGCGGTGGCGAAGGCAAGTCCCCGACCGGGATGCCGCCCAAGACCCCGTGGGGCAAGCCCGCCATGGGCTATCGCACCCGGCGGTCCAAGACGACTGGACGACTCATCGTCCGGTCCCGGCATCGCAAGTAGCGGGGAGGTAGGAGTCGATGTCCCGTTCAGTCAAGAAAGGGCCGTTCATCGAGGCCCGCCTCCTCGGCCGGATCGAGGAGATGAACAAGCGCAACGAGAAGAAGGTCGTCAAGTCGTGGTCGCGTGCGTCGGTCATCTTCCCGACCTTCATCGGCCACACGATCGCGGTCTACAACGGCAGGAAGCACATCCCGGTCTACGTGACCGAGAACATGGTCGGCCATCGGCTTGGTGAGTTCAGCCCCACCCGCAACTATCGTGGGCACGGCAAGCACACCGACCGATCGACGGCACTGAAGTAGAGGCTGATCGTGCGCGTATCCGCCACTGCCAAGTACCTTCGCGCTTCGACCCGCAAAACCCGTCTGGTCACCCAGGC
Organism: uncultured Anaerolineaceae bacterium; assembly: GCA_964385975.1. GTDB lineage: Bacteria > Chloroflexota > Limnocylindria > Limnocylindrales > CSP1-4 > SPCO01. The sequence continues at coordinate 497 of CAYLSK010000228.1, read as the reverse complement.
GATCAAGGGCAAGAAGGTCGAAGAGGCCGCTGCGATCCTGCGGTTCATGCCGCAGAAGGCCGCGGCCGACGTCGCGCGCGTGCTCAAGAGTGCGACCTCCAATGCCGAAAACAACCACAGCCTGTCCGCCGAGGACCTGGTGATCGTCGATGCCGTCGCCAACGAAGGCCCAACGATCAAGCGTTTCCAGCCGCGGGCCCAGGGTCGGGCGTTTGCCATCCACAAGCCCATGACCCACATCACGATCACCGTCGCGGACCAGGAGGCCTGACATGGGACACAAGGTCCATCCGTACGGCTTCCGCCTGGGTGTCTCGCGCACCTGGACCGCGAAGTGGTACGCCGACAACAAGGAATACACGGCCTCCCTCCAGGAGGACATCAAGATCCGCCAGCTGATCGACAAGCGGCTGGCCAACGCCAGCGTCAGCGGCGTCGAGATCGAGCGCGGGATCAACCACGTGACGGTCACGATCCACACCGCCAAGCCGGGCATC
>CAYLSK010000227.1:0-3689 GCA_964385975.1 uncultured Anaerolineaceae bacterium | reverse complement strand
ATTCGTGCGTGGCGCCCCCCAGACTCTGCCTGAAACGCCGGGCCGCTGAGCGTGGCGCGCCCCTAAATGATGCGCCGCTGCATCACGCTCACGCGTCGAACGGGGCAGGGCCGCCGGCCGACGGCGGTCGGGGTCAGCGGCGATGCACGAGCAGCTCGCGTGAGCCGGCTGGCCCTGCCGCCGGCGCGTGACCGGGCGTTTGGGCCATCACACCGGAGCCGGCTCCCAGATCAGCTCGGCGACGTCGAGGACCACCTCGAAGCCGCCGCCCACTGCCTGCGGACGGACTTCGCCGGTCAGCGCGCACACGCTGTCATTGAGATGGCGGTAGCGATCGTCGTCGGTCACGTGCGTGACGGAGCCAACGAGACGCCGCCTGCCGTCGATCGGGCGATGGGCGTAGCCGCGCCAGGAGAACAACACCGTTGCTCCGTCGTCGGTCTCGAGCACGCCGCGGAAGTCGGGAAGCAGCGTGCCGTCGACCCGCCGACGCGGGTAGTTGGCGGCTCGGAGCCTTGCCGAGAGGCGCCCCGTGGCGCGCCCCTCGGCGATCAGGAACAGCTGGCCTTCGGTGCCAGATTCGCCGGCGAGCTCGACACTCCAGCTTTCGGGCGTCGCGAACGTCGCGCGGTAGAGCGGTTCGAGGCGCATCCCGGGCCTTAGCTCGCTGCGAGCCCGGCGACGGTCGCCGGTAGTCCGTCCCAGGAGCCGATGAGCTCGAGGGAACCGCTGCCGCCGACGGCCCAGCCGAAAATGCGCCTCGCGTCGGCGTCGATCGCATAGAGGAACTTGCCGTCGGGCGAGATGCCCTCATCACGGAGGCCGGTCGCCCCGTCGACGGCGATCCCCGCGACCGCGTCGTCCAGCCGGATGCCGCCGTCTGCGCCGATCGAATAGCGCGACACGGCACCGTCGGCAAAGTTCGTCGTGAACACATACCGATCGTCCTCGCTGACGACGGCCCAGCAGATCTCGCTGCGGCCGTTGCCGACCGAGCGCGAGACCGGCTCGACAGTCGCCCCGCCGAGGACGTATGACGAAGCGGCCGCCTTGCCTACCTGTGCACCGAACGCTTCAGTCACGACCAGCGTCCCAGCGCCCGCGAAGGCGAACCCGTACGGCGTGGGACCAGACGAGGGAACCTCGCTGGCGTCACCGAGATAGCCGGCGTCGTCCACCGCGAAGACGACGATCGAGTTCGTTCCTCGCTGCGTCACGACGAGCGTCTTGCCGTCGGGGGCGAACCCGACCTGGGCGGGATCGGCTCCGACGGCAAGGTCGCGGTGGGAACCGACCAGCTCCTCCAGGCCATTCGCTCCGAGTCGGAAGCCGACCAGCGACGGGTCGCCCGTATTGAGGACGTAGACGAGGCCCGCATGCTCGCTGAGGCTCTTCGGCTTGGCGCCGCCGCTCGCCAGCGTCCGGGAGAGCGTCAATCCGTTGGTCGCGACGTCGAAGACGCCGACGTCGTCGCTGCCCGCGTTCGTGACGAGAAGGGTGCGGCCGTCGCCCGAGAGCACGACCGAGCCCTGCGAGGTGAGGTGTGGGACGCCGCTGCCGGTCCCGCCCGTCGGGTAGGTGCCGATGGGGTCGAGCATGCCGTCGGCATCGCGGCGGAACGCGATCACGCGGTTCGCATCCTGCTCGTTCGTCTGGACAAAGACGGCCGCGACGGTCGCATCCATCCTGTTGATGGTTGTGGACATGTGCTTCTCCTTCGATGTTCGTGCAACTGACAACAGCACTGTCCGGGGTGTCCCGGATTCGTTACGCCCCGGGCGCAAAACGCCGGCCGCTCCAACGAGGGCACAACGCGGGCCGCGTGTCCGATCACCGTTCGGTCAACTGGCGGGACCCATTCCGGTGCCACCGTCGCCGGTCATACTCCCGCTCGTGGACGGATGGTCCGAGCGCGATCTCGCTCTGCTGGCCGCACTCGCGGAAACCTTCGTCCGAGGCGACGCTGTGCGCCGGGCGCGGATGGCGAGCGAGGCACTGACCGCGTCGGCTGACCCGTCCCAGTTGCGCCAGCTCCGCCTGGCGCTCCGGCTGATGGATTCGGGCGCGGCGAACATGCTCCTGGCGGGTCGGCCGAGCTCCTTCGTGGCGATGTCGCCGGCCGCCCGCGAGCGCTACCTGCTGCGGTGGGCCAATGCTCGGCTCGGGACGCGCCGGTCGGCATTCGCGGCCTTGCGCAAGTTGTTGACCTTCCTGGCCTATGCCGATCCGGGGGTCGACGCCCCGAACCCGCGCCTGGTCCAGATGGGCTATCGGCCCGACGATCCGCCGGTCTGCGCCGATCCCTGCCCGATCCGGCCCGTCTCGTTGCCGCCCGCCCGGAGCGTTGGCGATGCACCCGCGGTGCTCGACGCCGATGTGGTCGTCGTCGGCACTGGCGCGGGCGGCGGCGTTGTCGCGGCCTCCCTGGCGGCCGCGGGTCGATCGGTCGTGGTCCTGGAGGCCGGGCCGTTCGTCGACGAGGCGTCCATGCCGCGTGATGAGCTCAGCGCCTTCGACCGGCTCTACCTGAACCACGGTCTGCTCACGACCTGGGATGGATCGGTCACGATGCTGGCCGGAACCGGGGTCGGCGGCGGAACCCTGATCAACTGGATGACCTGTATTCCCGCCACCGCGTCGGTGCGCACCGAGTGGGAACGCGAGCACGGGCTCGAGGATCTGACCGGAGCGAGCTGGGCGAGCGACGCCGAGATGATCGACCAGGAGCTTGGGGTCGCCGAATCGACCCACATTCCTCCCAAGGATGCGGTCGTCCTGCGAGGCGCGGGGGCACTCGGCTGGGAGGCGGCCCCAACCCGGCGAAACGCGAGCGCCTGCGGCGACTGTGGCAGCTGCCCATTCGGCTGCCGGCGCGGCACGAAACGCTCCGGCATCCGCGCTCATCTGGCGGACGCAGCGGCTACCGGCGCTCGAATCGTGGCAAATGCCCGGGTCACGCGCGTCCTCCTCGAGGCGGGCCGGGCGGTCGGCGTCGAGGCCGAGGTGGAGAGCGACGGGCGCGCACGGACTCTCGTGGTCCGCGCGTCGGCGGTCATCCTCGCCGCCGGAGCCCTGCGGACGCCAGCGATCCTGCAGCGCTCAGCCGTCGAGCATCCGGCGATCGGACGTCACCTGCGGCTCCATCCGGTCTCGGTCGTAGCCGGACGATTCAGCGAGTCGATCGAGATGTGGCGCGGGACGATGCAGGCGGCCCGCTCGCTCCAGTTCGTGGAGCCGGAGGCAGGCAGGAATGGCTACGCGATCGAGTCGGCGCCGGGCCATCCGGGCCTGCTCGCGCTCGCCCTCCCGTGGGAAGGCACGGACGAGCATGCAAAATTGATGGCCGGGGCATCGCGGCTCTCCCCGTTGATCGCGGTCACCCGCGACGGCGGTGAGGGGCGAACCACGATCACCGCGTCCGGGCGCGTCCGGATCGACTACCGCCTGGACCGGGCCGGCGTCGCCACGCTCCGCCACGGTCTGGTTTCGATGGCGCGCATGGCCCGAGCGGCCGGCGCGACTGATCTCGTCGCCGCCGGCGCGCCTCCAGCCTGGCATCGCCCACGCGGAAGGGTAGGGGGGTCGGATGGCGCCGCCTTCGCCCGGTTCGAAGACACCCTCGCGGCATTCGATTTCGCGCCGAACCGTGGGGCGGTCTTCTCGGCGCACCAGATGGGTTCGGTCCGGAT
>CAYLSK010000226.1:0-3720 GCA_964385975.1 uncultured Anaerolineaceae bacterium | reverse complement strand
CCGAGGTCCCGTCGCAGAAGGTCGGCCAGCTCGCGATGGCCAAGCTCCGGGCGCTCGATCACATCGCCTACATCCGGTTCGCCAGCGTCTACCAGAGCTTCGAGGACCTCGAGGCCCTGAAGCGCGAGGTCGACTCGCTCTACGCCGAGCGTGGCAGCGGGAGCCTCGCGAAGTGAGCGTCCTGTCGGATCGCGACATCAGAACCGCGCTCGAATCCGGCACGGTCAAGATCGAGCCCTACGACGCGCACGACCTCCAGCCATCGTCGGTTGACCTCCATCTCGACCGGAGCTTCCGGGTCTTCCGCAACAACCGCTACGCGTTCATTGACGTGCGCGCCCCGCAGCCCGACCTGACCGAGCTGCTCACGATCGCCGACGACGAGCCGTTCATCCTCCATCCGGGCGAGTTCGTCCTTGGTCAGACCCATGAATGGGTGGAGTTGCCAAACGACCTCGTCGCCCGGCTCGAGGGCAAGGCGCTCGCGCTCGATACGCCGGTCCCGACGCCGCTCGGCTGGCGAACCATGGGCGACCTCGTACCTGGCGACCTCGTGTTCGACGAGACCGGTTCCCCGACCGCAGTTGTCGACGCGACACCGCCCATGCCCGGTCGGCCATGTCGCGAGATCGTGTTCTCCGATGGCCAGCGCGTCGTCGCCGACGCCGCCCATCAGTGGGTGACAATCGACAAGGCTGGACGAAGATACGGGCGGCACCGACTAACGATTCGAACGACCGACGAGATCGCGCGCTCCGTGCGTGTCAACGGCGAGATGAACCACCACGTTCCGCTGGCTGATCCGGTCCAATATCCACCGCGGCTCGACCTCCCGATCGAGCCATATACGCTCGGCGCATGGCTGGGCGACGGAACTACCACGGCAGCCGCTATCACGTCATACGACGAGGAAGTTCTCGAGCAGATCAGCGGCGAGGGGTATGCCGTTCGACAGCTGACCTACGCGCGGCATCTCTATTCGATCGGTGGCATCGGACATAGCCGCGACGCTGCGACGGGCCGCTACATGCGCAACGGGTCGATGCGCAACGGGTCGCTCTCCAGCCGCCTGCGTGACCTGGGCATGCGAGATGGCAAGTACGTGCCCCGGCCATACCTCGAGGCTGGGGTTGCCCAGCGTCTGGCGTTCCTCCAGGGACTGATGGATACGGACGGGTACGTCGACGACGTCGCTGGCCGATGTGAGTTCACGAGCGTCAACGAGGATCTGGCCGATGGCGTGGTCGAGTTGACCTCGAGCCTCGGCTTCAGGCCGGTGAAGTCCGTCGGCCGGGCGACGCTCGGTGGGATCGACCATGGCCCGAAGTACCGCGTCAAGTTCACGCCCGACCGACCGGTTTTCCGCCTACGTCGCAAGCTCGCTCGTCAGAAGCCTCTCGACGCCCGCTACCAGCGTTTCCGCGCCATCGACGTTGTTCGGAAGGTGCCCTCGGTACCGGTTCGCTGCATCCAGGTCGCGTCGCCGCGGGGCGTCTTTCTTGTATCGCGCTCGTTCATCCCAACGCACAACAGCTCTCTTGGCCGTCTTGGGCTGCTGATCCACTCCACGGCCGGCTACGTGGACCCGGGCTGGAAGGGCAACCTGACCCTCGAGCTGTCCAACGTGGCGAACCTCCCGATCGCCCTGTACTCCGGGATGCGGATCGGCCAGATCAGCTTCTTCAAGATGTCGAGCGAGGTCGATCGTCCATACGGGTCGCCCGAGCTGGGGTCGAAGTACCAGGGCCAGTCCGAGCCCACGGCGTCGGCCTTCCACCGCGACTTCGACGCCGGCCAACGGACCGGGGATCCGAAGCGCTCGTAGTCCGATGGCGATGAACGACGCGGTCGACTGGTCGCGCGACCTCGGTGGTGGCGTCCGGGTCGCATTGGTCCAGGCCGGGACCTTTCGGTCGGATGCCGGCGCCCTCTTTGGGCCGGTGCCGTGGGTCCTGTGGGGCGGCCTCGTGGCGGACGAGCCCGATGAGGAGCGCCGCCTGCTCCAGGCACTGAACTGCCTCCTGGTCCAGACGCCATCCGGTCGCGTGCTGGTCGAGACGGGGATCGGGGATCGCGTCGACGACAAGACCCGGGCGATCCGCTCGTACGAGGGGCCCTGGATCGCGGCCGCCCTCGAAACGGCGGGGTTCCTGCCGGAAACCATTGACGTCGTGGCGATGAGTCATCTGCATTTCGATCATGCCGGTGGCCTGCTGCGGCCCGACGGATCGCGCGCCTTTCCGCACGCCAGGATCGTCGCCCAGCGGGCGGAGTGGGAGGTCGCGCTCGGCGACAACCCGCGGCTCGTCGCGTCGTATGTTCAGCCGGAATTGCGGCTGGTCGAGAGCTGGGGCAAGCAGGGGTGGGCGGACGGTGAGCGCGAGATCCTGCCCGGCGTCAGCGTCGTCCCAACGGGCGGCCACTCGACCGGTCACCAGGCGATCGTCGTCCGGGGTGGGGGAGCCGGTGGCCGGACGCTCGCGTTCTTCGGTGACCTGTTGATGCGCCCGTGGGCCGCCAATCCGCGCTGGGTGACCTCGTTTGACGACTTCCCGCTCGATTCCGTCACCCGCAAGGCCGAGCTCTTCGCGCAAGCCGCCGACGAGGACTGGACGGTCGTCCTCTCGCACGAGAAAGCCCACCCGATCGGGCACCTCGTTCGCGACCGCGATCGCTTCCGTTACGAGCCGGAATAAGTGCCCTGGCGCTCAGGGTCACTCAACGTAACCCCACGAGAACTGACCAAACCTCGAAAACTGACAGATGGCTTCCAGGCGGGCATTGGTCAGTCGAAAACCGGCGGATGACCGTTCTGATGGCCCGTTGTCACGAATTGCTGTCATCCAGCCCCGTGTGCCGCGCGTGGATCCCTCATATCACGCACGGGCAATAGAACGCTCGGGTGACGAGTGCCCGCCTGAAGGACAGTTGTCACAAACTCTGCGCCCGCTGACAGGTGTCACCGCCTGGGAGCAGGCCGTCGGCGAGTTGTCCGACGAGGCGGCGCCTCCCCGCAGATCAGCAATCCAAGTTGCCGGTGGCCGCCTACACGTCCGCGATCGTATCGACACGCCATGTAAGGGGGCCGAGCGTCAGATGAACGCCCGATCCGAGCCCACCCATGCTCAGGGGACTGGTTTCGCTCGCGAGACCGCAGGTCGGGCGTGGGTGGCTGCGCTCGCCCTCGCTGCCCTGGTCGTGGCCGCCTGTGGAGGCCGGACGAACTACACGCCGGAGATTGCCGGGGTGTGGTCACTCAAGAGGGCGGAGCAGGTGGGACCGTTCGGTGGGAGTTGGCGAATGGGCCCGAGTACACCATCGACTTGAGGAACATGGACGTCGTCTATGGAGGTGGGCCGCCGGACGTCGGGGATCTGCTCCTCGGCGGCACCGGCCCCGACGGCCCGTGGGTCGCCCGACTCGTCAGCGACTCGATCGCCGGCGGAGAGCCTGACTGCTTCCGGCTCGATGGCTTCGGGACCGACCGTGGCGACATGATTGAGACCGACGCCGGCATCCGCCTCCCCAAGGCGGCGCAGTTCGACCCGGGGCTCGAGACCGAGGGGGACGCGCAGCGCTACACGAATTCCCTCGACCCCAAGTTTTGCGTCAACCCAGATGGTCAGGTGACCTCGTTCCGATAGCCCTCCAGGGATGACCCCCCCCGGGGGGGGGGGAGACTATGTATCGGGCGATCAGGGCGCCGCGCTGGCGCTCGGG
>CAYLSK010000225.1:0-3819 GCA_964385975.1 uncultured Anaerolineaceae bacterium | reverse complement strand
CCGACTACACGGCGAAGAGCGGCCCGGTGACGATCGCGGCGGGGACGACGAGCACGACGGTAACCGTGTCCACACTGACCGATGGTACGTTCGAGGGGACGGAGAACTTCTTCGTCAACCTCTCAAGCCCGTCGGGGGCAACCATCGCCGACAGCCAGGGCATCGGCACGATCCTCGACGCGCAGACCCAACCGACGCTGTCGATCAACGATGTTTCGGCGACCGAGGGCAGCCCCGAGACGTTCACCATTACGCTGAGCGGGCCGAGCGCAACCGCGGTGACGGTGAGCTTCGCGTCGGCAGGTAGCACCGCAACATCGGGCACGGACTTTACAGCGAACAGCGGCACCGCGACGATCGCCGCCGGGACGACGAGCACGACGGTGACCGTTGCGACACTGACCGACGGCACGTTCGAGGGAACGGAGAGCTTTGTCGTCAATCTGACGACCCCTTCGGGCGCCACCATTTTGGACAGCCAGGGGATCGGGACGATCGGTGATGCGCAAACCCAGCCCACCTTGTCGATCGACGACGTGACGTTCGTCGAGGGCAGCGCGGGGACCTTCACTGTCAGCTTGAGCGGGAAGAGCGCCACGGACGTGACGGTGAGCTTCGCGACTGAGGATAAAAGCGCGACATCGCCGGCTGACTACAAGTCGAACAGCGGAACGGTAACGATCTCTGCGGGCACAACCTCCACGACCGTGACGGTCGATGCCGTCACCGATTCGTCGGTCGAAGTGACGGAAAGCTTCTTCGTCAACCTCTCGAGCCCGTCGGGCGCGACCTTCGCCGACAGCCAGGGCGTCGGTACGATTCTTGATATCACCAAGGCGCCGTTCGTTTTGAACGTAAGCATCACGACCAATGCGAACAACGCGGTGGACAGCCATTTGTTGCTCACCTTCACCAATCTGGCCAACCCGGCCGAAACCTTCGATACGTTGCTCCATATCACCGCGGGCGGGCAAAACAACCAGACCCAAACCTTCAACCCGGACGTCGGATTCAACATCGATCACAACGGCAATTACGTGGTGACGATCGAATACGTGTCGGGCGACGAGTTCCTGTTGACCGATGCCACGGTCGAAGGGGTGGCGATTCAGTCGAACGGCACGATCAAGCTCGGCAATGGGGCGAACAGCTCGCTCGAGGCCTTCACCGCCGTGTTCAATCCGAATAATCCACTCGATACCATATCGGATCCCGGGACGTTGCTCGCCGGGCCGACGACATCCACCGATGGCGGAAGCGGAAACGACGCGCTTACCGCACCGGCAGCCTCCGACAGCGTTGCGTATCTCTATGGCGCCGGCGGTAACGACACGCTGACCGGAGCAAACGAAAGTACGTCTTTCGTTGGGGTCGATGTGCTCAACGGCGGCGCCGGCACGGACAAGCTTTATGGCTTGGCCGGCAACGACATTCTGGTGATCAACGCATCGCAGGTTATCGCGTCGGGAACGTTTGCGGGTGCCTACGATGGCGGTGCGGGAGCGGACATGTTGCGCCTGGACGGGACCGGGCAGACGCTCGACCTGACGTCGATAGCCAATGCGTCCACTTCCGGTACGGTGACGTTCGGAGTGGCGGGGATCGAGATCATCGACCTCACGGGAGCGGCGTCGACCACAACAGTGGGTCCGTCCTTAAACGGCGCAAACACTCTGATCCTAAATCCAGCCGATGTGCTTGAGCATGGCGGTAACGGCCTATTCTTCGCGGCGGGGGATCACGTTCTTGTCGTCGAGGGCGACGGCAACGACCATCTGACCCTGAAGGACACGGGTGGCACGTGGGCGACGTCCAGCACCACGTTTGCAGGCGTTGACGCCGCCCATTTCGTCACTTGGCAGATCACTGTCAGCCCGGACCTGATCACGGTCCTGGTCGACAAGGACGTCGTGACCGCCCACGTAGCGTAGGCTATCGATCTATCTTCTGGGTAGCCGGAGAAAACGGTCGCGCGGATGTCCCCGGATAGCGACGCCGATCTACTGGCTGGGCAGAACCGACTCGCCCGCAGGCAGCGGCGCCAATCCGAAATGTAGCGCGAGGGTCTGGCCGATGTCGGCAAAGGTCTCGCGCCGGCCGAGCGATCCCGCCGGCACCCCCGGTCCGAAGAGAAGCACCGGCACGTGCTCGCGCGTGTGGTCGGTGCCGCGCCAGGTCGGATCGCAGCCGTGGTCGGCGCTGATCGCCACCACGTCGCCCGGCCGCAGCGCGCGCTCCAGCTCCGGCAGTCGACGGTCGAAGGCTTCGAGCGCCGCGGCATAGCCCGCCACGTCGCGGCGATGGCCGTAGAGGGTGTCGAAATCGACGAAGTTGGTGAACACCAGGCTGCGATCCCCGGCCTCGGCGGCCGCCTGAAGCGTCGCGTCGAACAGGGCCATGTTGCCGTCGGCCTTGATCGAGCGGGTGATTCCCCGATGGGCGAAGATGTCGGCCACCTTGCCGACCGCGATCACCGCGCCGCCGTCGGCGACCAGTCGATCGAGCAGCGTGGGCGCGGGCGGCGGCGTGGCGTAGTCGCGCCGGTTGCCGGTGCGCCGGAAGCTGCCCTTGGCGCCGACGAACGGCCGCGCGATCACCCGGCCGACGTTGTAGCGGTCGACCAGGCGCCGGGCGATTTCGCAGACCGCATAGAGCCGGTCCAATCCGAACGAATCTTCGTGCGCGGCGATCTGGAACACGCTGTCGCCCGAGGTATAGACGATCGGCATGCCGGTGCGAATGTGCTCCTCGCCGAGTTCCTCGATGATCACGGTCCCCGAGGCATGGCGATTGCCGATGACGCCCGGCAGCTTCGCTTCGGCGATAAGCGCGTCGGTCAGCGCCGGCGGGAAGCTCGGGTAGTCGGGCGGGAAGTAGCCCCAGTCGGTGGTGACCGGCACCCCCGCCATTTCCCAGTGGCCGCTCGGCGTGTCCTTGCCACGGCTCTGTTCCACCGCGTATCCCCAGGCCGCGTCGATCCGCTGGGGCGGCACGACGGCCGCCAACGGAATTCCGCTGCTCGCCCGTGCCGCCTCGCCGATCCCGAGCCGCAGCAAATTCGGAATCCGCAGCGGGCCCGACCTGAGGCCAGACTTGTCGGCCGCGCCGTTGGCGCAGGCGGCGGCGATATGGCCAAGCGTATCGGCGCCGGCGTCGCCAAATCGCGCGGCATCGGCGGCGCCGCCGATCCCGAATGAGTCCATGACGAGGAGGAAGGCGCGCCGCATCAATCACCAGGCCCGATTTTCTGGCCGATGATCGGCGTCGGCGCGGGCGCGGCATCGGCGATCCGGATGGCGGCGCGAATGGCGACGGTCGCCGCCTCGGCGTCTACGCGCGAGCGGGCGTGGATACGCGCGAGGGGCCGCTCCGGCCCAACGTGCTCGCCAAGCCCGCACATCTCGCTCAAGCCCACCGCATGATCGATCTTGTCCTCAGGTTTCCGCCGGCCGCCGCCAAGTCCCATCACCGCGAGACCAATTCGACGCACATCCATCTCCGCCACATATCCCGTGACCGTCGGTGTCGCTACGATCTCGACCGGCGCCCGCGCCAGGTGCGCCTCGGGTCGCTCGATAAAATCGGCGGGCCCGCCAAGCGCCGCAACCATCCGCTGGAACCGCTCGGCCGCCGCGCCCGAGCCAAGCGCCCGCTCGACCTGCGCCTGCGCCGTGGAATCATCGCGCGCCAGAGCACCCAGGACAAGCATTTCAGCGGCGAGCGCCCGCGTCACGGTGTCGAGCCGTTTGTCGCGCGCCTCGCCACGCAGATACGCGACCGCCTCGCGGACCTCGAGCGCGTTGCCGGCACACGTCCCGA
>CAYLSK010000224.1:0-3833 GCA_964385975.1 uncultured Anaerolineaceae bacterium | reverse complement strand
CCGATCAAGCTCGGGCTTCGCCTCCCCGAAGAGGACGGGGCCCAGGTCGAGATCCTCGGGACCGGACCGGAAGCGGCGCCGGCAGTCGTCGACATGCTGACGCGGATCGGCGTGCTTGCCTCGTGAGCGGGATCATCGTCTTCGTCGAGCATGCTGCCGGGGAGGTCGAACGGCTGTCGCGCGAGGCGCTCGCCCTGGCCAATTCGCTCGAGCCGGCCACCGGCGGCCAAGTCGCGGCCGTCGTGTTCGGGTCCGACGCCGTCGCGGCCGCGGGCGCCCTCGGCGCGAATGGAGTGGCCGCCGCCCATCACGTCAGCGACCCCCGCCTCGATGCCTATGCGCCGGCCGCCTGGGCGGCCGCGATTGCGCAGCTCATCGACGCCCGGAAGCCGGCAGCCGTGATCGCGGGTGGCAGCGATCGCGGTCACGAGGTGCTCGCCCACGTCGCGGCCCGCACGGGCCGACCCCTGGTCACCAACGTGGTGGAGGCCTCGGTTGGCGATCCATGGCGGCTCACCCGCCAACGGTGGGCCGGCAGCCTGCTCGAGGATGCGCAGCTGGCGACCGACGTCGCACTGCTCACGGTCGCGCCGCACGTCGTGCCAGTGGACGAGTCCGGCGCCGAGACGATCCTCGCGACGGAGACCACGATGACCGCCTTCGTGCCGTCCGTGACGGAACGCGACCTGCTGGCGCAGGTGTCGGGGCGCGAGGCGCCGGTAGCCGGCAGCATCTCGCTCGCGGACGCAAAGGTCGTGGTCGGTGGCGGTCGCGGCGTCGGCAGCGCCGAAGGCTTCGCCGAGCTCGAGGAGCTCGCCGCGCTGCTCGGCGGGGCGGTCGGCGGATCGCGCGTGGTGACGAGTGCCGGCTGGCGCCCCCACAGCGACCAGATCGGCCAGACCGGGCTGCGGATCGCGCCCGACCTTTACATCGCCTGTGGGATCAGCGGCGCGATCCAGCACATCGTGGGTTGCAAGGCGGCCAAGCGGATCCTGGCCATCAACACGGACCCGAACTCGCCGATCATGGCGGCCGCCGACTACGCGGTGATCGGCGACCTGCACCAGGTCGTGCCGGCGATCACGGCCGAGATCAGGCGGCGCGCTGTCGGCGGCTGACCGCCGCGGCAGCTGACCCGCGGGCGGGCCGACATCGGGTGCCGGCGTCACTCCCAGGCGCAACCTCGCGATATTCGAGCGTGACCTCGACGCGAATCCGGCAGAATCTGTCGAATCTGGGACGAGCCACGACGCATCTGTGGCCAACGTGCGCCTGAGCTTGACATCGTCTGCAGGCCGCGGCGGCGGCGCGATGCTCGTCAGGCCGGGAGCTTCGCGATCCAGCCCTCCTGTGCCGGGACCTGGCTGACCAGGAAGTCGCGCGACGCCATCACGGCTGCCCGCGGGCTGCCGAGGTCGGCGAGCAGCTTGCCGCCACGCTTACGGATGACGCCATCGATGATCACGGTGTCAACGTTCGAGACGTCGGCAGCGCACACGACCGCTCCCACCGGGTCGATGACCGGAGCGACATTCACGGCGTGGCCGTCGATGATCACGAGGTCGGCCTTCTTGCCCGGCGTGATCGACCCCGTCCGATCGGCGATCCCGGCGACTTTCGCCCCGTCGAGCGTTGCCCAGCGGAGCACCTGGCGGGAGTTGATCAGGTCGGACGTCGGGACGTTGCCATCGAGGTCCTCGTCCCACGACACCTGGTGCCGGCGGCCGCGTTCGGAGGCAAAGATCGCATGCATCTGGGTGAATTGGTCGGACGAGGCGGTGGTGGCGACGTCGGAGCTCAGCCCGACCGGGATGCCGAGCTTGTCGGCGATCTGGGCGGGCGCCCAGCCGTGGCCCATCTGTAGCTCGATCTGCGGCGCGAGCGAGACGTTCCCGCCGGAGTCACGAACCATCAGCCATTCATCGTCGAGCAAGTGCGACGAGTGAATGTACGTCGTGTTGGGGTAGAGGAGCCCCATCTCCTTGAGGGCCCGCAGCTGCATCTTCGTGTAGCCGAACCGGTCCATCGCGACGTGGACCGTGATGTTGATGCCGAGCTCCTTCGCCAACTCCCATTCGTAACGCACGACGTCCGGCTTGCAGAAGTTGGTGCCCCTCGTCGCGAGCGCCATGGTGATCAGGCCATGGTCGTCGCTCAGGTACTGGCTCCGGATTCGGCGAGCCTCGTCGCCGTTGATCCGCTCGACACTGCCGCCGTAGTCGAGCCCGAACCACCATGCCTGGATCGAGGTATTCGGGAAGCCGAAAGCGAAGACGGAACGGATGCCCGTGTCCTGGAGACCCTTCACCGCGGCGTCCGCGTGGTCCGGTGTGTTCATGATGTGCGACCAGTCGACGAGCGTGGTGATGCCGGCGTTGATGCATTCGAGCGCGCCCCATTGATTGGCGGCATACACGTCCTCGGGCCGGTACTTGGGCGCGAACTGGTCGAGGATGGCGCCGAAGTACGCGCCTAGCGTGTAGTCCGGGGCGCACGTGCGGATCGACGTCTCCCAGGTGTGACGGTGCGTGTCGACGAAGCCCGGGATGACGATATCGCCGGTTGCGTCGATCACCTTCGCGCCCTCGGCCGACAGGCCGGGCCTGACATCGACGATCCGATCGTCCTCGATGAGGATGTCGGCGCTCGGCAGCTCGCCGAGCGACTCGTCCATGGTCAGGACGATGCCTCCCTTGATCAGCGTCCGCTCGCTCATGACTGCCTCCTGTGAATCGAACCTTGGATCACCCACACGTGGCCTGGTCGGGCTGTCGTCGCCGGCGGGCATCTCGGCCCGCATTCGTCTCTCAGGCGGGTCGGCCCTCCTCTGTTCTCGCGGTCTCGCGCAGGTGGACGGCGACGGTGGAGAAGTCCCTGCCGCCGCGATCCCGACCGGACGCCGCGGCGATCACCGCCGCATTGGTCGTCGCCTGCGGCATGCCAACCCCGATCTCGGCCGCGAGGGCGCTGATCAGGCGCAGGTCCTTGGCGGCTAGGTCCAGCGCAAAAGCGACCGGGGTCGCGTCGGGCTCGAGGAACGCCGCGCGTTTGTAGCCGACGAATGGAGCGCCCGCCGCGCTCGCAGCAAGCACGTCGTAGGCCAGCGTCCGGTCGACGCCGGCTGCTTCAGCCAGGACGAGCCCCTCGGCGAGCGCCTCGTTGAGGCCGAAGATCACGGCGTTCACGGCCAGCTTCATTGCGGCACCGCTCCCCAGCGGACCGAGGTGGAAGACGGTCTTCGCCAGGGCGTTCAGCACGGGCCTGGCTCGCTCCAGGTCCGCCGCCTCGCCTCCGACCATGATCGTCAGGCTCCCGCTTTGGGCCAGGGTGACGCTGCCTGAGACGGGCGCGTCGAGCAATCCGGCCCCGGCAGTCCGGGCCGCCGCCTCGAAGCGACGGATCGTGGAGGGAGGCACGGTCGACGCGTCGACCAGGACGTTGCCGAGCCGGGCGCCGGCGAGCAGCCCGTCCGGTCCTCGGTAGACGGCCTCTACGGCGGGTCCGTCAGCCAGCATCGAGACGCAGACGTCGGCGGCGGCAGCGACATCGGCCGGACGCGGAACGGCGCGACCACCGAGCTCGGCGGCAAGCGCTGCGGCCGTAGCCGGTGTGCGGTTCCAGCAGACAACCTCGAAGCCGGCCGTCGCGAGCGCCCGGGCCATCGAACCGCCCATCCGCCCGACGCCGAGGACTCCGACGGCCGTCATATCGCTACCTGGCCTGCTCGAGACGGCGTCGGATCGTGTCGGCGATGCGCTCGACAGACGGAACGGCAAGGTCCTCGAGGGCGGCAGCCGACGGGAGCGGGATGTGCGGGGTCGTGATCCTGACGA
>CAYLSK010000223.1:0-3879 GCA_964385975.1 uncultured Anaerolineaceae bacterium | reverse complement strand
CGGGACAAGCTCATCGCCCTGGCCGAGAAGCTGGTCGCCGAGGAGACCGTCGACTCCGAGGGGTTCGAGGCGCTGTTCAGCGACATACCGCCCAAGCAAGAGCTGCACGGGGTCCCGACGTTCGTCGGGCCCGGCCAGCCGCTCCCGAACGCGAATCCGCAGCCGGCCTGACAAGCAACCCAGACGAACGCGAATCAACGACGAGCGGGCCGTCGCCGGCCCGCTCGTTGCATGAGGTGAGGTCGATGACCGATCGCGAGGCTGCCCTCGAACGCCACCTCGCGGAGACGCGTGGGGCTCGCTATGAGTCGTATCTCTCGTTCCTCCGGATCCCGAGCATCTCCGCGCTGCCCGACCACGCGACCGATTGCCGGGACGCTGCGCGGTGGCTGGCCGATGCCCTGACGGCCGCGGGTCTCGAGCATGCAGAGCTCTTCGAGACCGGCGGTCATCCGGTCGTCTACGCGGACTGGCTCCATGCCCCCGACGCCCCGACGGTGCTGGTGTACGGCCACTACGACGTCCAGCCAGTCGATCCGCTGGACCTGTGGACCTCGCCGCCATTCGAGCCGGTGATCGATGGCGAACGCCTGCTGGCGCGAGGTGCCGCCGACGACAAGGGCCAGATTCATGCTCACCTGATGGCCGCGGCCGCCATCCTTGCGACCAGCGGGGGGTTCCCGGTCAACCTCAGATACCTGTTCGAGGGCGAAGAGGAGTCCGGTTCGGTCAACCTGGCACGGTGGCTCACAGCGAACAAGGAGCGCCTGGCCGCCGACGTCGTCGTTGTCAGCGACACCGGCTTCTTCGAAGGCAACCTGCCCGCGATCACGATTGGGCTGCGCGGCCTGCTGTATGCCCAGATCGACGTCGTCGGGGCCGCGGTGGACCTGCATTCCGGCGGCTTCGGCGGCGCCGTCCAGAACCCGGCCAACGCGCTGGCCCAGATCATTGCCGCCCTCAAGGGCCCCGACGGCCGGATCCGAATCCCGGGCTTCTACGACGACGTCGTTCCGCTGACCGAGGCGGACCGGGCGGACTTCGCGGCCCTGCCATTCGATGAGGATGCCTATCTGCGCCACCTCGACCTGCCCGCCCTCGTCGGCGAGGTCGGCTACACGACTCTGGAACGTCGCGGCGGCCGGCCAACCCTCGACGTGAACGGGTTGTGGGGAGGCTTCACGGGGGCCGGCAGCAAGACGATCATCCCTGCCCACGCCCACGCCAAGATCAGCTGCCGGCTGGTGGTGTCCCAGGATCCGGAGCGGATCTTCGAAGGGCTGCGAGCTTACGTTGAGCAGATCGCTCCGCCCGGCGTCACGACATCCGTCCGACTGCTCGGTAGCGGCCGGCCGAGCCGGACGCCGAAGGACCATCCCGCGACGCAGGCTGCCGCCCGGGCGCTCGAAGCCACCTTCGGCCGCGCCCCGGTCTACATCCGCGAGGGTGGTTCCATTCCCATCTGCGCCAGCTTCGAATCGATCCTCGGGCTGCCAATCGTGCTGCTGGGCTTCGTCCAGCCGGACGACAAGGCACACGCCCCCAACGAATGGATGGACCTGCGCAACTACGAGACCGGGATCCGCACGATCGTGCGGATGTGGGACGAACTCGCGGCTGTGCGGACCGGATAGGTCTGGATAGATGATTCAGGGGCTGGCGGGTGCTACCCTACGGCGACCGCCATCAATCGGGGAGGAATCGACCGCGTGAGTACCGAAGCTCCCGATACGACCGCCAAGGCGCCCAGCTGGCGACTTGACACAGACAACGGCAGCCTCACGCCGCGCTCGGCGCTGGACGTGCTGGTGGACCTGAACGACAAGGTTACCAGCGGCCAGGTCTCGGAGTACCAGCCCGTCCCGCTCGGTTTCACGCCGTTGGACAAGACGATCGGCTCGGGACTGCGGACTGGCGAGCTGCTCCTGATCGGTGGAGCGCAGGGGACCGGCAAGACGACCATGGCGCTTCAGATGGCGCGCAACGTCGCCTCGGGCGGTCAGGCGAACGTGCTCTACATCTGCTTTGAGCATGATGAGCAATACCTGCTCAACCGGCTGATCGCAATGGAATCCGCGCTCGCCCACCTGCCCCACAAGACCGGCGCGATCAAGGTGCAGGACGTCCGAAAGGAGATCCTCGGGACCTGGATGGCCGAGGGCGAGGCCAACGCCCAGATGGCCAACAACCCGCGCCTGCGCCCGTCCATGGACCGGATCGCGCGTTACGGGCAGAACCTCTTCCTGATGCGTGGATCGCAGACGGCAAGCACCATCGACAACATCCGCAAGCTCGTCCAGGCCCATCGAACGCTGTCCGGCGATCGCCGCCTGGTGGTCTTCGTGGATTACCTGCAGAAGGTGCCCCAGATCCCGGAGCCGGAGAACGAGACCGAGAAGGTCACCTTCCTGATCAACGGCCTCAAGGACATCGCCCTGGCCGAGGACGTGCCGCTGGTCTGCATCGTGGCCGCCGACAAGGAAGGCCTGAAGGCCTCGCGCCTGCGCAACTACCACCTGCGCGGCTCGTCGGCGATCAACTACGAGGCCGACATCATTCTCATCCTCAACGAGAAGTACCACATCGTCGCCAAGGTCAACATCGAGTTCAACCCGTACCAGGCGCAGCGCTTCCGCGACTGGGTCGTGATCTCGGTCGAGAAAAACCGTGGCGGCCAGGACAACGTCGACCTCGAGTTCGAGAAGCACTTCGAGTTCAGCTGCTTCGATCCGAACGGGCGGACCGTGCAGGAAAAGCTGATCGAGGAACGCCTCTACAACGACTAGCGGCTCGGCTGGCGCCGGGCCCATATCGGAGGTCGCAATTCCAACCCGCTTGGTCTAGGTAACCGATCCTTGCCCCGGACCGGCCGGGACACCAACCGGGTTGGAGAAGCTGACGGGTTGGAATCCGAATCGGTCGTTGATACCAACCGCGCTGGAACCCCTGCGCCGCGGTGCTGCGTACAACAATGCGCTTGGAATCCAGGCCTGGCATCGCGGCCCTGCTAGCGCTAATGCGCCGGACGGCTCGAATCCAGGGGAGCAAGCTCGTCTCGCACCGGGAAAGCCGCGCCCGGGGACGGGCCCCGTTGCCTCCGTACCGAGGTATCGTGGGGCGGTGCATGGCCCCGGCCCATTCCCGACCGTCGTTGAGATCGTCGTCGAGATCCCGCGCGGATCGCGCAACAAGTACGAGTTCGACGAGGCGTTGGGTGTCTACCGCCTGGATCGCGTCCTGTCGAGCGCCGTCTTCTACAACTTTGACTATGGATTTATCGAGGGGACGCGGGCCGGCGACGGCGATCACACGGATGCCCTGTTGATCATCGACGAGCCGACGTTTACCGGCTGCCACGTGTGGGCCCGGCCGGTCGGCGGGCTCGAAATGCGCGACGAGAAGGGTTTCGACTTCAAGGTCCTGTGCGTTGCCATCGGTGACGCCCATCAGGCGCACATCGAGGCGCTCGACCAGATGCGCCCCCATCGCCTGGTTGAAATCGAGCAGTTCTTCGCCACCTACAAGGCGCTTGAGGACAAGACGGTCGATATCCTCGGCTGGCGCGATCGAGATCGCGCGCTGGAAGTCTTGCGCACCGATCGTGTGGCCTGGCAGCGCGAGAACGGACCGCCACCCGGGTGACTGGCCCGATCAGGCGGCCGCGCTGGACAGGCGCCGATCTGCCCGGCCGCCGCGTCTTCATCGCCGTGCCGCTGCCCGGGGAAGCCGCCGTTGCTGTTTCGGCGCTGGTCGATCGTGTCGGAGCCGATGGTGTGCCTGGCGGAGGCCGTGACGTTCGCTGGGTCCGGCTCGATGGACTCCACCTGACGCTGCGCTTTCTGGGCCCGACGCTTGACGATCGTGTCGAGGCGGCGAAAG
>CAYLSK010000222.1:0-3888 GCA_964385975.1 uncultured Anaerolineaceae bacterium | reverse complement strand
CGTCGCGAGCACCTTCCCACGTCGGGAAAGGCCGTGGTCAGTTACGCACTGGTACGGAGCAAATCCCGGTCCGTCTGACCGAATCCGACCTCGCGCTGAGCGTGAACCGGCAGTCCGGGGTCGCCCCGGCGGCCCCGGCTCGCCCGTAGCAGTCTGGCCACGAGGTTTTGCCAGGGTCCAGACGGTGGCCGCGATCGTCAACAACCTCTTCGGGAATCACAGCCAGCGGCGCCGGGGGCGGTCCTTACGGCGGAAGGCCAGCCGCAAGAGGCTCACTCGCAGTCGACGTTGGGCGGCACGCAGCGCAACCAGACGGACGTCACCCAGAATTCGTTGGCCGTAGGCGGATTCGACCTTGGCCTGGGCGACCGTCTCGAGCTCCGGGCGTGATGTCGGCAGGATCTCGCCGAGCGCGCCGGTGAACTCGTAGACGGTCTGGGTTGGGCGAGGACCGAAGCCGAAGCGGGCTGCCAGGCGGGTCACCGTTCCGTAGGCGAGGTCCGCCGAGGTCCCCGAGCGAGGCCCTCGCTGCCAGATGATGAAGGCCAGCCCGCCGATCGCCAGGAGCAGCAGGACGGTCACGGCGACGAGCGGTCCCAGCGAGCCACGGTTGGCCCGGCCCGACACCGACCCGCTGGGCTCGTTGGCGAAGGGGTCGGTCTCGGGCGGGCGGGTCAAGGTTCCCGCGCTGCCCGATGCACGTGGGCCGGACGCGATCGGACGGCCCGACGGAAGCGGAGCCAGCTGTGCGATCCCGCCACCCGTCGGGTCGAAGGTCACCCAACCGACACCCGGGAAGTAGACCTCCACCCATGCGTGCGCGTTGCTGTTGAAGATCTGCTCCCGCCCGATCTGCGGGTCGCGTGAACCCGGCAGGAAGCCCTGGGCGATCCGGGTCGGGACCTTGAGATCGCGCAGGATTACGGCCATCGTGGCCGCGTAGTACTGGCAGAAGCCACGCTTGAAGTGGGCGAAGCACTCGACCGTGGAGACCCCGGCACAGTCGATCCCGCGAACGTCAGTGTCGTAGGTGAACGCGCTCGAGTGAAGCTCCTTGACGATCGTGGCCGCGAGGTCGTAGGGCGTGTCCGACGGCGCCTCGGCCACGATCTTGGCTTCGAGCTCCCGCGCATATGGTCCGAACGACCCGTCGGCGACCCCGAGGTAGAGGCTGTCGATCGCCGTTGGATTGTCGGTGCCGGCAGCGCGCAGCAGCTCCTCGTTGAGCTGTCCCGGATCGTTGCCGTCGACCTGCACGAGCGCGGTCACGCCGTAGGCTCCGCTGCCGCCGTCCCGGTCGACCGTGGAGAAGAAGCCGGTCTGACCGACCACCGTGAGCCGCGTGCTCTCGTCCACCTCCACCGGGGTCGCCGGCGACAGGATCGTGGAGCCACGGAAATCCGCGGGGGTGATCGTGAAGCTCAGCGTCGCGCGGCCTTCGGGCGCCACATCGTCGGCAAACCCGTTGAGGAGCGAGTCGCCCGCAGCTCGTCCGATCGTGTTCGTATCGCTCATGCTCCAGCCGTTCAGATCGATCCGGTCGTAGGTGACCGCTCGCCAGTAGTAGTTGGCCTTGTCCTGGGGTGACAGCTGGACCGTCAAGGCCAGCGACGAGTCGGTCGTCCAGACCTGCTGGACTGCCGCGGTCGGGCCGAACGTCACCCCGAACGATCGATTGGCGCCGCCGGCCGGCAGGAACCGCTGGAACGAGCGGGAGAGCAGGACCAGTCCGTCGCTCACGCCGTCCCATGCCCCGGCCAGGGGTTTCGAGGCCGCCGTCTGGGTCAGCACGAGGGCACCCATGACGGCAACCGAGACGAACGCCGTTCCGCCACGAAGGTAGACCGCCGAGATCGACGCGGGATCGCCGATCCGCCGGCGGAGCCACTCCGACTGCTCCTCGAGGACGTGCCCACGGATCAGCACGAAGAGCGCGGCGAGGCTGTAGACGACCAGGTAGAAGAGCTGGTCGTTGATGGTGAGGGCCATGTTCCCGACAAGGAGCAGCCCGACGACCGCGACCGCGCTCAACGGGCGCTGGTGGCCGAAGATCGCGTACGACGCAAACATCGAGGTCGCCCAGACGAGCAGTCCGAGCGTCAACAGGTAGTGCAGGTACTCGATGGTCGAGGCCTGGTTGTGGATGACGATGTCCGAATACGCGGAGATGACCGAGGCTGCCGTGGCCACGTACATGTCGTGCAGCGACGCACCGTCCGGGAAGGCAACCGAACCGACGAACAATGGGACGATGAGCGCGGCCACCAGGGCCCCGATCAGGTAGGTCAGCCAGCGTCCCCAGCCGACCTTGGTGCCGATGAACCCGGCAAGCACCCCACCGAGCACGGTCCACTGCAGGAAGTCGAGATACTCGTTGCGGCCCAGGACCCATCGAGCGTCGTCGAGCGACCAGGCGAAGGTCAGGCAGAGCAGGATCGTCAATCCGAGGGTGGCCCAACCCTCGGCGGGAGCGATCGGGATCCGCCGGTTCATCGGACCAGGATCTCGCCGAGCGGACGACCGGGCGCGACCGTGAACGAGGCGAGCTCGTATTCGGCCAGCGCGTGACGGAGGGCTCGAGCGCGCTTGGCGACCTCTTCGCTGACCTCGGGCACCGGGGCGCTCACGTTGGCGGCCAGCACCGTCTCGCGACTCCCTGTGAACCGATCGAACGCCGAGGCATCCAGCGATAGAACTACGCAGGCGACACCTCTCGCCCGGAGCGAGGCGAGCGGCCGGACCCACGAGGGATCGAGGGACGGGGTGATGACCACCGCGGTCATGCCCCGGCGCAACCGCCCGACGGTGGCGATCAAGGTCTCGACGAGCGGTGTGTTGCTGTCGGCCTCGACCGATGCGAGCAGCTGCATGATCTTGAGGTGCTGGCGGCCACCGCGGTCCGGTGGCAGGAAGGCGGTCCGCCCAACGTTCACAGTCATCCCGACCGCCCGCCCCTCCTGGAGGGCCTTGTCGGCGGTCGAGGCGGCGGCTCGAACCGCGGCCTCGACCGTGGAGTCGTCACCGCGCCCGGTCTGGATGCTGCGCTGGAGGTCGAGCACGATCCAGGCATCGGCGGTCTGCTCCAGGTCAAATTCCTTGACCTGGATCTCGCCGTGCCGGGCGGTGCTCTTCCAATGGATCCGATTCATGCTGTCGCCCGGGGCGTACGGCCGGACCGTCGTCGCCAGGGGCGTCGTCTGCAGGGTCCGGACCGGGGCCACCCGGCTGCCTTCGAGGGCCGCCGCGGGCAGGCGCCAGCGCGGCAGCGGCTCGAGGCGCGGATAGACGACGACCGACACCCCCTGGCCGACCGTCGCGGACGCCTCGAAGAAGCCGAAAGGGTCGCCGGTCCGAATATGAAGCGGTTCGATCCGGAAGTGGCCCCGACGCGAGAGCGGAATGCGGATGAGCCACGAGCGTTCGCTCCGGCCGGCCAGGGTGATCGCCCGGCCCGGGAGGCCACCCGGCAGCGTGGTCGGGTTGTGGATCTCCAGCCAGAGCTTGGCGATGCGGCTCCCATTGCGCAGCGTGTAGGTGACCCGGACCTGATCGCCGACGTGGCCGTGGAGCTGACTCACCGCATAGCCGGCCTCCAGGTCGGTCAGGCCGAGGCGAACCAACATGTACGAGCCACCCACGATCAGGATCGCCAGGTACAGCAAGTAGAAGAGGAACGGCAGCGCGGTCGAGAACGCGGCAATCACCAGGACCACGGCGGCGACGAGCAGCTGGAGCTTGCGGATCATCGCGCGGACCACACTTCTCGGCTCGATCGAGCGCTAGGCTAGGCGTTCGTGGCGGCGGACGAGCTCCGAGGCGCCGGCCGCAGGTCCGTCGGTCCGCCGCCGGTTGGCCGGATCCCGTCGATCGCCGTGGATTCGAGCAGCT
>CAYLSK010000221.1:0-3895 GCA_964385975.1 uncultured Anaerolineaceae bacterium | reverse complement strand
ATCTCGATGATCCGATACATGGGCGGGCTTGGTCAGTCAAGCGATCCCAGCCTGCCGTCATACAACCGCGAGGGCTTGCCTCTCGTCCCCGACCTCGTGGAGCTGATCACGAAGGCGACCACGGCGCCGGGTCAGCGTCATGCAGCCCTCGCCGGCCACGAGGATGAGATAGCAATCAAGGCCTGGGCCGGCAATCCGAAAGACCCCAAGACCCAGATCGGCGGCGTCAAGTGGATCCTCGCGGTCGACTGGGTCCCATATCAGCTCCCGACGTTCGTGACCCCGGCGTTCCAGGGTTACGTCTCCGGGCACAGCACGTTCAGCCGGGCGGCCGCCGAGGTGCTCACGGGCTTCACCGGCAATGAGTACTTTCCTGGCGGAATCAGCGGCTACACGATCAAGGCGGGGTCGCTCAAGTTTGAGAAGGGACCGACGACCGACATCAGACTGGAATGGGCGACGTACTACGACGCGTCCGACCAGGCCGGCCTGTCGCGCATGTACGGCGGGATCCACATTCCCGCGGATGACTTCATCGGTCGAACGATCGGCTCGCAATGCGGCAAGGACGCGTGGGCCAAGGCTCAGCTCTACTACAGCGGGCAGGCTGGTTAGGTGACGAGGAGGGCCGTGAAGCTCTCCCTCCTCGCAGGAACCGCGACAGTCGCCGCTGTTGCGGTCGTCGCTGTGGCGCTGGTCTTCGTGGGGCCGCGGGGGCCTTCGGCCGCACTCGGTCCACCCCACTTCGTGGAGGAGTCGATTGTCGCCGGCGTCGACCACGTGTATGACGGTGACTTCAAGTTCGCCGTCGGCGGGGGCGTCGCGGTGTTCGACTGTAACGGCGACGGCAAACCCGAGCTGTTTCTCGCCGGCGGGAGCAAGCCGGCGGCACTCTATCGCAACGACAGCCCGGTCGGCGGCGCGCTCCGGTTCTCTCCGGTCCACGACCCCGCCGTCGATCTCGCCGACGTCAACGGCGCCTACCCGCTCGACATCGATGGTGACGGGAAGGTCGATCTGGCCGTCCTGCGGGTCGGCGAGAGCGTGCTCCTGCGAGGCCTCGGCGACTGCCGATTCGAGCGGGCGAACGAGGCCTGGTCATTCGCTGGCGGCCGTGCCATGGCCACCGCCTTCAGCGCCACCTGGGAGGACTCGGCGCGACTGCCAACCCTGGCTCTCGGCCACTATCTCGGTCTCGACATGGCGGGCGAGCCCACCACGGACTGTGCCGACAATGCGCTGATCAGGCCGGATGGGGCCGGGACCGGCTACAGCAGACCCCTCGCGTTGACGCCCGGTTACTGCGCGTTGTCGATGCTGTTCAGCGACTGGGACCGCTCGGGCCGGCGCGACCTGCGAGTCAGCAACGAC
Source organism: uncultured Anaerolineaceae bacterium (assembly GCA_964385975.1). GTDB lineage: Bacteria > Chloroflexota > Limnocylindria > Limnocylindrales > CSP1-4 > SPCO01. The sequence goes on along the minus strand of CAYLSK010000221.1, from coordinate 2,524 downwards.
CGTCACTACTACGACTCCATCAACGGCCAGGAGCAGCTCTGGCGCATCTCGCCCGGCGAGGCCCCGCGTCTCTACACGGATGCCGATGGCTGGGTGCAGCTCCAGATCGAGGGGATGGGCATCGCCAGCTACGACGTCACCGGGGACGGCTATCCCGACGTGTACCTTACGAGCCAGGGGCCGAGCCGGCTCCAGACGCTGACGAGCGGGCCCGCACAACCGACCTATCGAGACATCGGGCTCAAGCGCGGAGTGAACGTCACCCGACCCTTCACGGGCGGCGATCCGCTGCCGTCGACGGCGTGGCATCCCGAGTTCCAGGACGTCAACAACGACGGGTTCATCGACCTGTTCATCGCGAAGGGCAACGTCGATCAGCAGCCTGACTACGCCCAGAAGGATCCCAGCAACCTGCTCCTGGGCCAGCCGGACGGGACGTTCGTCGAGGGCGCCGAGGCAGCGGGGATCCTGAACTTCGCGCGCGGCCGCGGGGCGGCCCTGATCGATTTCAATCTCGATGGGATGCTCGACCTGGTCGAGGTGAACTACGGTGACCCCGCGAAGCTCTGGCGCAACGTCGGCTCGGGCGACGCCACACAGCCAGCGCCGATGGGCCACTGGCTCGCGCTCCAGCTGGTCCAACCTGGACCCAACCACGACGCCATCGGCGCCTGGATCGAGGTCAAGGTCGGTGACGTAACGCTCCGGCGCGAGGTGACGATCGGCGGCGGTCATGTCGGCGGCGAGCTCGGCTGGATCCATTTCGGGCTCGGCCCAGCCAGCGACGGCCAGGTCCGGGTCCAGTGGCCCGATGACGAGGCGGGGCCATGGGTGGACGTCAAGGCGAACGGGTTCGATGTGATCGAGCGGGGAGCCAGCTCGGCCCACCCGTGGCTCCCCGCGAGCCAGTGACGGAAGGAAGGACGGCGATGGTGGCGAAGGCTCGGCTTGCCCAGATCAGCCTGCCGGAGTTCGGCATGCCCGATGCCATGCCTGAGATCGCGCCGGCGATCTACTCGGCCCGGGTCGAGCGCCTTCGCGAGCGAGCAGACACTCGTGGTTACCATCGGCTCGTCGTCTACGCCGACCGCGAGCACAGCGCGAACCTGTCGTACCTGACCGGGTTCGATCCCCGATTCGAAGAGGCGCTGTTGGTGCTCGGTCCGGCCGGCGAGCCGGTCATCCTCGTCGGCAACGAGTGCTACGGGATGGCTGGAAGTGCACCGGTGACGATGCGCCGTCAGCTGTTTCAGGATTTCAGCCTGCCCAGCCAGCCCCGCGATCGCTCGCGCCCGCTCGCCGAGATTCTCGCCGACGAGGGCGTCGGCCCGGGCAGCCGGGTTGGGGTGGTCGGCTGGAAGACCTATGCCAGCCGCGAGACGATCGACGCGCCGGCGTACATCGTCGATGAGTTGCGGCGCCTGGTCGGGCCATCGGGCGTGGTCGAGAACGCCACTGACCTCCTGATCGATCCGGCCGACGGACTTCGAGTGATCAACGAGGTGGAGCAGCTGGCCGCGTTCGAATACGCCGCCTGCCAGACGTCGCAAGGGATTCGGCAGCTGCTCTCCCGTCTCCGACCGGGCATGACCGAGCACGAGGCGGTCAGGCTGCTCGCCTGGAACGGGATGCCGCTCTCCTGCCATCTGATGCTGTCGAGCGGGCCGCGGGCGACGCTCGGGTTGCTCAGCCCAACCGACCGGCGGATCGAACGAGGCGATCGCTTCACGGTCGCCTTCGGCATCTGGGGAGCGCTCAACTGCCGGGCCGGCTTCGTGGTCGAGGACGCCGCCGAGCTGCCAGCGGGGATCGGCGACTACGTGGACCGACTGGTCGGGCCGTACTTCGAGGCGGTCGCGGAGTGGTACGGCGCACTGTGGATCGGCCAGACTGGAGGCGCGCTCCAAGAGATCATCGATCGTCGACTGGGCGAGCCGTTCTTCGGGATCTTCTTGAATCCCGGTCACCAGCTCCACCTCGACGAGTGGGTCAACTCGCCGATCTCGCCGGGGTCAACCATCGAGCTTCAGTCCGGGATGGTCTTCCAGGTGGACATCATCCCAGCGACCGGGGCGGACTACTTCACGACAAACATCGAGGACGGCGTGGCGCTTGCCGATCAGTCACTTCGCAATGCCTTCGCCGCCGGCTACCCCGGGGCGTGGGAGCGGATCCAGGCGCGGCGCCGGTTCATGAGCGAGGCCCTCGGCATCGCCTTGCATCCGGACGTCCTGCCATTCTCGAACCTGCCGGCGTACCTGCCGCCGTTCCTGCTCCGGCCCGACCACGCGATGACGTTGACCCGCTAGTTTTCAACCGAAAGATTCGCAGCCGAAACATGTAACCACGGTTGCATGTTTATGGTAGGCTCCCGCCATGGATCGACGAATGCGCTGGGTCCTCCTCGCCTACCGACTCCCTCGCGAGCCATCCACGCCTCGGATCGCCGTCTGGCGCCAGCTCCGACGACTCGGCGTCGCGCAGCTTTCGGCTGCGTCCTTATGCGGCGTGGGCGGAAGACAGG
>CAYLSK010000220.1:0-3917 GCA_964385975.1 uncultured Anaerolineaceae bacterium | reverse complement strand
CACGATCGCCGAATGGGCGGTCACCTCTCCGTCGCCGATTTTCGAGGTCGTCCGAACACGGACCGGTCGACCGGCACGGCCCGCCGGCGCTCGCCTCCGAGCGGCACCGATTCGGCCGAGGGCGCCCGGCCGCTCACCGTCGAGCTCGACGACGGCCGTTCCCTCGTGGATCGTCACGCCGCGCGCCAGCAGGGCGCGGCGCAGGCCGCGGGCGAGGATCGCCGGCTGGACGGTGGCGGCGCCGCGCATGAAGACCCCGCCCCGGAAGACCGGCGAGACGACCCGGGTTCGAATCTCGTCGGCGGTCAGCGCGGCGTATTCCGCCTCGACGCCGAGCTCCCGACAAGCGTCGACCGCCGCGTCCCAGCCGCCATCCTGGGCTGGCGCGGCACTGACCGAGAGCGCGCCGGCCTTCGTGTACCAGGCGTCGACGTTGTTGGCCCCGCACCAGGCCCCGATCGCGTCGACCGCCTCGTCGATCGCCCGAGCCATTGCCAGCGCGCCGTCAGGGCCATGACGCTCGATGAGCGTCGGGAGCTCGTCCCACCAGCCGGTCACGAATCCGCCGTTACGGCCGGATGGCCCACCGCCGCAGATGTCCGCTTCGAGAATGACGATCCGAGTCCCCGGCTCGAGCTCTGTCAGCCGCCATGCGGTCCACAGGCCCGTGTACCCGCCGCCCACGATCACGACGTCGGCGGTGCGGCTCCCGACCAACGGCGGTGCCGCGCCAGCTAGGTCGACCGCTTCGGCGGCCAGCGCCTCGCGCAGCCACCACGACCGCCGAGCCGCGCTCGGGCGGACGCCGTCGAGCACGGCTCAGCTACCGCTTGGGAGCAGATCGTCCCGGACCAGATCGTCGACGGTGACCGGCTTGGGGACGAGACCCAGCGAGGTGAGGTACGTGATCGATTGTGCCCAGCCGGCGCGGTCGATCGCACCCAGCCCCTTCGTCGCCTGGGTTTGTCCCGTCCACGACTCGATGGTGGCGGCCAGGATCGCCATCTGGGCGTCGCGGGCCGAGGCGAGCTCGGGAACGGCCGTGATCGCCGCATCGAGACCGAGCGACGGGTTGGCCTTGATCTCGGCCATCGCGCGCAAGGTGGCAGCCACGAACGCAGCGATCGCATCGTGCTTCGCATCGAGCGTGCTGGCGCCCGAGATCAGGCCCGGGCCCGGGAGCGGCGTGATGGCGTCGATGTGCAGCACGACCGCCGTGTCGCCATCGAGCTCGAGCTGGACCGGCTCGTTGTTGGCGAACCCGGTCGCTGCGTCCACCGCGCCCTGGGCCACCGCGGCGCGCTGGGTGTAGTCGGGGTACTCGATGACCTCGATGCTGTCCGTCGTAAGTCCGGCCGATCCCAGCAATGCCTGGAGCATGATCCAGCCGGAGCCGTAGCGGCCAGGAGTCCCGACCTTCTTGCCCTCGAGGTCCGCAGCCGTGGTGATCCCGGACGAGGCCTTGGCGAAGACGACGTTCGGGAACTGCCCGTAGACCGTCGCGATATAGCGGATTGGAATCCCCTGGCTCACCGCCGGAATAACGCTGGTCCCGTCGCCGATCCCGACGTCGATGGCACCCTGGCCCACCAGCGTGATCAGGTCCGGATCGACCTTGTTCTGGAACTCGACCCCCAGCCCGGCAGCGGCGTAATAGCCAGCCTGCTGCGCCAGGTAAAACGGGGCGAACTGGACGCTCGGGATGTAGCCGAGGCCCACGGTCAGCTTGATCGGCGAGGCCGGAGCCGAAGCCGGAGCCGAAGCCGGCGCCGAGGCTGGGCCGGATGGCGCGGCTGATGGCGGGGGCGGCGTGGGTGGGGCGCCCGCGCTGCAGGCCGCGGCCACGAACGTGGCGAGCAGCGCAGCGATGGCGAGACGGCGACGGGTTGGCGACACGAGGACCTCCAGATACAGCGCTGGTCAGCGGCTGCCGACGAGCCGGCGCTCGAAGGCGACCACGACGAGGTAGAGGACGATCCCGACGAGTGCGATCGTCAGGAGCGTCGCGAACATCAGCGGGATGTCGAAGAGCGACCCGCGCGCGAGATTGATCAGGACCCCCAGTCCCTGGTTGGCGCCGGCCCATTCGCCGACGAGTGCCCCGACGACGGCCAGGGTGACGCCGACGCGCATGCCGCCCAGAATGTTCGGCAGGGCGCCCGGAATCTCGAGGGTCAAGAGGATCTGGCGGCGAGTCGCCCGCAGGCTGCGCCCAAGCTCGAGCAGACGTACGTCAACTGACCGGATGCCGACCATCGTGGCGACCGCGACCGGGAAGAAGACGATCAGCGAGCAGACGATGACCTTGCTGAGCAGCCCGTTGCCAAACCACAGGACGAGCAGCGGGGCAAGGGCAAGGATCGGAATGGCCTGGGCGGCGACCAGGTAGGGCGACAGAAGCCGCTCGACGAGCGCGCTCCGCGCGAGCGCGTACCCGGCGACCAGGGCGAGCGCAACGCCCACCGTGAATCCGAGCACGACCTCGATTAGCGTGGTCCATAGGTGCGGCTCGATCGTGCCGTCGCGCCAGGCGCCAAGGAAACGGATCGCCACGGTCTCCGGGGAGGGCAGGATGAACGGCGGGAGGCCGCTGACCACGACCACCGCCTTCCAGACCAGGACGAACACCGCGAACGCGGCACCCACCGACAGCCAGGCCGAGCGGCTCACGACGCCAGCTCCCCGGCGATCGGGATTCCGACCTCGCCGACCTCGACGACCTCCAGGTGCGACCGGATCTGGCGGGAGGCGTGCCCAGCCGCGGCGCCATCGAGGTCCCCGATCGTTCGTGGCCGCGGCAGGTCGACCGCGACGTCCGCGACGATCCGGCCGGGACGCGCCGACAGGACGACGACCCGATCGGCGATCAGGATCGCTTCCGGGATGCTGTGGGTCACGATCACGATCGTGGTCGCCGCGCGCTCCCAGAGACGCAGCAGTTCCAGGTCGAATCGCTCGCGCGTCAGTGCGTCCAGGGCGCTGAACGGCTCGTCGAGCAGCAGGACCGCCGGCTCGAGGGCGAGCGCCCGGGCGAGGGACACGCGCTGGCGCGTTCCGCCCGACAGCTCGGCCGGACGAGACGCCGTCACGGCCGGATCGAGATCGACCAGCTCACTCAGCCTCGCCAGGCGTTCCTGGCGTCGGGCCGGCGGCCATCCGGCGAGCTCGAGCGGGTAGGTGATGTTGTCGGCGGCCGAGCGCCACGGCAGGAGGCGCGGCTCCTGGAAGATCAAGCCGATCCGCGGGTCCGGCCCTGCGATCGGCGCGCCGTCCAGGAGCGCCTCACCACTCCCCGCAGCGAGCAGCCCGGCAATCACCCGGAGCAGCGTGGACTTGCCGCAACCGTTTGGACCGATGAGCGCCACGATCCCGCCACCGAGAATTCCCAGGCTGATGCGGTCCAGGACCGGCAGCGATCGGCCGGCCCGGGTCGGAAAGGCGAAGCTCAGGTCACGCAGGCGGACGGTCCCGGAGCGCTGCTCGGTCGCACTCACGCCGGCAGCTCCTGGAGCCGCCGGAGGAGCGGCGCCGTTGCCGGGTAGAGCGCCTGGTACGCGTCGAACAGGCGGTCGTAGACGGGCGCCAGCTCCCGACGCGGCTCGATCCGTGCCTCAATCCGGGTCATCGCGACGATCGCCGTCCGCAGATCGCGATGCTCGCCGATTCCCACCGCCCCGAGGATTGCCGAGCCGAGCACAGCTGTTTCGAGCACCGCCGGCACGGCGACCGGGAATCCGGTCACGTCCGCCTTCACCGCGTTCCAGAATCCGCTTTGAGCCGGGCCACCGCACACCCGCATCTCGGTCACTCGGACGCCGGCCGCCAGCATCGGGCCCGCCACGTGACGGATGGCCAAGGCGGACGCCTCCACGATCGCCCGGCAGCTGTGTGCGCGGCCGTGCGCAAGGGTCAAACCG
>CAYLSK010000219.1:0-3947 GCA_964385975.1 uncultured Anaerolineaceae bacterium | reverse complement strand
GACCACATAGTCATCGCCTCGGGCGGCTACACGTCGCTGCGCGATCGGGGCGTTTTTGTTCGACCGGTCCGGGGGTTCTCGATGAGCCCCCGCATAAAGAGCTCCTCGCCAATTACACTTGAGGACATGACGATTCTGCGGATGGACAACGTCGGCATCGTTGTCGACGACCTCAAGGCTGCGATCGCGTTCTTTGTCGAACTTGGTCTGGAGCTGGAGGGCGAGATGACCGTCGAGGGGCAATGGGTGGACCGCATCGTGGCGCTCGACGGTGTCCGAAACGACATCGCGATGCTGCGGACGCCGGACGGCCACAGCCGGCTCGAGCTGATGAAGTTTCACACGCCGTCGGCGACCACGGTCGAGCCGAACGCACCGGTGAACACGCTGGGGATACGTCGCATCATGTTCGCAGTCGACGACATCGACGCCGTCGTCGCTAGCCTGCAGGCCCACGGCGCCGAACTCGTCGGCGAGCTGGTGCAGTACGAAGACAGCTATCGGCTCTGTTACGTCCGCGGCCCCGAGGGCATCATCGTCGCACTGGCCGAGCCGCTCAGGGGCTCGTCAGCCGGCATTCCCGACTAGTCGACGTACTGGAGCGGCGTGGCCGGGATCGCGAAGTCGTCCGGCAGCTTCACGCCAGTCGAATGCTTGGGGCAGTAGCCGTTCGGGTTCTTGTAAAGGTACTGCTGGTGGTAGTCCTCGGCGTAGTAGAACGGCCCGGCCGGTGCGATCTCCGTGGTGATCACGCCGAAGCCGGCTGCGGTCAGGTTGGCCTGGAAGGCGTCACGTGAGGCCTCGGCGGCGGCCAGCTGCTCGTCGTTCGTGGTCAGGATGAGGGATCGGTACTGCGTGCCCGTGTCGTTCCCCTGACGCATGCCCTGGGTCGGATCGTGGTGCTCCCAGAAGGTCTTGAGCAGCGCGTCGTAGGGGATCCGGGCGGGGTCGTAGGCGACGAGCACGACCTCGGCATGTCCGGTCTTGCCGGTGCATGCCTCTCGATAGGTGGGATTCGGGGTCGTGCCGCCGGCGTAGCCAACGGCCGTCGTGACCACGCCCGGCTGCGGCCAGAAGGCCTTCTCGGCGCCCCAGAAACAGCCCAGGCCGAAGACGGCGGTCTTGGTCCCGTCTGGCCAGGGGCCGGCGAGCGGGGTTCCGAGGACGGTGTGCCGCCCCGGTGTCACGATGGGGTCGGGACGGCCGGGCAGGGCTTCAGCGGGGGAGGGAAGGGTGGATTGTCGGGACGAGAGGAACCACATGCCGGGAGTCTACCGCCGCGTGATGACGGTGCCGTGACGGACCAGGCGACCAGATTCGGCTCGATCCTCTCGCGCATCGACAACTGGGGCGCCGACCACGCGGCGGCAGCGGTCGTCACCTCAAGCGGAATCCTTGCCGTGCACGGCGACCCGACGCGCCGCTATCGATGGGCCTCGGTCACGAAGCTCGTGACCGCGCTGACCGTCCTGATCGCGGTCGATCGGGGCCTGCTGGCCATGGACGAGGCGGCCGGACCTCCCGGAGCCACGGTCCGCCACCTCCTGGCCCACACCTCGGGCCTCCCATTCGAGGGTGGCACCATCCTGGCGCAACCCGGCAGGCGCCGGATCTACTCGAACCCCGGGTTCGATGCGCTGGGCGCCCTGGTCGCCAAGCGGGCCGGACGGCCGTTCGAGGCCGTCCTCGCCGACTGGGTCCTGCCGCTGCTCGGGATGGACGGAACTACCCTCGTCGAACGTCCATCGGAGGGCCTCCACGGTCCGCTCGTGGATCTCGCCGCCTTCGCACGAGAAATGCTCCGTCCCACGCTGGTCGACGCAGCCACCTTGGCCGCTGCGACCACCGTAGCCTTCCCTGGGCTGCCGGGGGTCGTGCCTGGCGTCGGGCGATACGACCCGTGCGATTGGGGCCTCGGGTTCGAGCTGCATGACGGCAAGAGTCCGCACTGGATGGGCGCGCGCAACAGCCCAACGACCTTCGGCCACTTCGGCGGGGCTGGGACCTTCCTATGGATCGACCCGGATGCGCGGCTCGGGCTCGTCGTCCTGACCGATCGTCCATTCGGACCGTGGGCGCTCGACACGTGGCCGAAGTTCAGTGATGAGGTGCTCTCGGCAGCCGCCTCGTAAGGCAGCGCCCGCCGCGCCCGTGTTCAATGCCCGACGAGCAGGGCCTCGCGAGATCGCTCGTACGCCCCGGCAAGATCGCCCGTCTCGGCCAGGACATCGGCCCACTCCGTCAGCACGTCCCTGAGCTGTGATGGGCGGTCGTACTGGCGAGCCTTCGACGCGGTTTCGCCGAGCAGGGCGATGGCATCGTCGAGCTGGCCCATGCGCCGGCGGGCTCGAGCGAGGGTCAGGCCGGCGCTGATGGCTGCCTTGCGATTGCCCATTCGATCGGCCAGGGTCGTCGCATCCAAGGCAAGTGCTGCGGCCTTCTCGAGATCGCCCGCGGCCAGCTCGATCTGCGCCTGACTCTCGATGGCATGGGCGCGCAGTCGCTCGTCGCCCAGGCGAGCCAGGCAGTCGCTTGACAGGGTCGCGTGAGCCCGCGCGCGCTCGAGCGAACCCATCGCCAGGTGGACGAGCGCGAGCTCGTTGTCCAGTCGCGCGATCTCGCGATCGGCGTCGACGGCGCGGAAGGATGCGAGGGCCTGGTTGGCCGCGCTCATCGCCGCCTCGTAATCGCCGCTCGCCCGATAGCTCATCGCGCGCGACGTGAGATACGCGCCTCGGCGCGAGTTGTCCATCTCCGAGACGAGCGTTCGAGCCTCATCGAGGTATGTCAGGGCCCGATCGGTCTCGCCGGCTCGCGTGTCGACGACCGCCAGCGCGATGAGGACGCGGATCCCGAAATCCGGCCCAAACACGAGTCCGGCGCGGACCTCCTCGAGGAGCTGTCGTAGGATGGACCGCGCCTCGGCGTCGTTCTCGCGCTGGTAGAGGCTGTACGCCTGCCAGAAACGGGCGAGCGCGGCGTCCGCCTTTCGGCCGGCGGCGTCGAAGGCGGTCACAGCCTCGGTCGCGAGGGGAAGCGCTTCGACCGGCCGCTCGAGGCGGCAAAATGCCTCGGCCAGACCGCACTTCAGCTCCGCTAGGACAATCGTACGCGTCTCTCGCTCTAGAATCTCGGTGTAGCCATCCACGGCACCCTGCCAGTCGCCTCCGGCGAGCCGGAGGTCAGCCTCCATCCGTGTCCAGCGCGGTTCGTCCGACTCCAGCAGCCGGGTCGCCGACGTTCCGAGCTGGCTGGCCAGGAAGTTCAGGGCCGCCATGGATGGCTTGGCATGCCCGTGCTCGAGGGCGCTGATGTAAGCCTTGGTGTAGCGCTCTCCGGCCAGCTGGGATTGGGTCAGCCCAGCCGCTCGGCGTGCCGCATGGAGCCGCCGACCGAAGTCCTCGGCGATTCCCTTGTCAAGTCGAGCGAGCGATCGTCCTTGCGTCGTGGGCATGGGCGGCAGTGTACTCCGCCCGCGCATCAAAGTTAACCATGAAAAGCAGGTCGCACGGCTCGACCTTGAGCCGCTCCGCGATCGCGAGCAGTGTCCGCAGTGAGGGTACGGCTCGGTCGTGCTCGATCAGCGAGATGTACGCGCGGCTCAGCGGATAGCCCAGCACTGCCTGGCTGATGCCACGCGAGCGTCGCAGCGCTCGAATGCGCATGCCGAGGCTGCTGTTGGGCTGCGTAACAGAGTCGGCCATCCGCTACGAGGGTAACATATACTTGACATTGCGCTGGGGCGGGCATAGGATCCCGCCAGGAGACCACGCCACGGGCCGACGGCAACGGGAAAGGAGAACCCGATGCGCCGCTCACGAATGGCCCGAATTCGAAGAATCCTCATTGCCCTTGGAATTGCCGCGCTGACCGCAGGTATCAGCGCGACCGCCGCCCTCGCGGATTCGATGGGTGGCCCCTGGTAAGTCGCGATAGACCACGATCGC
>CAYLSK010000218.1:0-3952 GCA_964385975.1 uncultured Anaerolineaceae bacterium | reverse complement strand
GGCCAGTCGAGCAGGCCGCCGGTCGCGATCACGCCAAGGCCATATTGGGCACCGACAACGAGGCCAGCGATGGCGACCACCGACCACGCCCGGCGCCACAGCGCGAGACCTGAGAAGGGGAGGCCAAGGTGTGGGCGGTACGCGGCGAGCCCAATCGTCAGCCCGGCGAGGCCAATGCCGCTCGACGTACGCGTGAGAGCCCAGCTCGCGATAACGGTCAGAAGGAGCAGCATGGCTGAGTTCTGGCCCGAGACGACCGCGGCCGCGGCCGGCGCCCAGGCGAACGTTCCGATCATCGTCCAGCGTCGCGGAAGCGTGTAGACGCGACTCGCCAGCAGCGCGGCAGCCAGCAAGGCGACCGTCTGCACCGCGATGTGGAGTGCCGCCGCGAGGTCGTAGGGCAGCGAGGCCAATGGCACGTAAGCAATCGCGAGGCCGGGAGGATACAGGAACGGCGTGTTCGGCAATCCGTTGAGGGCCTGGAAGGCGGCGATGGATCCAAGGTCGATCACCTGCGGCTTGAACGCCAATGCACCGGCTGCGTAGAAGGCGGAGAAATCGAGCCAGCCACGGGCCGGCATCCCGAGCAGCGGTAACCAGGCGGCAGTCGCAGCCATCGTCAGCCAGAGCCGGGCGCGCCGCGCGTTCCAGAGTCGCCGCCAGTCCTGTCCGGGACGGTTCACTCGCCGGTCACGCCTCGAACCCGCCTGCCCCGATGAGTGGCACGAAGACGCAGGCCCCGTCCGGCTGTTCCGACCATTCCTGACCGTGCCGGGTCACGACCATCAGGATCTGGCGGTTGCGAGGCCCGACCGGGATGACCAGGTGGCCGCCGTCGACGAGCTGTTCGCGCAGGGCATCCGGTATGGCCGGGGCGGCGGCGGTCACGATGATTCCGTCCCACGGTGCGCCCGCTGGATCGCCCAGGCTCCCGTCCGCCACGCGGATCTCGACCAGGTCACCGAGCCCCAGGTCCTGGATCCGTGCCCGCGCCTTTGGAACCAGGACGGCCTGGCGCTCGAGGGAGGTGACGCGCGCCCGGAGCCGAGCGAGCACCGCGGCCTGGTAGCCGGAGCCAGTTCCTACCTCCAGGATCCGGTCGCCCGGTTGCACGTCGAGCAGCTCGGTCATCCGCGCGACCATGAACGGCTGGCTGATCGTCTGGCCAGCTTCGATCGGCAGCGCCTCGTCCGCGTACGCGTCACGGCGTTCAGCGGGCGACACGAAATCCTCGCGTGGGACGGCGCTCATCGCCTCGAGCACGCGCTCGTCCATGATCCCCCGACCGCGCAGCTGCAGGGCGACCATCGCCGCTCGGGCAGGTCCGAGATCGCGCTCCGCGCTGCTCATCGCACGAGAGTACGCCCCGTCGGAAGGCCTGCTGGATCGATCAGGTCAGGAAGGCGACGCCGATGCGGCAGCGGACGCCGACGGCGCAGCCGACGCTGACGGCGCAACGGAAGCTGACGGCGCGACCGAGACCGAGGGCACCGCGGTGGGCGCCGGCGTCGTGGTGAGCAGGCCGCCGTTCCCGCCCAGCAATCCGAAGGCCAGGATCGCGGCAAAGACGACGACCGTCGCGATCACCAAGACCCGCGAGGCGTTGTCCGTGACCCGGACGGCCAGCTCGGATTGGGTGGGTGCCCGCTGGACGACCGGTGCCGGTGTCCCGCGCCGGCGCGCCGCCGCGCTGGCAGCCGGCGGCGGAGCGGCCGCTCCCGACACGGCGTCCTCATCTGCCACGGCGTCAGCTTCGAGCTCGGGCTCCGCTTCGTCCTCGTCCTGGTCCTCATCGACTCCGGCCTCGTCGGACTCGGCGCCGTCCTCCTCGGATTCGTCGTCCGATTCGAGCTCGGCCTCGAGCGTCTCCTCAGGTTCGATCGCGGGATCGGGGGCGACGGGCTCCGCCGGCTCAACGGGCAACGGGCTCGGCGTGCCCGACGATGGTTCGGTCATTCGGTGGTATCACTCCTGGGGTGCGCGCGTCAGTCAGCGAGCGCGACGCGGGCGCCAGTGTACCCAAGGCGCCGCGCGGCCGTCCGTCAGGCGTCGCGGATCGCCGGAACGAACAGGCCCGCCAGCCCGGCCACCATGGTCACGATACCGAAGAGGGCGATCACCGTGGTCACGCCGACAAACTCGGCCATGACCGCGCCGACCGCCATCGCGATCGTCATCGAGCCGAAGACCAGGGCGAACCGGAATCCCACCACCCGCCCCATCAGGGAGGGCGGCGTCCGTTCCTGGAAGAGGGTCTGGCTGGGAATGACGAAGACCATGTTGGCGACGCCCTGGCCGAACGAGAAGCCGATCGCCAGACCGACGTGGTTGGTGAGAGCCATGAGCGTCACCATCAACCCCCAGACCGCATAGCCGGCAATGACCATGCGGCCCTTTCCGAAGCGAGCGCCGATCAGCCCGATGACGAACCCACCGAGCAGGTTCCCAATTCCGATCCCCGTCTCGAGAAACCCGTAGACGGCCTGCCACCCGAAGTCGCTGCCACCGAACACCTTGAGCGCATACGTGGGCGCGAGCGCGATCGTGATGCCGATGGTGAATTGGCCGATGGCTGCCTGGAACGTATTGGCGAGCAGGGTCGCCTCGGAGCGGAGGAAGGTCCAGCCGGCCTTGAGCTCGCCAATGAAGCCGAGCTTGGCCGGGCCAACCTGGGCCTCGTCCGGCTGGGACCTGATCGCCCGAACGATGATCGCCGTCAGCAGCGTCGCCGAGGCCAGGTAGGTCGCGCTGTCCACCCAGAACGCCAGCGGGACGGCAGCACCGAGGTTCACCACGAAGATGCCGGCGAGCGGATAGCCGATGACGTCGGCGATCGTCTCGCCCACCCATAGCGCCGAGTTGGCGGTCAGCAGGTCGCGTTCGGGGACGATCTGCGGGAGGATCGCGACCCGCGCAGGGCGGAAGAAGATCGAGATCGTGGTGACCGCGAAGACCATCGGATAGACCAGGAGCACGTTCATGATCGCGACCAGCGGGAGGAGCAGGACGATCGCGGCCCGCAGGATGTCGCTGACGATCAGGACCTCCTTGTGGTCCCAGCGGTCCACGAATGTGCCGGCAATCGGGCTCAACAGCAGGTTGGGCAAGGTGGCTGCCACGAAGACGAGACCGGTCGCGAGCGGCGAGCCCGTGGAGATCAGCACGACCGCCACCAGCGCGAGCTGATGGAGCCGATCCCCGAACAGCGAGATCAGCTGGCCGGTCCACAAGGCCGAGAACGACCCGTTGAGAGCCAGTCGTACGTACGGGTGCTGGCGGACCCGCTCGACGGCTTCGGGGCCGAGTCGCGGAATGGGGAGCGCGACGGTCGGCGCGGCAGCGGCATCCATGCTCGAACCATCGGCTGTGCGCGACTCCGCGGCGAACGCTCCCAGCGCTGGCGACGACAGCCGCTGGCCGGCGCCGCCCAGGACGAGCGGCCGGTCGAGTGCGGCGCTCTCGGCAAAAGCAGGCGTCAGCCCCGTTTCCAGGATGCCGGCGGCCTCGTACGGGATCTGCGTTCGGGCGCCCGGGCCGGTCAACCCGGCCAGGCGCTGGCGGATGGCCTCGAGCTGTTCCTCGTTCAGCTCTTGCGGGATCCGGACCACACCGGCGAACAGGAAGAAGGCGAGTCCCGCAGCCAGGAACGCGTCTCCCACCGACCCGACATTCTGAATGAACGGCAACGGGATGGGAATAACGTCGGCAAATGGGCCCAGGTGAAGCAGGAAGGAGGCGTCCAGTCCCGGCGGGAGCAGCGTGTGGATGGTGGTCGCGACATCGCCGAGCCCGAAACCGGCGGCGCGCAGGCTCGGTTCCCAGATCGGCATGTAGCCGCCGTTGACGACGATGACCGTCGCGTTGAAGAGGATGCCGACAAAGGCCAGGCTGAGGCCTGGATACGACCGATTGATCCAGAGCGCCAGGAGCAGGATGGCGAAGGCGGCGGTCA
>CAYLSK010000217.1:0-3985 GCA_964385975.1 uncultured Anaerolineaceae bacterium | reverse complement strand
GGCCGACGTGCCCACAGCCGATAACAGCAACGCGCGCGGTCATGAACTACCTTCGATTCGGATGAGATGGTCCGGTTGGAATGAAAGAGGCCCCCGGATCCTGTCAGTTCGCCCGGGTTGAAGAAATGAACCGGGCTGATGATTGCGAGAGCGAATGATTGGGCCTTAACGGACTGTCATCTATTGCATCCCCTCCTCAGCGCCCTTCGGCCCGCACGAGGGCCGGAATCGTCTTGAGCGCGAGCTTCATGTCGAGCAGGACGGTCCAGCTGTCGATGTATTGGAGATCGAGCGCAACCCAGCGATCGAAGTCCGCGTCGGTTCGCGCCGAGATCTGCCAGAGGCCCGTGATACCGGGCTTCATTGATAACCTGCGGAAGTGCCAAGGCTGGTATCGGGCCACGTCATCGAACGGGTGGGGTCGCGGTCCGACCAGGCTCATCTCGCCGCGCAGCACGTTCCACAGCTGGGGCAGCTCGTCGAGACTGGTCCGCCGAAGCAAGCGACCGACCCGCGTGACCCGTGGGTCGGTGGTGAGCTTGAAGGCGGCGGCGCTGCCGGTGATCTCGTTGAACACGCGCAGCGCTTCGCGCTCGGCGTCAGCATCGACCTGCATGGTCCGAAACTTGACGATCGAGAAGGGCCGGCCCGCCAGTCCGGCGCGCGACTGGCGGAAGAGCACGGGTCTCCCATGTCCAACCGCGACGGCCAAGGCGACGATGCCGATCAGGGGGCTCAGCGCGACAAGGGCAATCGAAGCCCCGACGATGTCAATCAGTCGTTTCACTGCGAGCTCCGCGGTGCGATCCGCGTGCGCCCGAGCGGGGCCGGGTTCGAGTGACTCCTCCCGATTCGACGGCACGGCAGCATCGCGCCTGGGAGAGACGAGCGTATTGCTACCGGCCATCCGTTCCACCCTCAGCCATGCATCCTGAACAGAATCACGCGATGCGTGCGACTCCGGTGCAGACCCCCCGTCGATGGCTGCGTTCCGGGATACTCTCACCACCTTCGGGGTTGGCAAAACCCTTCGACCAACTCCGGCGGAGGGCCCAGTTGACCATGAACGATCCGGCTACGTCAAGGACAGTACGAACGTGTGGTGGCAGGACGCACCACCGTTCTCGTCGAGGAGTCGGAGACCCCCTCACGAAGGCCTTCGAGACCAGGCGGACGTGATCTGGCCTCCCGTCCGAGCCCGTCCGGACAAGGCTCGCAGAGGGCTCGGCCGACGGCTGACAACCCTCGCCAGCTTGATCTTCGCCCTGCTCCCTGTGCTCACCGTGGGGTCCGCGCCGGCACTCGCGACGATCGCAGCGGGACCCGGCCCTGGCGGCCGCATCAATGCGCCCGGCGCCTGCTCGGTGACGCTGCAATCTCTGGTGGATGCCGCACCTTCAGGTGCCGTCCTGGAGGTGCCCGACTGTCTCTACCGAGAAACCGTGACGATCAGTCGCCCACTCGTCATCCAGGGCACTGGCGCCACGGAGGTTCGCGGCTCGGACGCGTGGACGACCTGGGATCCCGCCGGCCAGGGATGGCTGAGCGCTATGACAGTTCCGCTACTCGAAAGCGGTGGTGAATGTCGGCGCTGGTCGGACCGCTGCCACCAGCCAGAGCAGGTCTTCGTGGATGGGATCGCCCAGGAACGCGTAACCGGCAACCCTGGGCCCGGCGAATTCGCTCTGTCGGCCGATCGCAAGGTCATCCTCGGCAGCGATCCCGCCGGTCATCTGGTCGAGGTTTCCACCCGCGACCGATGGCTCCAGGTCTCGGCGTCGAGGGTGACCGTCGAAGGGGTCACCTTTCGCCACGCCGCCAACGGCCCTCAGGCCGAGGACGCCGCCCTCCGGGTGTCGGGCGACGTCGATGACTTCCGACTCGAGGCAAGTTACCTGTTCGAAGCTCACGGGACGCTTCTCGGGATCGTCGGCGGGAAGGGCCACCGCGTCATCGACTCCGAGCTCGCCTACGCGGGCCAACAAGGCTTCGGGTTCGCCGGGACCAGCGACACGGAGATGAGCGGAACGACGATCCACGACAACAACCTGGACATGTTCGATCCGAAGTGGGAGGCGGGAGCCGGCAAGGCCAGCCGGGTCCGGGGTCTCAGGCTTGCCCGGAACGTCGTCGATCGAAACGCCGGACCGGGGTTGTGGTGCGATATCGACTGTCAGGACGTGACGATCACTGGCAATCGGATCGACGACAACGAGGGTCCGGGGATCATGTTCGAGATCAGCACGGGCGCCACGATCGAGGACAATGTCGTGACCGAAAGCGGCTGGGGCAACGCTTCGTGGGGATGGGGTGGTGGCATCCTCATCAGCTCCTCGGGTTCGGTGAACGTGACCGGGAACACCCTGGCCTGGAACGCGGATGGGATCAGCGTGATCAGCCAGGCGCGAAGGGACCGGCCAGACGGCTCGGGAACACGAATTACCCTCCACGACAACATCATCCTCGCGGCCCCGCAGCCAAGCGACAGCGGGGAGGTCTTCCTTATTGCCTGGCTCGAGGATTGGTCGGGTCCCCTGTACTCGTCCGAATCGCAGAACCAGGGCTCGGACGATCGATTCTGGTCCAGCCGACCCGAGTCGGCGGCGGATCGTTTTCATTGGACGACCGGCCTCTCCACCCTTGAGTCGTTCGGCGCGACTCCGGGCGGCGAAGGTGACCGATACCTGACGAGCGCCGAGAAGGACGCCATCGTCTCAGCCGCCAAGGTCTCGCCGGCGGCCGAGGTCCACGAGGTGAGCCCACCGCTCGCTGCTCGGGTCCGGCAGGTGCTCGCACTCGTGTTCGGACTCGGGGCGACCAGCGTCGTGGCATTCGTCGTGTTCCGAAGCGCGAGGCGTCGCCGCGAAAACCGATCGAGGCCCGGCGAGCCCGACTAGGTCAGAAGTTCTCCTGTCCGATCAGATCGGGCGGTTCGGACAGATCGTCTGCGGCCGAGCCGCGCTCGGTGTCGGGGGTTGGCTGTGCGCCCGCCCGACTGATCCGAGCGGCCTGCTGTTGGGTCGCCTGGATGAGCTCGATCCACCAGGCGATGCCCGACAGGCACATCCCAAGCGCCAGGCCCCACGCCGCCCCGACGGTTCCCGCAAAGAGCGCACCGGTGACACCACCGAGGATCGCCAGGACGAACTGGACGCCACTGGCGCGCAGCGTGCGCGTGGCTTCCTCGAGGGCCCGGAGCCCGATCCGAGGACCGGCGGTCGCGAGCGGAATGATGATCGACAGGGCGATGGGGAGAAGAACTGATCGGGCCCCGGGCCAGCTCGCTCCCAGGAGCTGCAGGCCGACCGAATCGGGCAGGAGCAGTAGAACAAGGCCCCAGCCGATCCCGGCAACGGACAGCACCCCGCTCGAGAGCAGGATGATCCGGCGGAATCGCGGGATCGATCCGGTCACTCGCGAGGCCTCCGGGACCATCGAGAGGTGGACACCGACCGACAACACGTACGCTGGCCCAAGTAGCAGTTGGGCGCCTCGAACGCTTCCGACCGCGGCGAGGCCGACGAGACCACCGACCGCGAAGAGCACCAGTTGGGCGCCGGCCATCTGGATGAGCTCGCTGCCGAGGAACCGCGGCGTGATGTCCCAATGCTCGCGGTACCAGTGGATGGTGCGGCGCGGCTCGGGCCAGACCTTCGTCTGCGCCACTCCCGCGATGGCAGCGGCCGCTCCGCCGCCGCCCCAACAGAGGACGATGGTCAGGACGGAGTCCGCGCGAAGGACGATCACGATCGCGATCAGCAGCGCCATCACCAGGGTAGCGATGAGGTCGTTGACGATGGCGGTCTGGCCCCGGCGGCTGGTGAACAGCACGAACCGCCAGGCATCCTGGACGAGAAGGCCGGGAAGGGCAAGGGCAAGGGCGGCGAGGGCGATGCTGAGCACCCCTCCGACCAACGCGGCGATCACGAGGCAGACAGCCGCAGCTGCGATCCCCAGCACGAGCGCAACGCCCGTCGACTCCGCG
>CAYLSK010000216.1:0-4016 GCA_964385975.1 uncultured Anaerolineaceae bacterium | reverse complement strand
CTTCCAATTCCCCTCCCCGCTCCTCCTTGGCCGCCCCTTTCGCCGCCCGGGCCTCGGCCAGGGCGTCTACGCCGATCACGGTGCACACGACGTCCAGAACGCCAACGACGGCATCTACCAGCAGACCCAGGGACTCACGCTGTTGAGCGCGACCAAGGACGGCGACGGCTACGCCGCGACCTTCGAGATCGCGATCCAGACGACCTAGCCGGGCGGCCGATACCCGGATGCGTTGTTGACGCCCCAACCAGGTCGCTGATCCTCGCATCTAGTTGCCACCAGACTGGTAGCGATCAGATATCAGCCCGTAGCGCAGGATTCGGCCTCAGGTTGAGCGTGGATGTGCCGCCATGACTCGGCCCACCGGCTCCAACTCGTCCGTACCAGTCCGTGGGTGCGGTTTTGCGAGACGGGCCGCGACCTTCGAGATCGGGCCGCGACGACCTAGCCGGGCGGCTTCTCCCGGCGACGATGGCGCCGCGACCAGAGCGACGAGCCCGCGATGATCGCGCCGATCAGCGCTCCGAGCGTCAGCCCGCGCAGGAAACTGGCCGCCGAGCGATCGCCAGGCTCGACCGAGCTCATGCGCCTCTCCCCGACGGTCCGAGGATGGCGACGGCGGACGACACTGCGATCCCGACCCAGGCCAGGATCGAGGCGGAGACCAGCCTGAAGTCGCCGATCGACCAGATGTCGATGCCGAGACGGTCGCCCAGGGCGTCGCCGGCCCACGCTCCGAGGATCGCCGCGGCGATGATGATCGGGAGCCGCCCGCCCGCGCTGCCACGGATCAGCACGAACAGGGAAGCGTGGAACACGCCGACCAGGGCGGCCAGGATGATGGACGGATCCAGGCTCACGGGCTCGTACTGACGAGCTCGTCGGCGGCCAGCCGGTTCGACAACCCGACCGCGGCCGGCCGTGCGATCCGTCCGCCCCCCAGCACGACATCGCCGTCATACAGGACGGCGGCCTGGCCCGGCGCCGCAGCCCAGACCGGCGCATCGGTCTCGGCCACCCAGCGGCTTCCCCGCCGCGAATCCCCCGCCGCTGCCAGCCGGACCGTTGCCGGGATCGGGGGCGTGCGGTGTCGGATCCTGACCTCGGCCCGGAAGGGACCGGCGCCGTGTGGTGGATCGCCGGCGACGAAGGTCGTGCGTTCCAGCTCGATCGTGGTCGTCTCGAGGTCCTTGCGACGACCGAGCGTGATCGTGTTGGTCAGTGGATCGATCCGACTGACGTAGCGCGGTTCGCCCAAGGCGACGCCCAGACCTTGGCGCTGGCCGATCGTGTAGGCCGCCACGCCGCCGTGCTCGCCCACCTGAGCACCGTCGCGATCGAGCATCGGCCCGGCCTCGGGGATCCATCCGGCTCGGTCGCGCAGCGCGTCGCGGTAGTCGCCGCCGGGGACGAAGCAGATCTCCTGGCTCTCGGGCTTGTCGGCCGTCGCCAGACCCAGGGAACGGGCCACGGCACGAACCTCCGGCTTGGTCAGCTCGCCGAGCGGGAACCGGGCGTGCTCGAGCTGGTCCTGCCGGAGGCCGTAAAGGAAATAGGTCTGGTCTTTCTCGGCGTCTCGGGCCCGCAGCAGGCGCGCCTTGCCGTCCGGCCCGATCGCGCGCCGAGCGTAATGGCCGGTTGCCACGGCCTCGCAATCGTACAGGTGGCGTGCCCGCCCGAGCAGCGCCCCGAACTTCACGTACGTGTTGCAGTCCACGCACGGCGACGGCGTTCGCCCGTCCAGGTAGGCGTCGAGGAACGGCTGGAGGACGCCGGCATCGAACTCGCGCTCCAGGTTCATCACGTAGAACGGGATGCCGAGCTGGGCAGCGACCCGCCGCGCGTCGTCGGCGGCGTCGAGCGAACAGCAGCTCTTCTTGAACTCGGAGTAGGTGTCGGCGACGTCGTGGAGACGCATCCAGACGCCGACCACCTCGTGACCCTGCTCGTGGAGCAATGCCGCCGCGACGGACGAGTCGACCCCGCCAGACATCGCGACGAGGATTCGACTCACGCCGGCACACCCTGCCCGAGCGGGTCTGCCGCGACTGCCAGCGTGCCGACGCGCATCGAGGCGACGACCCGAGGCACGATCGCGCAGGCCTCGGCGATCTCTTCGTCCGTGGTCGTCCGCCCGAGCGAGAGACGGAGCGCGCCGCGAGCCTCCTCCTCCGGGTATCCCATCGCGGTCAGGACGTGGCTTACCTCGGTCGAGCCCGTCGTGCAGGCCGACCCGACCGAGCAGGCGATCCCCTCGAGATCGAGCGACATGGCGACGGACGTGCCGTCCGTGTCGCGGGCGACCATCGAGAAGAGGCCCGGCAGGCGCTGCTTTGGATGTCCGGTCGGTTCGGTTCCGGGGATGACGAGGATCGCCTTGGCCAGCCGATCCCGCTGGCGGCGCAGGCGGGCGACCGTCTCGGGTCGCTCGGTACAGGTGAGCTCGTAGGCCGTCGCCAGGCCGACCGCCCCGGCGACGTTCTCCGTACCGGCCCGACGGTGGCGTTCCTGGGTCCCGCCCTGCTGTTGGGCGAGGATGTGGGTTCCGTGTCGGACGTAGAGGACCCCGACTCCCTTGGGCCCTTCGAACTTGTGGGCACCCAGCGAGACGAGATCCGCGCCCAGTTCTTCCACGTCGAGATCGAGGTACGGCGCTGCCTGGACCGCGTCGACGTGAAGGTGGATACCCTTGTGCGTCCGTACGACGGCCGCGATCTCGGCGATCGGCTGGATCGTGCCCACCTCATTGTTGGCCAGCATGATCGAGACCAGGATCGTTCGGTCGTTGATCGCGCTTTCCAGCTCATCCGGGTCCACGCGGCCATATCGATCGACCGGCAACTCGACGATCTCGAAGCCGAATTTCTCCAGGTAGCGCAGCGTGTGACCAACGGCGTGGTGCTCCACCGCGGAGGTCACGATCCGGTGTCCGTGCCCCTTGCCGGCCCAGGCAGCTCCCTTGAGCGCCAGGTTGTTGGCCTCGGTGCCGCCCGACGTGAAGACGATCTCTCGCCCCTGGGCGTTGATGCAGCTGGCCACCCGTTCATGGGCGTCGTCGAGCGCGGCGCGCGCTGTCCGACCATAGCTGTGGGCCGAGCTCGGGTTGCCGAAGCCCTCGGTCAGATACGGGAGCATCGCGTCGAGCGCCTCGCGGCGCAGCGGGGTCGTGGCGGCGTGGTCCAGGTAGATCGACATGGGCGGGATTGTACGCTGGCTCCTCCACCGACCCCGACATCTGTCCATGCTCGAACCGGACGCGCGCCGATGCCGACCCGCTCGGGCGAGTGGCATGGTGGTGGAAATCACCCAAAGGAGATTGCCGCCATGTCCACCCTGCTCGTTCTGCTGATCGTCGCCTCGCCCTTCGCCCTGATCGCCTTCGTCCTCGACACGCTGCGCGTCGCTGCCCGGCGCGGCGGCTATCCGGAGGTCTCGCTGACCTACCGCGCCTACGGGGCCTGATTCTCTTCGGATCCGGCTGTACGGATCCGGGGCGCTCCGCTGGACAGCCGCGCTACGATCGAAGCGTGCCCACGCCGGTCGAGCTCATTTCGGCCTTGCTTGGCTTCGGACTGATCACGGTCGCCGGAGCCTGGCTGGGCGCCGGCTCGCATCTCTGCTTCACTGGGCTCTTCCCGGCGCTCGGTCGAAGCGACTGGCCGCAAGGCGTCCAGGAGGGTGACGTGCCGCGCTTCGCCGTCGATCATATCGATCGCCTTCGGGCCGCGCCTACGTCCGACGGTCCATCGATCCGCGAGCTCGATGAGGTCGAGCCAGCCGTGCGAACGGTTGAGCGCGTCGAGCTGCACATTCGCCGGGGCTATCGCCAGGGCGCCTGACTCAACCTGCCGGAGCGCCCTCGCGCTCGGCCGAGCGGCGAAGGTCCTCGGCGCGCCCAACCTCGCGGCGGCGATCGTGTTGCGACAGGGAGCGCTTGCGCAGGCGGATCGAGAGCGGCGTGACCTCGACCAGCTCGTCGGCGTCGATGAATTCGAGGGCGCTCTCGAGGGTCATCG
>CAYLSK010000215.1:0-4052 GCA_964385975.1 uncultured Anaerolineaceae bacterium | reverse complement strand
TCGCGGGCATGTACATCATCGACGACCCGGCCGACCCCCAGACGCTCCCGAAGGGCGAGTTCGACGTGCCGCTCCTCCTCGCCGATCGGTCGTTCGACGCGAACAATCAGCTCGCCTACCGGTTCGACCCGAACGGCGTCACCGGCGACCACATCCTGGTGAACGGCGTGCCCCAACCGTATTTCAAGGTGGGCGACCGCAAATACCGCCTGCGGATCCTCAACGCCTCGAACTCCCGCTCGTACGACCTCGCCCTGAGCAACGGCCAGTCGTTCATCCAGATCGGGACCGAGTCCGGCCTCCTGCCGGCGCCCGTCAAACGCTCCCGGATCCTCATCGGCCCGGCCGAGCGCGTCGAGGTCGTCGTCGACTTCGCCAAACGGCTGAACCAAAGGATCGTGCTCCAGAACCTCGCCGCGGAGGGCTCCCTGCGCCAGGTCATGCAGTTTCGCGTTACACGGGACCTGACCGACAACAGCTCCGTCCCGACGAAACTCCGGCCGCTCCCGTCGCTCGATGCAACCTCGGTGGTCACGCGGACATTCGAGTTCGGCCGGGCGAGGTTCAGCGGCCAGTGGACGATCAACGGCCAGACCTTCGATCCGAATCGGGTTGACGCACAACCCAAGCTCGGCACGACCGAGACGTGGATCATCAAGAACAAGAGCAGCACGAACCACGTCATCCACATCCACGACGTCGATCAGCAGCTCGTAAGCCGAAACGGCGCCGCACCCGGGCGGTACGAGCTCATGAAGGAGTCGTGGAATGTCGCGGGCGGCGAGACGATCGTGATCAAGCTCAAGTTCACCGACAACATCGGGCGCTTCGTCTTCCACTGCCACATCCTGGAGCACGAGGACGCGGCGATGATGGCCCAGATGGAGGTCG
Organism: uncultured Anaerolineaceae bacterium; assembly: GCA_964385975.1. Taxonomy (GTDB): domain Bacteria; phylum Chloroflexota; class Limnocylindria; order Limnocylindrales; family CSP1-4; genus SPCO01. The sequence goes on along the minus strand of CAYLSK010000215.1, from coordinate 3,161 downwards.
TCCCGTAGAGCGGCGACATGGGACTCACCAGCCCGACGGCGCAGGCGCCGGGCGGCGGATGGAGCCGGGCTCCAGCGGCCGACGTAGGCCTCGTAGTCGTCGCCGCCGGTTCACCGATCCAGGGCCACCTTCAATCCGGCCCCAACCCGTGCCGATGGGCGTGGTGGGCACGCGCGATCTCCCGCGCCAGATCGGCGAGTGGGACCAGCTTCTGGGTGCCCGCTGGGAGATCGCGCAGGCCGACGTCGCCGTCCGCCAGCTCGTCGCCGACGATGACGGCGAAATGGGCGGAGTCGCGCGCCGCCGCTTCCAGCTGTTTGCCGAGCTTGCGGCGGCCGAGCTCGGCTCGCGCCCTGACGCCAGCTGCACGGAGCTCGGTCGCGATCCGCAGACGGGTCGCGGTGTCGTCCGGATCGGCTCCCACGACCACGGCAGCCAGGGCCGGCTCGGGCGGGACGGCGACGCCCGTCTCAGCGAGCGCCAGGACCAGGCGGTCCAGCCCGATCCCGAACCCGATCCCAGGTGTGGGCCGGCCGCCGAGCAGCTCGACGAGCCCGTCATACCGTCCCCCACCGGCCAGCGCCTGCTGTTGCCCCTCACGGCCGACGACGTAGAACTCGAACGCCGTCCGCGTGTAGTAGTCGAGGCCCCGAACCAGGCCTGGCCGCAGCCGATACGGCACCCCCAGCGCATCGAGATGCGCGCGAACGGCCGCGAAATGCTCGGCGCAGTCGGCACACAGGCGCTCGGTCATCCGTGGCGCCTTGGCGTTGAGTGCCGCCATCGCCGGGTCTTTCGAGTCGAGGAGCCGCAGGACGTTGCGGTCCAGCCTCCCCCGTTCGATCGGCGGCAACGACGCCCGGTGCGGCTCGTAGTACTCGGTCAGCTCGGCGATGTAGGCCGGCCGACAGATGGCGTCGCCGATCGAGTTGAGCTGGACCTCGACCCCGTCGAGCCCGGCGTCACGGTAGAAGCGCGTCCCGAGCTCGATGATCTCGGCATCGATGGCCGGTCCCGGGTCCCCGATCGCCTCGACATCGAACTGCCAAAACTGGCGGTAGCGGCCGGCCTGCGGCCGGTCGTAGCGGAACATCGGCCCGATCTGGCTCAGCTTCACCGGCTGCGGCCAGGTCTGCATCCCGTTCTGGATGTAAGCCCGGACGATCCCGGCGGTCGGTTCGGGGCGGAGCGCCCAGGACTCGGATTCCTCGGTCCTCGGCGCGAGCCGGAAGAGCTCCTTCTCGACGACGTCGGTGACCTCGCCGATCCCGCGCTCGAAGACGTCCGTCTGCTCGAAAAGCGGGGTCTCGATCCGCCGGTAGCCGTAGCGAGCGGCAAGATCCGCGGCGAGTCCCTCCAGGCGGGTCCACGTGTGGGTCTCACCTGGCAATAGATCGCGCGTTCCACGCGGGGCCTTGAACGTCGACATCTATTGGAGTCTAGGCCGTCAGGCGGCGATGACGGGCACCGGATAGCGCCCGATCGTCTCGTCCCTCGTGACGATCGTCAGGCGTTCGACGATGGCCTGGGCGACCAGCATCCGATCGAACGGGTCGCGATGGTGCAATGGCAGGCCTCCGGCAACCCGGGCGTGCTCCCATTCGAGCGCCAGCTGCAACATGCCGAGGTCGAGCAGTCGATGCGCGAAATCAGACGGTGTGTCCAGCCGACCGCGCGCCACCTTCGTGGCCATTTCCCAGATCGACGCGGCGCTGACGTACACGCGATCGGCCGACTCGATCGCGTTGCGGGCCTCATGTCGTAGCTCATCACGCCCACCGAGGAACCAGATCACCACGTGCGTGTCGAGCAGCAGGTTCAAGGTTCGAGCGGCCGGGCGATGCTCTCCTCGAAGTCGCGCTCGATCTCGGCGTCCAGATCGTTGAAGTCACCGTGGATCACGATCTGCCCCCTGAGCGCCCCGAAGACACGCCTGGGCCGAGCCGGGACATAAGGCACGAGCTTGGCAATCGGCTTCCCCGCCCGACCGATGACGATCTCCTCTCCGGCTTCTGCGCGCTCAAGCAACCGAGACAGCTGCGTCTTCGCTGCGTGGACATTGACGATCTCAGGGTGCGTAACCATGGCCTTAGTCTAGCTAGACTAATCACCCGACGTCAACTTCGGTGGTGAGAAAGAGCCCTCCGACCCCCTCTGAGGCTCAGCCGACGCTGTAGCGCTCGGTCGGGGTCAGGACGCTGTTGGCGTCGTACGGGGTGGGGCCGGCCTGGGAGCGGACGTACCACTGCTAGGCCCCCCTCAGACGGTCACAATACACGCCCCGTAGCGCGCGCCGGACTCTTAGCCGCTCAGCCAAGATCCCGCTGGACGCTGATCACGTCCTTGAGCGTCTCGATCCGGCTCATGACCCTGGCCAGCTGCGAGACCGAGGCGACCTGGAGGGTCGCCGTGACGACGGCCGTATGGTCCGAGGTGACGCCGACGTTGGCGGCCAGGATGTTGACCTTGTGCTCGGCGACGACCTGGGTGATGTCGCTGAGCAGGCCCGTTCGGTCGTAGGCCTCGACACGGATCGCGATCGGGTAGGTCTGGGTTGGCGCCGCCTCCCATTCGACCTCGATGAGACGGCTCACCTCTCGCTCGTTGACCACGGTCGGACATGTCTGGAGATGCACCGTCACGCCCTTGCCGCGGGTGATGAAACCGACGATCGGATCTCCTGGGATCGGGTGGCAACACTTGGCGAAGCGCACGAGTAGATCGCCTACGCCCTTGACCCGGACGCCGCCGGTTCGCGCCACTTGCTGCGCTGGGGCAACGGTCGGCAACGTCCCCTGGGTGTCGTCGACGACACCGAGGCGCATGACCACCGACTGGGCGCTCACCGCGCCATAGCCGACGGCGGCATAGAAGTCATCGAGTGACTCGTAGGTGTAGTGCCTGGCGACGTCGGCGATGCGATCGGGACCGATCGCCCCGATCGAGGTTCGGGCCAGGCGGCGCAGCTCGCGATCGAGCGACTCTCGGCCGTGGACGATGTTCTCGTCACGGTCCTTGCGCTTGAACCACTGGCGGATCTTCTCGCGGGCGTGGCTGGTCCTGACCACGTTCATCCAGTCGCGCGACGGCCCATGCTCGCCCTTGGTCGTGACGACCTCGACGATGTCGCCGTTCTTCAGCCGGTAGTCGAGCGGGACGAG
>CAYLSK010000214.1:0-4058 GCA_964385975.1 uncultured Anaerolineaceae bacterium | reverse complement strand
GATTCGCTCCGTCGCATTCACGACGGACCAGCCAGTCCGGGTCTCTTCATTCCGTTGCGGATCGCGGAGGTCTATCGCGCCCTGGCCATCGCCCGCGGCGTGCCGATCCCGCCTGAATACGAGCTTGCCGCCGCGATTGGTCGGCGGATCGAGCTCGCGTTCCTGTCCAACCCGCTCGAATTGCGGCCCTGCCATAACGACCTGCTCAATGCCAACTTCATCGACGATGGCGCTCGAATCCGGATCATCGATTGGGAGTACGCCGGGATGGGCGATCCGTTCTTCGATCTCGGCAACTTCAGCATCAACCACGAGCTGACGCCCGACGAGGACGAGCTCCTCCTGGCGGCCTACGACGGCGAGGTGCGGCCCGCGCGTCTGGCCAGGCTGACACTGATGCGTGTCGTCTCCGACTTCCGCGAGGCGATGTGGGGCGTCCTCCAACAGGGGATCAGCTCCCTCGACGTCGACTTCGTGGCCTACGCAGCCGCCAGCTTCGACCGCCTGCTGGCGAATGCGGCGACCGGGCGCTTCGAACGCGCGCTGCGTGAGGTGGCCGTATCGTTCCCGCCATGAGTGCCGACCAGGCTCGGGTCGTGGTCATCGGCGGCGGGATCACCGGCTGCAGCGCCGCCTACCACCTGGCGCTGGCTGGCTGGACGGACGTCCTTCTCGTCGAGAAGGCGCAGCTGACCGCCGGCTCCACCTGCCAGGCCGCCGGCCTCGTGACCGCGTTCAATCCATCCTCGACGATGATGCAGTTCAGGCGCTACAGCATCGACCTGTACCAACAGCTCGGGGTGTTCGAGACGGTCGGCAGCCTGCGCCTGGCATCGAGCCGCGAGCAGCTCCTGGAGCTCGAGCGGACGGCCAGCCGGGCTCGCGGCATCGGTCTCGAAGCTGGCGTGATCGGCCCGGAAGAGGCGCGTCGGCTGATGCCGGCGATCTCCCCGGACTCCCTCTACGGAGCGGTCCATCTCGCCGCCGACGGTCACCTCGACCCGCACGGGGTCACGCACGCGATCGCGGACGCCGCGCGCGCGCTTGGCGTGCGGATCCGCCAAGGCGTCCGGGTGACGGGTTTTGAGCTGTCCGCCCGTCGCGAGATCAACCGCGTGCTGACAGACGCCGGACCCATCGACACCGAGCTCGTGGTCAACGCGGCCGGGATCTGGGCACCGCAGGTCGCGGCGATGGTTGGTGGCTTCATCCCGTCGACGCCGGTCGACCATCAGCACATCGCCCTGAAGGCCGTGCCCGGCCACGAGCTGCCGCGCGACATGCCCTGCTTCCGCGATCCGGACAACCTGGTCTATGGCAAGAGCGAGCACGGCGGAATGGTCTTCGGCGGTTATGAGACCAACCCGGTCTCGCGTTGGGAGGACGGCGTCCCGTGGGACCACGCGGCACGTTCCCTGCCCGGCGATTACGAGCGATTCGCGCCGCTCATGGCAGGTGCGATCCGGCGCTTCCCGTTCCTGGCCGATGCCGAGGCGATCCGCCTGGTCTGCCACCCTGACGCGATGACCCCCGACGCGAATCCGCTGCTCGGTCCGCTCCCGGGCGTACGTGGATTCTGGGTGGCGGCGGGCCTCTCGCTCAACGGCTTTGGTGGGGGCGGTGGGATCGGCCGGGCGCTGGCTGGCTGGATCACAGCCGGCGACGCCGGTGTCGACATCGGACCGTACCGAGCCTGGCGATTCGGTGACATCTACCGCGATCCCGGCTTCGCATCCGGCCTGGCCCGCGAGACCTACTCCGATTATTACCGGCTCCGTTATCCATACGACACGGACCTGGCCGGGCGGCCCCGACGGCTGTCGGCGCTCCATGGGCGGCTCCAGGAGGCCGGCGCGGTCTTCGGCACCAAGGCGGGCTGGGAGCGCGCCGACTACCACCAGCCCGGCCGTCCGTGGCGCCGCGCCGGACGGGACCAAGCCGCGTATGGCTGGACACGGCCGCCCTGGTTCGAGCGCGTCGTCGACGAGGTTCGCGCTGTCCGAGAGCGGGCCGGGATCATCGACCTGAGCTCGTTCGGCAAGATCGACGTCGGGGGGCCGGGAGCCCTCGGCCTCCTCCAGCAAGTCACGGCGAACGACGTCGACCGGCCGGTCGGCAGCCTGGTGTACACACAGTTCTGCGACGAGCGCGGCGGGATCGTGGCGGACGTCACGGTGACTCGGTTGGCCGGCGATCGCTTCCGGGTCGTCACCGGCGCCGGCTACCTTGCCTCGGAGATGGCCTGGCTGCGGACTCACGCCCAAGATCACGACGGCGCGGTCTCGATCCGCGATGTCAGCGGCGAGCTGGCGACGATCGGCCTATGGGGACCGCGGGCCCGCGAGGTCCTGGCCGCCACGACCGAGGACGACGTGGGCGATGCCGCGATCCCGCTGCGCCGGGCAGGCGAGATCCGGATCGGCGCGGCCCCGGTCTTCGCCTCGCGGATCAGCTATGCCGGCGAGCTCGGCTGGGAGCTCTGCACGGAACCAGCCTGGGCGGTGTTCGTCTGGGATCGACTCCGGGCGGCCGGCGAAGTGGTCGGCCTCGAACCGTTTGGCTATCGGGCGCTCGATTCACTCCGGATGGAGAAAGGGTATCGCTATTTCGGGACCGATCTGACGATGCTCGAGACACCGTTCGAGGCCGGCCTCGGGGCCTTCGTCCGGCTCGACAAGGGGCCCTTCGTGGGGCGCGAGGCGTTGCGCGCCGCATGTGACGCCAATCCGGACGGCCCAGCCTCGCGCCTGCGGACGATCGTGATCGGCGGTCCGGACTACCTGCCGATTTATGGCGGCGAAGCGGTCCGGCTCGACGGGGAGGTGATCGGTCGGCTGCGCAGCGTGGCCTACGGGCCGACGGTATCGCGCACGATTGGCAGCCTGTATTGTTCGGCCAGCCTCACTGAGGGCTGCGAACTCCAGGTGGATGTGTTCGACGAGCGCATTCCGGCGGTCATCGCGGCGGAGGTCCTGGTCGACCCCCGCGGCGTGCGGATGCGTGGCTGAGAGTCCCAGGCGATGCCGCTGTTCGATCGTCGTGGCGCCTCCAAAGGCACGAGGATCTTCTACGCGACGGACGTCCACGGCTCGGAGCGGACCTGGCGCAAGTTCCTCAATGCCGGCGCGTTCTACGGCGCCGACGTCCTGGTCATGGGCGGCGACGTCATGGGCAAGCTGACGATCCCGATCATTCGCGAGGCCGGGGGGCGCTACAGGGCGACCATCCACGGCCGGGTAGAGCACCTCGAAACGGAAGCCGAGGTCGAGGCGGCCCGGCAGAAGATCGGGTTCCTCGGCTTCTACCACACTGTGATGGACGAGGACGCGTACTCGGCCACGCAGGCGGATCCAGCGGCCGTCGAACGACTCTTCGTGGACCTTGCGACCGAGCGCCTGGTGCGCTGGATGGATCTGGCCGAATCGAAGTTGGCCGGGACCGGGATCCGTTGCTATGCGACCGGCGGCAATGACGACGTTCCCGAGGTGATGGCGGCGATGGATCGCAGCGATTCGCGCGCGTTCGTCGCCTGCGAGGATCGCGTGGTGCCGCTTGATGACGAGCACGTCATGGTCAGCATGCCGTACGTCAATCCCACGCCCTGGCACACCCCGCGTGAGGCGCCCGAGCCGGAGCTCGCGGTGAAGATCCAGGCTGCCGCTGGTGGGCTCGCGGACTACGGCAAGGCCATCTTCAACTTTCATGCGCCACCGAAGGACTCGACCCTGGATACATGCCCGCAGTTGGACTGGACGACCGATCCGCCGTCGCAGATCGTCTCGTCCGGACAGCCCATCCTCTACGGCGCCGGCAGCGAATCGGTCCGCGCCGCCATCGAGCGCTACCAGCCGATGCTCGGCCTGCACGGCCACATCCACGAATCGCAGGCGGCCGCAAGACTGGGCCACACCCTATGCGTCAATCCCGGCAGCGAGTACGGCGAGGGGATCCTGCGCGGCTGCCTGCTCACGATCGCCAACGGTCAGGTCAAGAGCTACCAGATGACGGCCGGCTGAGCCGGTCGTTCGAGTCGCCTGAGAGGCGAGGAGGTGCAGGTC
>CAYLSK010000213.1:0-4071 GCA_964385975.1 uncultured Anaerolineaceae bacterium | reverse complement strand
TCTATTCGGACGGGACGGCGACGGAGTTCACCAACTGCTACGACCCAAGCTGGGGCCGCCACAAGGATCGCACCCGCCCCTCGCCCGGGAACCATGATTACCACACCGCCGGGGCGGCGGGCTACTACGGCTACTTCGGCGCGGCCGCCTCGCCCCTCGACACGAACTGCACCAGCAACTGCAAGGGCTACTACTCGTATGACCTGGGCGCCTGGCACATCATCGCCCTGAACAGCGAAACCGGCTACAGCGCCGGCTCGGCCCAGGAGCAGTGGCTGCGGGCCGATCTGGCCGCCAACCAGAGCGTGTGTACCCTGGCCTATTGGCACAAGCCGCGCTTCAGCTCGGGTACGCACGGCAACAACAGCGGTTCTTCGGCGGTGTGGCAGGCGCTCTATGAATACGGCGCAGACGTGGTGTTGAACGGCCACGACCACACCTATGAGCGCTTTGGCCCCCAGAACCCTAGCGCTCAGGCGGATCCCGCCCGCGGCATCCGCGAATTCGTCGTGGGGACGGGCGGAGCGGGCCTGTACTCCTTCCCCAGCATCCAACCTAACAGCGAGGTGCGCGAGAACACAACCTGGGGTGTGCTCAAGCTGACCCTCCACCCGGTCAGCTACGATTGGCAGTTCGTCCCGATGGCCGGGCAGACGTTCACCGACACGGGAAGCGCCAATTGCGTCACCCTTGGGCCGACGCCGACGCCCACGGACACCAACACCCCTGGGCCCACCCCCACTCCGAGCGACACACCGACAGCTACCGGCACGAACACACCTGGACCGAGCCCGACCCCGAGCAATACGCCGACGCCATCGAATACCCCCCTTCCCCCCACGGATTCCCCCACTCCGACAGCGACTTTCACACCTGGCGGGGCTCCCTCTGTGGATTCGGTCTCCTCAGGAACAACGGCGGGCTCGACTCTCAGCTTCTTTCACTCGACGTCCGGCTCCGACCGGTTGATGTTGATCGGGGTGTCGATCAACAACGATAACCTGGAGACGGTCTCGTCGATCACCTACAACGGCGCACCGCTCACCTTCGTGGGTTCGGTCAACCACCAAGGGAGCGGCGGGGATGATTCGCGAGTCGAGATCTGGAAGCTGGTAGATCCACCAATCGGCAGCTTCGAGGTACGGACCACCTTTAGCGCCGACCTGCTGCACTATGCGGTGGTCGGCGCCATCACCTTCAGCGGCGTCGACCAGATCGACCCATTGGGCGCGTTCGTCAGCAACTACGCGGATGGCACCCTAGCGAGCCTCAATGTCCCCAGCGGACCCGGTCAGCTGGTGCTGGGCGTCTTCTCCTGTGAGACGTGCACTTCCGTCAGCTTCTCATCTCCAGGCGTGGAACGGTGGGATCTGGCGGCGGGAGGCGGAAACACCATCGGCGCGGGAGCCAGCCTGGAGGGGGCCAGCCCGCAGGTGACCTTCAGCGCCTCGCTGGGCAGCAACGACCATTGGGCCATGGGCGGCGTCTCGATCAGGCCGGCAGCAAACGTCCCCACCCTAACCCCTACGGGCACGCCTACACCGACCGACACGCCCCCCGCCAGCCACACCCCTACCGCGAGCAACACTCCCCCAGCAGGCAATACCCCGACGCCTTCGCCCACCGCGCTTCCCTCGGGAGACGTCATCTACGTCAGTTCCACAACCGAGGGCACAGCCGGCGGAGTGTCCTTCGCCGACGAGGATATCCTGGCCTTCCAGGCAGGTAACGGATCGTGGTCGATGTACTTCGACGGATCCGACGTCGGTCTTGGTGGCACCGACCTGGACGCCTTCGACATTCAGCCCGACGAAACCATCCTGCTCAGCCTGGATGCGTCCGATTTCATCTTGGCGGGCTTTGGTACGGTCGACGACAGTGACATCTTGCGCTTCACCCCGACATTGCTCGGCACGACCACGTCTGGCTCCTTCGCGTGGTACTTCGACGGCTCCGACGTGGGCCTGACGGCGTCCGGGGAAGATATTGACGCCATCGGCCTGGCAGCGGGCGGAACGCTCTTGATCAGCACCATCGGCTCGTTCAGCGGCAGCGGGGCTTCGGGGAACGACGAGGACCTCTTCTCATTCAGCGGGACGACCGGCGCCTCTACCAGCGGCACATTCACCCTATACTTCGACGGATCGGACGTCGGGTTGAACACCTCCTTGTCCGAGGATGTCAACGGGGTGTGGGTCGATGCATCAACGGGCAAGATCTACTTGACCACCCTGGGATCCTTCGCCGTCGACGGGCTTGCCGGGGACGGGTCGGACATCTTCGTCTGCCATCCGCTCTCGACCGGAGCCACGACGTCGTGCACGTTCGGCCCCGGCCTCTATTGGGACGGCTCGGCGAACGGCTTTGCCGGCGAGGTGACCGACGGCATCGACATCGTCCGCTAGCCGCGCCCGCAGGCAGTCGATCTTGAGCGCTAGGCTGTGTGACCGGTCCTTTCCCCGCGAGGAACGGAGATCATCGGCATATTCTCGGCCGGCGCTTGGCCCGATCGGTCCATGAAGGATTGAGAGGGCTCTCGCTATTCATCCTGCATGCTATACTTCGTGATCAGGGATCTACGTGCCCCATCGGGGCCATGTCCCTAGCGCGATCCCGCCGAAATTCCTCAACCCTACGTAGGATGTCAGGCCAAACCCCGCGGCCGCTTGCGGGACGCGCGTGGTCCGACCGGCGGCACGTGACGACTGGATTCGTCATGACCATAAAGGAGTCGAATCGATGAATCTCGGAGTTCCGAGGGAACGCCGCCCGTTCGAATTCCGAGTCGGGCTTCCGCCCGCCGGCGCGGGGATGTTTGCTCGCCACGGACACACCGTCTACGTCGAAAGCGGCGCCGGCGAAGGCGCCGGATTCTCCGATGAAGACTACGCGCGCTCCGGCGCCACCGTCGTTTACGGCCCGGAACAAGCCTTCGGCCGGGCCGACCTCGTCCTGAAGTTCGCCCGCCCGCTATCCCATGAGCTGGAACTGTTGCGTCCGGGCGTGACCGTCGCCGGCTTCCTGCACCTTGCCGCCGCCCGCCAGGACAAGATCGATGTGCTGCTGGCCAAGGAAATCACGGCCCTGGCCTACGAGCAGATCGAGGAAAGCGACGGCACGCGTCCGGTGATGGCCCCGCTCAGTCAGATCGGCGGGCGCATGGTCGTCCAGACGGCCGCCTCGCTGCTGCAGAACAACCTCGGCGGCCGCGGGATCCTGCTCGGGGGTGTGGCCGGCGTGGCGCCGGCGGAGGTCGTGATCCTGGGCGCCGGGATCGTCGGCAGCACGGCCGCCGCCGGTTTCGCCGCCGCCGGCGCCCACGTCACCGTCCTCGACGTCAACCTCTCCCGCCTGGAGACCCTGCAAGATCGCCTGGCGTTGCCGATGGTGACCCTGCTTTCGACCCCGCACAACGTGGCGCGGGCGACAGCCTACGCCGACATCGTCGTCGGCGCAGTGCTCGTCCCCGGGGCGCGCGCGCCGCTGGTCGTGACGCGGGCGATGGTGCGCGGGATGCGGCCCCGCTCCTTGATCATCGACATGAGCATCGACCAGGGAGGCTGCGTCGAGACCTCCCGGCCGACGAACCAGAGCAGCCCGACCTACCTCGAAGAGGGCGTCCTGCATTACTGCGTCCCCAACATGTCGGGCGTCCTGGGACGCACGGCCAGCCATGCCCTCTACGCCGGCGCCTACGTCTATCTGGAAGCCATCGCCCGCCTCGGCTTCGAGACCGCCCTGGAAACCCTGCCGGCTCTCGAGCACGGCCTCAACACGCGGCGCGGCGAGGTGCGCAGCCTGCGGCGGATCACGGCCGCCTCCGGGGAAGTGTCATGAGCTGGGCCGAACAATACGCCGCGCGCGTGACGACCGCCGAGCAGGCGGTGAAGGAGATTGCCTCCGGCCAGCGCGTCTTCCTGACGGGCAATTGCTCCGTGCCGCGATGCCTGCTCGAGGCGCTTGTCGCCCGGGCCTCTTCGCTCGAGGACGTTGAAATTGTCAACGTGCTGACCATTGGCCCGGCGCCCCACGCCGACCCGGCGATGGACGGCCATCTCAAGATCAATACCC
>CAYLSK010000212.1:0-4077 GCA_964385975.1 uncultured Anaerolineaceae bacterium | reverse complement strand
CTGACGATCATGCACCACTCGGTGGCGATCCAATGTCCTCGATCATGCCGAGCCGGTGGGCGATCGCGGCCGCTTCGACCCGATTGCGGACGCCGAACTTGCCCAGAATGTTCGAGACATGGACGCTGGCGGTCTTCCTGGTGATGAAGAGGGCGTCGGCGATCTGCTGGTTCGACCAACCAGCGGCGACGAGCCGCAGGACCTCTGACTCACGTTCTGTCAGGCCAAAGCCGTCCGCCGGCGCGGGGTCATGGGTGACGGCTTCGTCGAAGCTGATCCGGGCGTGTCGGGCAAGCAGCTCGATCTCGTCTTGAAGCGGACCTGCACCGAGGGCGACGGCGGTACGATGGGCCGCCCGGAGGCCCTCGGTCGCCACGGCGCGAGACCCGCGGGCTCCGAGGACCGCCTCGCTGGCGCGGAACCACGCATATGCCGCCGGGTATGGGCGATGCAACGTATCCCAGCGCCGAGCCACAAGCTCCCAGGCCGACTCGTCGGCTTCGCCACTCAGGCGTGCCGCCTCGGCGTGACATAGAGCAAGGATCGCCTCGCGGCGTCCGTCGGCCGCCGTGGCCGGGACCCGAGAGAGACGCGTCGACAACCCGATGATCCGCGCGCTGTGCTCCTGGGCGACGGCTAGGGCCGCTGAATCGTGGCGCGCCCGCGCGACGACGGCCGCATCCGCTTCCGCTCTCAGGCCGTGGGCGGCCAGCCAGCCGAGGGCTGGGTCGAGCGGACGGTCCTCCACGATCAACGCGATTCCCGTCTCCACCGCGGCGCGCACGTCCTCCAGCCGCCCCTGCCAATGAGCGAGGTCTGCCCGGGCGGCAAGCAGCGCGAACCCATAGGGATTCGACCGTGCAGTGGTGTCGCCCAGCTCGCGTGCTCGCTCCAGATGGCTCGCGGCCTCGCCATAGCGGCCCTGGTTCGTGTCGAGTCGAGCGTGGTTGATGTGAAGCCAGATCGCGGACAGGCCCACAGGATCCAGGCCGAGGCCTTCGTCGGCGATCGCCGCCGCCTCCTGCCAGCGGCCGAGGTCGAAGAGCGCCTTCGTCGCGTGGCCGAGAAGTATCCCGCCATACGTCCGGCTGATCCCCAGACGGCGGACGATCGCGTAGCCGTCGAGCGCCGCCGCCAGCGATGACTCGGTCCGACCGACGCGGTCGAGGAGGGCCGCCTCGTTCGCGTGGCCAAGGGCAATCCCTTCAGGGCCGCCGAGCCGTTCGGCGATCGCTAGCCCACCTTGAAACGTCGCGATCCCACGATCGACGTCGCCCGACACCGCCTGACACCAACCGAGGATGCCGCGAGCGAACGCTTCCTCCGCCGGGGCGTTGGCGTCCAGTGCTACCTCGATCGCCTGCAGGGCCAGCTCGGACGCCGCCGCCAGGTCGCCCGCGTACATTCGGAGGCCGGCGGCCTGCCCCAGGGCTCGCGCCCGGGCACTGGAAGGCGGTTGGGCTGGGATCAACCGGAGTGCCTCGGCGACGGCTGCCTCCGCCGCCACGTGGTCGCCCGCCTCCCAGAGATACCAACGGAGCCGGTCGTGCTGCGCGCCGAGGCGAGCCGGATCGGGCGGGTCGGCCTGCTCCAGAAGCGCAATCGCCGCTCGACCCAGCTCAATTGCTCGACCATGCGCCCCGGTCAACAGGGCGCACTCGGCGGCCCGCTGCATCACCAAGGCGCGGTCGACACCATCCGATCCCAGGTCGAGGCCGGTTCGGTCCAAGAGCTCCAATGCTCGCTCGTACAGGCGACGGGCGAGGCCGAACCCGAAGGCTTGCTCGGCCTCGGCGGCGGCGTGGACCAGTGCCGGAACCGCCAGTCGATAGTCCTGCGCCGCATCGAGGTGATAGGCGAGCTCCGCAGCTGGCGCTCGATCACCACCACCCTCCCGCCGTTCCAGCAATCGACGGGCGAAACTCGCGTGCAGGCGAACGCGCTCGCCCGCGAGCAGCTGTCCGTAGGCGACCTCGCGAATGAGGGCGTGCCGGAACGCGTAGCCGGGACGATCGGGCGAATCGTGGACGAACGCCAGGATCCCTGCGTCGATCGCCTCTCGAAGCGCGTTTTCGATCTTGGCGTAGGGCGCATCCAACACACCTGCGAGCAGCTCATCATCGAAACGCGGACCGGCAGCTGCGGCCGCGCGAACCACCTCCTGGGCCGCGGATGACAGGTCGGCGAGGCGTGCCAGCAGCACGTCATGGAGTTGCGGCGGCAGCTCTGACCCGCCGGCTTGCACCATGGCCAGCAGCTGCTCGGCATAGAAGGGATTTCCGCCACTTCGCGCCAGGACGTCGTCGAGCAGGTCGGCCGGCAAGGGTTCTCCGTACGAGGTTGCCAGCATCTCCCCGAGCTCGTCGCGCCGGAGCGTCCGGAGCTCGACTCGATCGACCCCGTCGTCACGCTCGAGCTCCCCGAGGAATCGAACGAGCGCGTCATGTCGGTCGATGTCGTCGGTTCGCACCGACAGGACCATCAGGACGTGCGATGAGCGCAGGTGCCGGACGAGGTAGGAGAGGAGGTCCCGGGTGTCCTCGTCCGCCCACTGGAGGTCCTCCACGATGAGGACGACGGCCGTCGTCCGGCCAAGGCGTTCGACGACACCGAGAACCGTTTCAAAGAGTCGAGCCTGGGCGTTCCGATCGAGCTCCAGACCGTCGGCGACCTCGACGGGGCGTTCCGCCAGCTCGGGCAGGAGGCGGGCCAGCCCGAGCCGACCCGGTCCCAGCAGCGCCGGCAGGCGAGCTCGCTCAACCGACCTGGCCAGCGTCCGAAACGCCTCCACGAATGGCGCGAACGGCACCCCGCGACCGCCGAACTCGAGGCATGCGCCGACGAGCACCTGCGCGCCATGGTCGCGGGCGGTCGCCGCAAACCGTTCGAGCAGCCGGGTCTTGCCGATCCCTGCTTCGCCACCGACGATGATGGCGCCGCCTCTGCCTTCGTCCGCGCGGGCGGCAGCCTGCTCCAGGCGTGCAAGCTCGGCCGCCCGTCCGATGAACTGGGTCGCGCCGGCCGCATGGTCCACTGCAGCCGATCATACGCAGTCGGTCAGGTGGCGCCAGCTTGAATCATCCGGCCACGAACCTTCGTCCGAGCCCGGCACAACAAGGTGCGGGTGGCGGCATCGGTGCGTCCGATCGACTGAGCGATCTCAGGACCTCGATATCCCTGCGCGGCCAGGATCAGAACGCGGCGATCCGTGGGTCTTAGCTCCGACAACGCGATGCGGAGCGAACCATGCCTCTCCGCCTCGACCGCCAACAGCTCCGGTGAGGGCGCGCAACCAGGCGGCGCAATCTCGCCGTTCCGGCGCTCGGCGACGGTGATTCTTCGGCCTCGGCTTGTGGCCAGGTTATAGCCGACCCGATGGAGCCATGCGCCGATGTCGTCTGGGACGCGGCCGGCTCGGACTTCGATGACGAGCCGGACGAACGCCTCCTGGGTGAGGTCCTCGGCGGCCGGCACATCTCGAGTCGATGCCGTGAGCCGGCGAAGGAGTGGGCCCGCATGGATCGCATACGCGGATTCGATTAGCTTGTCGGGAATGAGCTCGATTGTCATCGTCGCCCCATCGGTGGGAGCCGGCGTGATGCCGGCCTTGGGGCGACCGTCGGTCTAAGTCAGTGCATGAGGCATTGGGCGCTTGCCCAATTCGTGGAGGGCAGTCGGCTTACCTGAACGAGTCCCGGTGCCCCTCCGGGCTAGGAGGGGCACCGGATCGGATCAGAAGTTGATCCTGGTGACCGTCCCGGGAAGGGCGGCGATGGGATCGGCGCCGACGACAGTCGGATGGACGACCCAGACCGCGTGGTCAGACGCACCGATGCCCCAGGACTTGGAACCGACGTCGATGCGGTTCTTGACGGTGTTCGTCTGCGGGTCGACCTGGATAGCCGACGCTTCCCCGATCATCGCGACCCAGAGATACCCGCCACCGAAGGCGACGAAGCCCGGATTGATACCCACGGGAACCGCGGCAACTACGGAGTTCGTCGCTGGGTCGATCCGGCTGATCACGCCACCAGGCTGGTCGGCGGTCCCGTAATTCGCGACCCAGATGGACCCCGC
>CAYLSK010000211.1:0-4098 GCA_964385975.1 uncultured Anaerolineaceae bacterium | reverse complement strand
AGACCGCCCGGCGCGACGACAGGTTGGCCGACCCGAGCAGCGCCAGCAGGACGGCACCGGGATCCATGCCGCGCTCGGGAAGGCGGTCGCTGACCGAGGCCGGGGCACCCGGCGCGGGCGCCTCGCGTCGATGGGTCGGCGGCGTCGCGATCCTGCCGTGGATGATGGCGTCGCTGGTCAGCGCCCGGGCCGGGATACGGGCCAGTTCGCGAGACCCGGGGCCGGGCCGACCGTCCGGGCCCACTCCGCCCGCCACGATGGCGATGTCGCCGTCGTCGGTTACCCGGCCGATGATCGCGACCGGCAAGCCCCAGCGTTGACACACTTCGCGAACGGCCGGCCAGTGGTCCGGCCGGACCGCGGCGCACATCCGCTCCTGGGACTCGGAGATCATCACCTCGAAGGGCGCGAGACCGGGCTCCCGGCGCGGAATCGCGTCGAGATCGACCACGATGCCGGTCCCCGCTCGATCGGCCGTCTCCGAGGTCGCGCAGGTGATCCCGCCGGCGCCCAGGTCCTGGAGGCCTTCGACCAGGCCCCGCTCGATCAGCTCCAGCGATACCTCGATCAGCAACTTCTCGGCGAATGGGTCGCCGACCTGGACGGAGGGCCGCTTGGACGGGTCGTCATCGCTGAAGGTGGCGCTGGCCAGGACGGACGCACCACCGATCCCGTCACGTCCGGTCGTCGAGCCGTACAGGACGACGAGGTTCCCAGGCCCCGGCGCCGACGCCAGGGTCAGCTGTCGCTCCTGGAGAAGGCCGATCGCCATCACGTTGACCAGCGGGTTGCCCGAGTAGCTCGGATCGAAGACCAATTCCCCGCCGACCGTCGGTACCCCGACGCAATTCCCGTAACCGCCGACGCCGCGCACGACGCCATCGACCAGGTGGCGGGTTCTCGCGTCGGCCGGGTCGCCGAAGCGCAGCGCATCGAGCACCGCGATCGGCCGAGCGCCCATCGTGAAGATGTCGCGGAGGATCCCACCGACGCCGGTCGCGGCGCCCTGGTACGGCTCGACCGCCGACGGGTGGTTGTGCGACTCGATCTTGAAGGCGACGGCCAACCCGTCCCCGATCGAGATGACGCCGGCGTTCTCACCCGGACCGGCGACGACGCCCGGACCTTCGGTCGGCAGGGTCCGGAGCAACGGCTTCGAGCTTTTGTACGAGCAGTGCTCGCTCCACATCACGCTGAACATGGCGAGCTCGAGGTCGTTCGGGTCGCGCCCGCCGAGTCGGTCGCGGATCGCCTCGAGCTCGTCGTCGGTCACACCGAGCCGGCGATGGAGCGGCTCGAGGGGCACGTCGACGACCGTCATCGAGCGCCCACCTCGACCGGATTCATGGAACCGGACATTCTCGCGGCACTCTCGACCACGGAGCGGAGGATGCCCATCCCGTCATCCGAGCCGAGGATCGCCTCGGCGGCCCGCTCCGGGTGTGGCATCAGTCCGGCCACGTTGCCGGCTGCGCTGATGATCCCGGCGATCGCTCGCAGTGAGCCGTTCGGGTTGGCGGGGTTGCCAGGCCCGGCGTTCGCTCCTGACGCGTCGACATAGCGGAAGATGACCTGTCGCACGCGCTCCAGCTCGTCGAGCGCCGCGTCGTCCGCGTAGTAGCAGCCTTCGCCGTGGGCCACCGGCATCCTCAGCGGCCGACGGGCGTCGAGCGCGTGGGTGAAGGCCGTGTCCAGCCGCTCGGGCGCGATCGCCACATCCCGCCCGGCGAAGCGCAGCGACGTGTTGCGCAACAGGGCGCCCGGCACGAGACCGGCCTCGGCCAGGACCTGGAAGCCGTTGCAGATGCCGAGGACCAGACCGCCGCCTTTCGCGAACGCCGCAACGGCCCGCATGATCGGGCTGAACCGAGCGATCACGCCGGCCCGCAGGTAGTCGCCGTAGGCGAAACCGCCGGGGAGGATGACCGCCGCGACACCATCGAGCGACGCCTGTTCGTGCCACAGGACGACCGGCTCGGCACCGGCGAGATCCAGCGCGTGGACGGTGTCGCGATCGCAGTTGCTGCCGGGAAACACGACGACCCCGATCCGCACCGGCACGTCAGCCCTCCTCCGCCGGATCGGCGCTGGTGATCGACGACGTCGCACCGATCGGCTCGACGTCGTAGGCCTCGATCAGCGGATTGGAGAGGAGCTCGCGCGCGAGCTGCTCGACGACCGAGCGCGCGGCCGACTCGTCGAACGCGTCGATGGTCAGCTCCACCCGTCGACCGACGCGAACGGCGCTCACACCGACGATCCCGAGGTGGCCGAGACTCCCCTCGACCGCACGCCCCTGCGGGTCGAGGATGCCGGGCTTGGGCGTCACGTTGACCGCGAACCGGAAGCTGGTCATGGGGCGATCACGTCCTCCTGGAGGTAGCGGGCGAAGCTGGCGCCGGTGATCCGTTCGTAGGCCTCGATGTAGCGCGCGCGCGTGCCCTCGATGGCATCGGGCGGCAAGGCCGGCCCGGGTGCGGTCTTGTCCCAGGGCTGCGTCTCCAGCCAGTCGCGGACGAACTGCTTGTCGAAGCTCGCCTGCGGCCGGCCGGGCTCGTAGGCGGCGGCGTCCCAGAAGCGCGAGGAGTCCGGAGTCATGACCTCGTCGATCAGGATGAGGTTGTCCTCGAGCCGCCCGGGAAACCACTGATCCGGTGGCTGCGCGCGGGGAGCGGTTGCCAGCCACTCTTCGGGGGGACCGGGATCCGATGGCGTCAACGGTTCGCCGGCCAATCCGAACTCGAACTTCGTGTCAGCGAGCAGGATCCCGCGGCGTGCCGCCACCGCCGCACCGTAGCGATACAGCCGCAGCGCCCGGTCGCGGATCGCCTCGGCCAGCGGACCAGCACTTTCCATCGAGCCGATCCGACCTGCCGCGATGTGCTCGACCATCCCATCGAAGCTGACGTTCTCGTCGTGCTCGCCTTGCTCGGCCTTCGTCGCCGGGGTGAAGATCGGTTCCGGCAGGCGGTCGCTCTCGCGCAGGCCCGGGGGCAAGGCGATGCCGCAGACGGTCCCGCGCTCGCGGTACTCCCTCCAGCCGGAGCCGGCGAGGTAGCCGCGGACGACCGCCTCGATCGGGACGACTTGTGCCGGACGGCAGATCATGATCCGGCCCCGGATCGGGTCCAGGGACCCGAAGTCGGGCGGTTCGTAGCCAGTGGATCGCAGCTCGGCGCTGAACGTCCTGGTCAGGACGGCCGGGTCGGTGTCGAGCAGGTGGTTCGGGACGATCGCGGCGGTCTCGACGAACCAGAAGCGGGAGAGCCCCGTCAGCACCCGCCCCTTGTCGGGGATCAGTGTCGGCAATACCACATCGAAGGCGGAGATCCGGTCGGAGGCGACCAGCAGGAGCCGGCCGTCATTGAGCATGTGCAGGTCGCGGACCTTGCCCGAGCGGAGGTACGCGTCAGCCAGCACTGGACACGCTCGCACTCACCGGCGCGTTTCGCGCCGCCAGGGCATCGCTGAGCCGGTCGAGCCGCTCGATCACCGCAGGCGCGTGCACCAGGAACCTGGCGTCATCGAAGCAGGCGTCCAGCTGCGCCAGCGACAGCCTCTGGGCGACGCCCGGATCCACCGCCAGGAGGTCGCGCAGCGGGACGCGATCATCGGCCGCTCGCAGCGCCGCGCGCTGGACGATCGCATACGCCTCCTCGCGAGGGAGTCCGTTCTCGAGCAGGACCCCCAAGACGCGAGACGAGGCGTGCAGGCCCAGCCCGCGGGCAATGTTCTCGCGCATCCGCTCCGGGCGAACGATCAACCCCTCGACCAGGCCGGTCATGCGCACCAGCATGTAGTCCAGCACGATCGTAGCGTCGGGCAGGATCACCCGCTCGGCGCTGCTGTGGCTGATGTCGCGCTCGTGCCAGAGGGGCTGGTCCTCGAGCGCGGTGTGCGCATACCCGCGTAGGAGGCGGGCCAGCCCGGAGATCCGCTCAGCCAGGATCGGGTTGCGCTTGTGAGGCATCGCCGACGAGCCTTTCTGGCCGGCCTTGAATGGCTCCTGGAGCTCCCCGATCTCGGTGTGCTGGAGGTTGCGGACCTCGGTCGCGAATCGTTCCAGCGACCCGCCGAGGACGGCCATCGCGGTCAACA
>CAYLSK010000210.1:0-4198 GCA_964385975.1 uncultured Anaerolineaceae bacterium | reverse complement strand
CGGTCTCCCAGTTCCAGCGGTCGTGGGCCGCTCGAAGGCAGCGCGCCCGCAGGTCGGCCCGCTCGGCGGGGTCCAGGTCGAGGATGGAACGGATTGCCACGGCGATCGACGCTGGTTCGGCCGGATCGCACACCGCTCCGAGCGGCCCGTCCGGGTCATCGAGGACGATCCGGCGCATCTCGACGAAGTCGCTGACGACGACGGGGAGCCCGGTCGCGATCGATTCGAACAGCTTGTTCGGGCTCGAGAGCCGGTGGTTGAGCGTGCTTGCCTGGATGGCCATCACGCCAACGTCGGCCGAGGCGACCCAGGCCGGCAGGACGTCTGGCGGCACGGCCTTGAGCACGTGGAGCCGACCGCCGAAGGTCGGATCCTGTGCCATCTCACGGAGCGCCTCCTCGAGGCCACCGTACCCGAGGTAGACCGCGTGAACCGCATGCATGCCAGGGACGCGCAGCGCCTCGGCGAGCTCTTCCAGGCCCCGGTGCGGCGAGAACGCGCCGTGATAGAGCGCGACCGGGGTCTCCGGGGTCAATGAGGTGGCCCGGCGGAGCAGGTCCGGCGGCTCGGCTGGTGGCTCCCAGCGGGCTGGGGTGTTGTACACGACCACGACTCGGGACAGGCCGAGGCGAGACCCAAGCAGCTCGCCAAGCGATCGATTGACCGTGACCAATGCCGTGGCCTGGCCGGCGAGCTTGCGCTCGTATCGGCGCATGATCGCCTTGGCCCAGCGTGGACGGGTGTCATTCGAGCCGGAATCCATGAACGACTCGTGACTGTCGTAGACGACAAGGCCGCTCTGGCGTTCGCGGGCCTTTACAGCTGCCGGCAGGCCGGTCAGGTCGTGGCCGTGGTAGACGTCCGCGGTCGGCGCGGCGGCGGCGGCCGTCCCCGCCCAGCCGAGCACGCCGAATCGCCAGCGCATGAGCCAGTCGAAGGTCGAGTCGTGCTTGGTCTGGTCGAGCCCGCCCGAGATCGCGATGAACGGGAGTCGAATCACCGAGAGCGCGACCATCCCGATGCCGACCCCCACGAAGGCGACCGCCTTCGGCCAGCCGGCCGGGCCGCGACGAAGGGCGACCACGAAGCGGCGGCCGACCCAGCCGCGCATTCGCCACGGCTTCCGGAAGCGGTACCACCAGGTCCGCCACGTATGCGGCATCGGGACCAGCAGGATCGTGAATCCATCGTGCTGCTCGCGGGTGATCGAACGCGCGTCCGGGCTGCGCGGGCGACCGATCACCGTCACCGTGAAGCCGGCGTCGGCCAGGCTCTTCGCTTCGCGCAGGACTCGCGAGTCGCGGCTGACGTCGTTGTAGACGAACATCACGACCCGCAGTCGGGCTGGCCCCGGCTCCGTCATTCGGCGGCTTCCAGCGCGGCCACGATCGCCTCGGCGGCGCCGGCTGGTGCAAGGTCGAAGGCGGCAGCCCGATCCTTTGCGAGCGCCGTTGCACGATCTGGCGGTGCCAGCTCGGCGAGCGCCGCCTCCGCCTTGTCGCCGTCGAGACCGACGACCACCATCCGCCCGCCGGAGTTGGCGACCGCTTCCAACCACTCGGTGGTGCCGCGCAGGACGATGCAGGGAACGCCGAGCCAGGCCGATTCGCGCTGGACGCCGCCCGAATCGGTGATCACGGCGGCGGCGTGGATCTGGAGCGCGAGCGAGGTTCGATAGCCCTGCGGGTCGACGAGCCGGACGTTCGGTGCCAGAACGATCCCCTCTCGTTCGAGGGCGAGGCGGGTTCCAGGGTGGATCGCCAGGATCACCGGCCGGTCGTCGCGCGCGACCCGGCCGATCAGCGCGGCCCAGGCTCGGAGCGCGTCCGGTTCGCGATTTTCGGCTCGGTGGACGGTCGCAAAGAGGTACGACCCCGGCTGGAGGTCAAGGCCAGGGGTGGTCTCCGCCAGGCGCCGGCTCACGGCGCCAAGCACGTCCGTTCCGATGACATCGCGACCGATCCGCGCCGCCAGGTCCTGCATCAGGTCCCCGACCAGGACGACGCCGTTGGTGATGCCTTCGGCGCGGAGATTCTCGACCGCGGTGGGTGTCGGGGCGAAGAGCCAGCGCGACAGATGGTCCGCGACGATGCGATTGATCTCCTCGGGCATCCGTCGATCGAAGCTGCGGAGGCCGGCCTCAACGTGCGCGACCGGGATCCCGAGCTTCGAGGCGACGAGCGCGCCGGCCAGCGTCGAGTTCGTGTCGCCGTAGACCAGGACGGCGTCCGGCCGGCGGTCGACGAGGATCGGCTCGAGGCGCATGAGCATGGCGGCCGTCTGCTCGCCGTGCGAGCCGCGGCCAACCCGCAGCTCGTGATCGGGCTCGGTCAACCCCAGCTCTCGGTAGAAGCTGCCGGCCATCTCGTCGTCGTAGTGCTGGCCGGTATCGACGAGGATCTCCTCGTGCCGCGCTCGCAGCGCCGGCGACAGCGCGGCGGCCTTGATGAGTTGCGGCCGCGTGCCGACGACGCTGACGATTCGCACGGCCAAAGACTAGCGGGCGAGAGGTGGTGGCGGGTTCTGCCGCTTCGCTGTCAGGCGGCGCGATCCGGCCGGACGACCACGAAGCCTTCCCGTTCGGCTGCTTGAGCGAGCCGGTCGTCTAGCGTGACGAAGGGAAGGGTCGCGGGCTGGTCCTCGGAGGCGACGATGGCTGCGCCCAGTTGCAGGGCATCTGCGGCACGAAGTGGGTGGACCCGGAGCAGCCGTGTCGCGACCTGGCGAACTCGCCGTACCGGCTGGACCTCGCGCCAGCCCATCGATAGCTCGTTGAGTCGATCGAGCGCCTCAACGATCGAGGTCGCAGTGAGGTCGCCATCACGCTCAAGTCGCGCCAGGGCCGAAACGCACTCCGACTCGGTTACCCACCAGACGACCACCTCTGAGTCCCGTGCGAATTCCTTCCGAGCCGCCAGACTCGACGGCTCGGACACGAACAGCGGGACGAGTGCCGAGGTGTCCCAAAACCTCATCGACTCGAGCGCCGCTCTTCGATGACAGCGGCCACAGCGCTGGCCCCGTGAGCGAGCTCTGGGCCAGGTCGACGCATGAGCTCCATCGGCGGAGCCGCTGCCCCGATCTTGATGATGCCGGCCCGCTCGAGCCGCGCCAAGCGGCCTGTCGGGTCTGTTTGCCCCACGATCGGCTCGAGGCGTGCAACCGGCCGTCCACGCTCCAGGATGACGATGCTCTCGCCAGCCTGCACTCGGTCGATGAGCGCGCTGAGCCGATTCTTGGCTTCTGTAATCGTGGTCGTTCCCATGTGGCCTATATAGCCATCTCGATCTGTCCTGTCAAGCCGTGATCACGTGAGCCACCCCACAGGAGGAGCGCCAGCCCGAGGGCTTACCGCAAGATCGCACAGACGTTCGAGCGGGTGCGGATTCAAGTCCTGTCACGCGAACGCGCTGATGCGAACCTTATCTGCCAGTCCGCCTTGGAACCCCGATCCCGAGGTAGCCGACGCGATCTGGTAGCACCAGGTCGCGGAGCGAGTTGCGGCCGTCGAGGACGACCGCAAGCCCCGGGAACCACGCCGGATCCAACGAGGCCCACAGCGGATCGGCAGTCTGGGTGACGACTGCCCGGACCGTCGGCACCGCACTTCCCCACGACCACGGCGCGGCCCCGGTCTGGGCGATCTCAGCCTCGGAGAGGAGCGGGTCGTAGGCCAAGACCCGAGCGCCGCGCGCCTGCAGCCCCGAGATCAGCGGCAACGCGCGCGAGTAAGCCAGCTCCTTGACCCCATCCCGATAGGTCAAGCCCAGTACCAACACCTCGACTCCGTCGAGGCCGCCCAACGCCGTATCGAGCGTCGCGATCGCACGGTCCACCTGGCCGTCGTTGGCCTTGCGCGACGCGTCCACCAGCGTCAGCTCGGGTGCGCGGCTGAGCAGGAAGTGCGGGTAGACCGGGATGCAGTGGCCGCCGACGCCGATCCCGGGCTGGTGGATGTGGCTGTATGGCTGGCTGTTGGCGGCCGCGATGACCTCCAGGATGTCCACGCCGGCCCGGTCCGCGTAGTTGGCGAATTCGTTGGCGAGGGCGATGTTGACGTCTCGATAGGTCGTCTCGGCCAGCTTGGCGAATTCGGCGGCCTCGGCGCTGCTCATGGCCACGATCTCCGCGTCCAGGGTCGAGGCGTAGAAGGCGGCAGCGCGCGCCGTCGACGCAGGTCCGATACCGCCGACGAGCT
>CAYLSK010000209.1:2653-4231 GCA_964385975.1 uncultured Anaerolineaceae bacterium | reverse complement strand
GCCGATCAGGGTGATCACACGGTCAGCCCCGACCCTTGCCTTGAGTGCTGACAGGTTCGAGCCAGGGAGCAACCCGCCGGCGTCCGGATCGCCCCGCACGATCCAGGTCGGAATCCCGCCGGCGGCCGGATCCAAAAGGTCCGCAAGGCCGCCGTCCCAGTCGCCGTTCTCGAGCAGGATCGCGTGGGCCGCGTCCAGATCGAGCTGGACCAGAGCTTCGGCCTTCGCCTGGACGTCCCCGGCCGACCAGGTTGGGTTGGCTGCCGTGAGCGTGGCGATGGCCTCGGTCATGTCCCGATTCGGCTGCTCGGAGGGGTCGCCGGCCATCTGCGCGATCCGCGCGAGGGGCACCCCTGGCGGGTCGAGCAGGACAAGCGTGGCCGGTCGGATGCCGGCACGGGGAAGGGCCGCGGCGGTCATCGCGCCATAGCTGTGGCCGACAATCTGCAGTCCCGCCGAGGCGAGGCCGGCCTCGTTGATCCACTCAGCCAGGTCGATCGCATTGTCGCGGAAGCGGTGGTGACCCAACCAGTTGCCCGTTTGACCATGTCCGGGCAGATCGACCGCTGTGACCCGCCGACCCGTCGCGGCGAGCGCCGGTGCGATCCGCCACCAGATCCGGGCGGATGCGGTGACGCCATGGATCAGCAGGAGTGTCCGGTCATCGGGGTCGCCCCATGCGATCGACGACCAGGGAATGCCCGCCGCGACCGTCGTGGCTCGGGTGCCCGGGTCGGGGGTCGCGGTGTCGAGCGCGGCGACCACTGCGGCCGGCAGATCGGAGGCGATGGAGGTCACGAGTCTATCCCGCGTTTCAGGGACTGGCTCGGACCGTAGCATGGGCAGCCTCGGGCCCGTAGAATCACGTCCCCACGACCGCGGAGGATTCCATGGCCAAGCAGTTCGTTGTCCAGCTGAAGAACGAGCCCGGAGCCATGGCGACCCTGGCCGAGGCCCTGGCCGCGCGCGGCGTCGACCTCCGGGCGATCGGCGGCGGCAGCATGGGCGATAGCGGCCACGTGATCATGACGACCGCCGACGACGAGACGACCAAAGCGGTCCTCGACGACGGTGGCTATACCTACATCGAGGGCGAGTCCATCCTGGCCGAGGTCGAAGACCGACCAGGAGGCATGGCTCGGCTGTCGCGAGCCCTCGCCGACGCCGATGTGAACATCTACGGCCACCTGTTCCTGGGACGCTGGGGCGATCGAGCGATGTTCGCGTTCGTGGTGGACGATCCGGAGACGGCACGACCGATCCTCGAGCGCAAGGACTGACGGAGCGCCGCGTCGAGGTCGTCAGCGCGGCGGCTTGCCGCGGCGGACGGCCGACTTGCATGAAATGCAATCACTGTCGCTCGGTGGTATTCGCGCCCGTCCGATTGGCTCATGGTTTCCGTCAGACGCAATCGGGCGACACGGTGGGCCGCCCAGTTGCACCCCACGCAAGAAACTCGCCGGCTGATCCGCCCAAAACCACCTGCCCAGCCGCTTGGGCGACGATGGTTGCATCTCAGGCAAGCCGAGGTCGGATTCTTGCCTCAGATGAAATGAACGAACCGCCTGCCCGCCCTGG
>CAYLSK010000209.1:154-2553 GCA_964385975.1 uncultured Anaerolineaceae bacterium | reverse complement strand
CTGACGACAGCCCGGCGACCCGTCCGGCGCGCATCGTGTATGCTGCGGGCCACTCGTGCTCGATGGGCGCTCCGGTCAGCGCCCCGGTCTCACACCCGTCCGACCCCGATCCACACTCACGCCCAGACCGGGCCCCGCACGCTGCGGGAGGGCCCCGTCAGGAGCGTCTCCTTCATGTCATTCGATCGTCTCGGGCTGTCGCCCGAGCTTCTCCGTTCCGTTGCCCACGAGGGCTACACGGAACCAACCCCCGTCCAGACCCAGGCGATCCCGCTCGTCCTCGCCGGTCGAGACCTGTTCGCCGGCGCCCAGACCGGCACCGGGAAGACCGCTGCCTTCGTCCTGCCGATGATCCAGCTCCTCCACGGGTCGCGACGCGATGGGCAGCGCCACGTGCGTGCCTTGATCCTGGCTCCAACCCGCGAGCTCGCCCTGCAGGTCGAGCAGATGGTCCGCACCTACGGCGCGCAGAACCCCATCCGCTCGACGACCATCTACGGCGGCGTCGGATTCGACCCGCAGGTCCGCGCCCTGCGCGCCGGCCCCGAGATCGTGGTCGCCACGCCGGGCCGGTTGCTGGACCACCTCAACCAGCGGACGATCGACCTGTCGCACGTCGAGATCCTCGTCCTCGACGAGGCTGACCGGATGCTCGACATGGGTTTCATCCGCGACATCCGCAAGGTGCTGGCCGTCCTGCCGCCGCGGCGCCAGAACCTGCTCTTCTCGGCCACCTTCTCGGACGAGATCCGGCGGCTTGCCGACGGCCTGCTCGACAACCCGGCCTCGGTCCAGGCGTCGCCTCGCAACATGGCCACCGAGCTCGTCACGCAGGTCATCCATCCGGTCGATCGCGAGCGGAAGCGCGAGCTTCTCAGTCACCTCATCCGGAGCGGGCGGATCGATCAGGCGTTGGTCTTCACCCGGACCAAGCACGGTGCCAACCGCCTTGCCACCCAACTCGAGCACGACGGCATCCTGGCCACGGCGATCCATGGCAACAAGAGCCAGCCCCAGCGAATCCGCGCGTTGGCCGACTTCAAGGCCGGCCGCTTCGCCGTCCTGGTCGCGACGGAGGTCGCCGCCCGCGGCATCGACATCGACGCGCTGCCGCACGTCGTCAACTTCGAGCTCCCGATGGTTCCAGAGGACTACGTCCACCGGATCGGTCGGACCGGGCGCGCGGGGGTTGACGGCGACGCCGTCTCGCTCGTCTGCGTCGACGAGCTGAAGCTGCTGCGCGACATCGAAGGGGTTCTGGGCCACGCCATCCCGAGCGAGGTCATCGAAGGCTTCGAGCCCGACCCGAGAATCCGCCCGGAACCGATCCTGCGCGGCGGCCTCGGCGGTGCCCGCCCGATGGGCGGTCAACATCAGATGAGCGGCCGTCGGCCGATGGTCGGCCAGCACCCGGTGGGCGCCTCGCGTCCAACCGGCGCGCCGCGTCCAACCGGCGCACCCCGGCAAATCGGGGCACCCCGGCCAACGGGGGCGCCGCGACCGAACGGTGCTCCGCGGCCCGGAGCCCCATTTCACTCGGCTCCGATGCGCGGCGGTCATGCAGCCCAGCGTCGTCCGGGCCAGGGAATCGGGAACCAGCCCTCCGGCCGCCCGCCGCAGGGACCTCGACCCGGCCAACACCCCGTCCCGCGTCCGGTGGGCGGCCAGGGACGACCGGACGTCGCGCGCTCGAGCCACGCTCAGCGGCCTGGCCCAGCCAGGATCGCGCTGCCCGGCGAGCGGCTGGCCCGGCACGGCGGCCGCTCCGAGGGCTGACCTGGGCTGACGTCCGGTCCGCCGACCGATGTGACCGCTGGCTCTGGCGACCAGCGGACGCTGGTCCACCATACTCGCCGGATGCTGCCCAGATCTGTGCCCAGGTGGCATTCTCGCGTCCGCCGCGCCAGATGACCCAGCTCGAGAGTGGTTCGGTCGATCCGGCCGGCGTCGCTCACTTCCTCCTCGGATCCGTGCTGAGCGGGGGCGACGGCGTTCCTCCACAGAACACACCCGATGCCAAGTACCAGATGGTCGATGCCTATCCGCCGTGGAGATGAACGCGATCGGGGTGCGCTGGGACCTTGGGCCGGTGGTTGCCGTGCCCCAGGATGTCCGTTGGGACGAAGATACGAAGGCTACGGCGAGGACCCGGCGCTGATGAGCCGGCCCGCCGGGCCGGCTCATCAGCTAAGGTCGAAAGAACCTTCGGTACCTCCCCTACGGACCGGCGCCCGGAGCATGCTTGCGGAACTCGACGGCGGCCGGCTGGGACGGTGGATCCTCCTGCGACACGCCGGCAGCATGCTCGCCCCGTCGGAACTCGACGGCCGCCGGCTGGAGGCGCGGATCCTCCTGCGACACGCCGGCAGCATGCTCGCCCCGTCGGAACTCGACGGCCG